>NZ_JBKFEE010000012.1:0-82984 GCF_046503825.1 Asticcacaulis sp. W401b
CAGTTCATGGCCAAGCACGCTGTTATAGCGGTCCGTGTCCTCGAACTGGCTGGGCACCGGCATGACGATCGTGTCACTGTCGGGGCTGTAATAGGCCATATCGCCCTTGTGCATCAGAGAAAAATCGATCCCGGCGAAGAAGATGTCGATCGCGTCGGGATCGATGACAGGCCGCTCGGGGATGACGTAACATTCCAGCGGCAGGCCCTCGATCTGCTCGGCGCAGAAGACCGTGTAGCTTTTCAGGAAACGGAGGATCTTCGGATCGTCACCGCCGTCACCATCGACCTCTGTGGTGCGATAGAGGATAGCGGGGCAGCCCTTCTCTCCCTTGCGCACCATCGCGCCCAGACCCTCGGCCTGCTTGAAGGTGTAAAATCGCGGGTTCGACCAGCCGTTCATGGCCATCTGCATGGCGAGCAGCCACAGATTCGTGCCGGAGAAGGGCTGGCCGTCGGCCCGTGTCGGTATCTGGGGCTGGGCGCTGGTCTTCCATGGCTTGCGCCAGGGCAGGTCACCCTTGTCCATTTGATCGATCAGGCGGGCAAGCAGGGTGTCTAGGGCAGTAACGCGCATGGGGGTCTCTCCTTCATTCGCCTCCCAGTGAGGCTCACCCCTCCCCTGCCCTTTCCTTGTCTTTGGAAAAGACTGAGGCAGGTCACCCCGCCCCCCCAACTCGACGCCCCTACATGGTGACATCCATCACCGGGTACTTCTCGACGATGGCGCTCAGCACGTCATCATTGGCCGGCACGAAGACCCTCGGCACCCCGTGCAGCAGCTCGATCACGCAGCCTAGGGTCCGCAAGGTTGGATACTCGGCGCGGTCGCCGCAGACCTCCATGCGACGTTCGCCCATGAAGCGGACCGACCGGATAACCAGTCCCGGCGAGAGGTTCAAAGACGCCCCCTGCCCCATGACCAAATCACGGCAATGCCCCGCCGTCGATGGCAGCGCGGACGTGACGTCGTGCCCCAGCACGCGCCTCAGCTTCAGAGCGTCTGCCTCGATCAGCACCCGGCCAAGCCACCGTTCGCCAGAGGGCGCCTTCAGACGTTTCACACGGGCTGCGTCGGTCGGCAGGTGTTTCCAGACAGGCAGCAGAAGACCCACGACCAGGAAGATACGGTTCGACACCCACGGATCGAGCGCATCGTGTTCGGCGACCCAGGCCGCCTCCCAGGCCGATGTCTCGGCCACCTGCCAGCTCGATTCCTCGTACGTCACCAGCGCATGGGTCTCACAGACCCCGGACGGGCGATAGATTTTGATAGCGGGGATGAGATTGTCCTGTGCATCGGTCGTCGTCAGCCCTTGAATGACGAGGCCCACTCGGCCGGACTTTTCATTGCGCGCCGGCAAGGCACGGTTGGGGAAATTCTCCATCACGCGGCGGGCATAGGCTAGATCGAAGAGTTCACGGCGATGACGGATCTGAAACTGCAACATCTGGGTCTCCGCGCCGGTCTCATCAACCCGCACGACCTGGGTGTCGATCAGGTCGATCTGTTCGGCCACGAGATCTTCGACCCCGGTCTCCAGCGTCCCATCTGCAACCGCTTTTTCGATGATGGTGCGCAGACGCGCTTCGAACGCGGCGAACAAGGCGTTCTGATCGCTGATGCGCAGGGCCAACAGACGATTGAGGAAGGTCGAGATCGGCGGCAGGTCTTCGGCTGATTTGAACACCCCTTCGGCATCACGCAGCTTCAGGGCGGTCTTGTCCTCGAACTCGCCAATTGTCATGCACTCGATCTCACCGCGGTTCATAGCGCTGAAGAAGGAGACGAGCGCCCGGCGGGCAAAGGCATTTTCCAGGCTGTCTTCGGCCCGGAACATGCCGTTTGAGGCGGAGCGGCGTTCCCCTTTCGATAGGGCGCCCAGACTGTCGAGACGGCGGGCAATGGTCGAGAGGAAGCGCTTTTCGCCGACGATATCCGTGGTGACCGGGCGGAAGATGGGTGCAGACACCTGATTGGTCCGGTGCGTGCGCCCGATCCCTTGGATGGCAACGTCCGCGCGCCAGCCGGGCTCGGCCAGATACTGCACGCGACGGCGGGTGTTCGCATAGCGCCGATCGGCATGATACGATCGGCCGGTGCCACCGGCGGCGGTAAAGCACAGGATCAGCTTTTCGCCGGAATTGAAGGCATCGGTCTCAGATTTGTTGGCGGTCGATCCACGACGCTCCAGTACCCGCTTGCCGCCTTTGACCACCACACGGCGCGAACGGCCTGTCACCTCTGCCACCTTTTCGGGCCCGAAATGATGGAGGATGGCGTCGAGCGCGCCCGGTACGGCTGGCAGAAGCGCCAGTTGCAACAGCGCCTCTTCACGCAAGGCCAGCGCCTCCTGCGAGACCAGCGGCTGACCGTCCTCGTCGAAAAGGGGCACGACGGTCTTATGTCCGTTGTCGTCCTCCATCTCCTTCATTGCGTGGATGGGAAAGGCATTCGACAGGTATTCCGTCACGAAGTCGCGTGGCGTGAGGTCGATATGCAGATCGTTCCAGTCACCGGGCGATACCTCGTTCAGCCGCCGCTCCATCGACGCTTCGTTGGTGGAAATCAGCTGAACCACACAGGCATGTCCGGCGTCGATCTGGCGCTCCATGTCACGGATGATGCTGGGGGCCTTCAGGCCGCACAGGAGGGCATTGAAGAACCGCTGGCTGGTCGAGGCAAAGGCGGATTTGGCGGCAGCCTTGTGTTGGCCGGAATTGGTCCCCTCCGCCCCGACAATGTTCGTCGCCTCAAGCGCGCGATCGAGATTCCTATGGATTGTGTGGAAGGCACCGGCCCAAGCGTCCCAGATGGCGACATCCTGCTCCGTTAACTCATGGCGCAGCGCTTCGATTTCTATGCCTTCGAAGCTGATCATACGGGCGAGGTAGAGCCCCTTGGCCTTCAGTTCGCGGGCCGCCAGTTCCATGAAGGCGATGCCGCCATCGGTTGCGGCAGTGAGGAAGTCTTCACGGGTCACAAACGGCGCTTCTGCGCTCCCCCACAGGCCCAGACGCGGCGCATAGGACAGATTGGTAGGCTCGGTGGCACCGGTGGCCGAGACATACATCACGCGGGCTTTGGGAGCTCGATACTGCAACAGCAGCCCGGCCAGACCTTGCTGGGATGCCTTCTTTACGCCACGCGAGCCTTTGCCTGACGCGGCATTAGCCATTTCATGGGATTCGTCGAATATCATTGCGCCGTCGAAATCCGTACCGAGCCAGTTGACGACCTGGTCGAGACGAGACTGTTTGCCGTTGCGCGCGGCCTGACGCAAGGTGGCGTAAGTGGTGAAGAGGATGCCCCGATCCATGCGGATGGCGGCGCCGAATTTATAGGTCGACAGGGGCACGATGTCGTGGGCATCGCCGCCGATCGAGATCCAGTCGCGCTGCGCATCCTCGATCAGCGTGTCATTGCGCGAAACCCAGATGGCTTTGGTGCGGCCCTGCGCCATGTTGTCAGCGATGACAGCGCAGACCGATGTCCCCTTCCCTACCCCGGTGCCATCGCCGAGGAAAAAGCCCTGGCGCAGCGGGAAGCCTGCCGGATCATCGGCCTTGGTTTGGCTATAGCCCTGAGCGTCTTCATCCAGCTTCCAAAGACCCGGCAGTATCTTCTCATGCGCCTGACCGGCATAAATGACGACCTCCATCTGTGCCTCCGACAACTGGCTGGCAATCGCCGAGGCCGGCAAACGCGGACGATAGGTGACTTCGGGCGCGGGAGTCGTGGCCATTGCCGATGATTCCACCAAATTGGCGGGGTGCGGACGGTCCCGGTCCGGCGTGAATCGTGACAGTTGATAGGCGGAATAGAGGCCAACATCGCGTGTCTGACCCGACCAGGGTTTAGGCGTGTAGTCGATGTCCGACACCGACCCTAGAAGGCGCAGGCGCCCAGAGGCGATGGGCGCGGCCACGGACCCTACTGCAGTCGGCCGGACAACCGATCGAAAGACCCGCATCTTGGCGTTCAGACGGGCTGACACCAACTGGACGACTGACACCGCCTGTTCGAGCGTCTCGGTCACTTGAACGGAGGGCAACCCATCCGTGGCCGGGCAGCGATCAACGACGAGGAGACCCGTATCAACACTGGTGCCGTGTTTGTAAAAGGCGTTGGTGGGTAACAGGATCATGGCGCGGATCTGATAGTGCGCGGCCAGGCGCGTTACGTCCTTGCTGTTGAAATAGCTGGCCGGAACGATGGCGCAGACGCGGCCATTGTCGGCCGCACACGCAAGCGCTGCCGTCAGGTGGGCCTGCAGATCGGCGAAGGGCGGGTTCATGACGACGGCATCGAAGCGGCCGGAGTCGCTCAGACTATCTTTGAGATGTAAGGCGTCGTGGCCCGTAAGCCCGGCTTGCGGGAACAGGCCCTTCAGCACGTCGTGGCGGGTCGGGGCCAGTTCGTTCAGATGCAGCTTCGCGCCGGCGACCTCTGCGAGAATGGCCAGCAGCCCGTTGCCGGCTGAGGGTTCTAGCACCAGATCGCCCGGACGGATTTGCGCCGATAAAACAGCGAGTGCGGCGATTTCGAGCGGAGTCGAGAACTGATCCATCTCGACCTGTTCTTCCGAGCGCCGGGTGTGGGTCAGGCCAAGCGCGGTATAGCCCGCCAACAGACGCAGCGTTTCACCAGGCACGTCCTCGATACGCGACAACTGCGCCGCCATGCGCCGCGCATTGAGCACCTGTGCGGTCTCGATCGCTTCATAGGCGTGTTTCCACGTCCATACGCCGTCGGCGTCGGTTCCGCCGAAGGCAAAGCTCATAACATCGCGTACCGCCGCCGCTTCGATCTTGCGGCCACGGGTGAGAAAGGGAAAGAGGGAGCGGCCAGCACCGAGGATGGCGGAGGCCGCAGTGATTTTAGCGGGTGAAGCAGCAAAGAGTGAAAGCGTCATCTCGGGATTCCTTCGAGGCCTGGCCCATCCAGGCGTTCCCCCTTCCCGTCCCTCCCTTTTTCTTTGACCGGTCCGCGAACGCCGCGGCCGCAATGCCGCCAAGAAAAAAGCCCCCTTGCGGGGGCTGCCAAACGGCCAGTGAATGAGAGGTCAGGCGGCTTCTTGCGTGTCCTTAGGCCCGGTATCGGCCTGTGTCCCCTCCTCCGCGGGGTCGTGGGCGTGAACTTCAGCGGCGGCGTCGCCGTCCCAGTCCTCTTCTTCCAGCGCGTCGGTCTCATCGTCGTCTTCCGCATCGGCCAGACTGAGGTAGTCGGCCTCGTGGAAGTTCAGCGCCGGCGGAATGTAACCCCGCTCGAAGGCCAGTTGGTGAACCGTTTCGGCCAGAGCCCCACGCTTCAGAACGCTGAACTCATCCGGATCAAGGCCCATCTGACCTATGATGGCCAGAAGCGCCTTTTTCGAGAACGACGCGTAGAATTCCGGCTCGACCGCCAGATGATCCTTGAAATCGTGTCCGATGGCCGCGGCTATAAGTATAGCTTCGGCGCGCGCTGCCGGGCGTACGTAATCGGTGCGCGATTCCGACATGTCGATCTGCAAGGCGGTGATCAGCGCCAGCAGTTCGAGCTTGAGATTGGGATCGAGGCTCGATACCCACTCAAAGGGGTGCTGACCACTGGATTCGTAGGCGTCGCGGAATCGCTGAAGACGTGTCAGGACTGGCTGATCGAGAACGGTGTCGGGGTTTCGCATCGCGTCAGCCCGCGCGCTGGCACAGACCTTCAGCACATACTTGCCGGCATCGTGGGATCGGCAGAGCACTGCTTGCTGAAACTGGGCGGACAGTTGCACATCCAGTGCGACCAAGGGCATTTCGCAAAGGCTGCGCGCCAAGGCCCGCCCGGCGAGTGCTGTGGTACGCTGGTGATGGGCGTGACCATAGAGCGTGACGTCTGGACGCAACTGGGTCTTTGGCAGCGGCGTGTCATCGACAGGCGGGGTGTAAGCGGAGGTCGTCACCGGGTCCTGTTCGGCCTGCGCGTTCAAATGCGCATCAAGTTCGTCCTGATCGACATAGAAGCTCACGCTGAGCATACCGATTTGCCCAACGGTCGCCTTGCAGGCCTTCGGGGTGAGCGGCTTCGCCTTCTCCTTAAACGCCTCCAACTGCTTGGTCACCAGCTCGGCACAGGCTGCGACGAACGCGGCCGTGTCCTTTGCCTGTGCAGCGTCGCGCGCCTGCCCGGTCAGGGTTTCGACTTCTGTCTTCAGGGCCGCTAGGCGGTCGTCGGAAGCGTTGGTGGGGTAGCGCCAGCCCAACTCGGCAAATCCCAACGGCGCACCATAGTTCAGATCAAGCCCGAATTCGACGAGGAGCCCCTGAGCCTTGAGTGATTTAACGATCGGCTTCATGGCCACCTCCCATAGGGTCCCGACGATCTGGGGATCGAGCAAGCGGTCGGGTTGTTCTTCGAACAGGTCCTGCTCGATGCGACCACCCTTCTTGAGATAGAGGTCGAGCGGCACGGCATTCAACAGAACGTCGGTGGCAAAGACGCCGTCTTCGAAAAACTCGCGGATATTATAGTCCCGGATCTCGCCGTCGGACTCTTCGATCATATCGATGAGTGCCGCCAGCCGTTCCGCATCCTTGATCCGGGCCATTTGCCGGAGGACACCGCGCTTAAATCGCTGGGCCTTGAAGGCCTGAAGGATACGCGCATCAAGCCTGGCAAGAGCCGCCAGCTTCCTTATCTCCTTCACCTCAAGGCCGAGGGATCTGGCCATATGGTCGTAGGTGTAGCGCTCGGAGATCAGACGGTTGAGGGTCAGAAGCACATCGGCGAACTGCACCTCGCGGCGCATGGCGTTGGCGATGATAACGGCCTGCGCGATTTCGTCGTCGGTCTCGCATACGACCACCTGCACCGGATGGTGAAGGTCGATCGCCCCCGCATCGCGCAGATCCGACCAGGCGAGATAGCGGCGGCGACCATCGAGGATGTCGAAGTTCCCCTCCCCTACACCGGCTTTCACCAGTAGCGGCAGGATTTGGCCGCTTGCGCCCGGCAACAAGGTGCGCGCTAGTTCGTCAATGCCCTCGTCAGCCTCCTCACCGGCGCGGAGGTTCAGATCGGAAATGATGAGCTGCGATAGGGCGATGGATACGGTTGGCTTAGTCGAGATAGCAAACATGTCAGAAGTTCCCAGACCGGCTGAGGCCCATCCCCAGCCCTGATCCGGCCTGAAAAGCCCTTTCCTCCTTCTTTGAACGGTCGATCCGCTAAGACAGGTCCCTTTAAAACCCCTGTCAGCATAGCGACCGCACGTGCGCTTCCCAGAGGCGATGGACGGGTGCAAGACTTACGCATTTACACATGTGTAAATGTGCACGTCACTGGTGGTCGACCTATTAGGGTGCCGACGTCAAGGGGGGGTGGACTATCGTGTTTTCAGGGACCGCCCTTACGGGCAAGTGTGACCCGATCTGGACGGCGGAGCCGCCGCTCTGCCTGCATTGGCACCTGAGCCGGTGAACGTGAAAGACAAATTTTCGACAGCTATCGTGTTTTCAGGGACCGCCCACTTCCCTAAACCGATAAACTGCGTACCCGATTGCCATTGTCCCGGTAAATAAGCGCGATTCTCTTCTGGTCACTATCGTGTTTTCAGGGGCCCCATGGTATTTTTTAGCTGCCCTATCGAAGTTCGGGCCTATAGCGCCTTCCTTTAGGCGCTTAGGGCCCGTCGCTATTTGCCTCCATTCAGTATGGGTTAAAAAGAGTCTTATTAAATAGATAAAGTTAGAAGGTTAAGCGCGAAAAAGGGAAGGTTTAATCTCAATAAATCAAATGATTATGACACCCGTTAACCCTTGATAGTACGATAGATCGGCCCCTAATCGCACGACGTCAGGGTCCTTGAAATCACGTGGCCAATGGTCCCTAAAAACACGATAGTTGGGAGGACTTATCCCCACCCTGTGGATAGGCTGCCGCCCCGTGCTTTCGGATGTGATATTCTGCCTTTTCAGAAAGCCGTTTCTGGCCCCTGAAAACACGATAGATCGCGGGCGGAGGGCGCTGCTGCATGACATGCGAAACTTGGCAGCGCGAGAAACGGCGATAATAAGCGAATCTGGTCCCTGAAAACACGATAGTGGAAGCGCTTAAGGTCGAATCCGGGGAAGCCAAAATTCAAGTGAAGCCAAAACGCCTTAACATTGGGCATGGCCCTTGAAAACACGATAGGTGAAGCGTCGAGATGGGCATCAGGAACGATGCTCGCCGGCCCAATTTTGCTCTCAATAACACGCAATAGAGAGCTGATTTTGTTGAAGGTTGCGATTGGAAGCTTCGGCCGCGTCTCAACTGGGCACAGAGGCCCCTGATAACACGTGCCGCAGGACCTAGCGCGAGACGCGCCTGGGCGACTGCCCGCTGTCGATAAGATCACGGCGCTCATCTTCCAAGGCCAGCCTTTTCAAGCGCTCGCTGTCAGACCCCAGACGGCTCAGATCGGCCTGAACGGCCTGGATTTTACGATCGATGAAGTGGGCGGCCGGTGTGCCATCCTGCAGGGTTGTCAATGTCATGACGTAGCGAGGCAGTTTGTTTTCCTTGATTGCCTTTTTCATCATCTCGTTGAATTTTTTTAAGGTCGACTCGCTACCGGTCTTGCGATGGAGGACCGGAAAGCCGCAGGTCCAGCCGTTTGGTTGATTGCCGGCGTGCTTGCGGGCGATGCGATAAAGGGCGCGATCCAGGCCGCTGGTCAGGAGGAAGTATTCCCGGTCAAGCGTCAGGACGTTATCGTTCTTCAGAATGGCGTCGTGGATCCACCGAGGCAGGGTCAAAGCGATGGATTTGACGTTTTCCATCTGTTCGGGAGAATCGATATTTCCCTCCCCTTCAACTTCCGCTAACCAGTTGAAACTGGCAAAGTTTTTCTTACCTGCGCGAATATTTGTCTCAACTGATGTGTGACGTAGACGGCGGATCGCTTCGAACAGGCGCGTATATTCGGTTCCGCTGACGCCACGGGCGATGCCCCGCAAGATCTCATAGGGCGTGGTATGGATGGTGCGAGAGTCGAAATTACTCCCCCTCGCCTTCTCGGCGACGACCTTTGAGATGCACCAGATGAGGATGTCATGGTCCCATATGGTGGCCATGCCAAAATCAGGATGCGGGAGCACCTTCACGAAGACCTGCTGGTCATCGCTGACATAGTCGATCGGCTTGTTCCGCTTACGCTTTGAGAGCGAGAAAAACGGTCGTTCCATCATCGTCCGTTCCTCTTTCGGGGAGTAGTCGATGATATCCTGAACGAATAGATCGCCCATCGGATAGGGATCGTTGCGCTTTTTCACCATGGCTACCGCCGCGACCGCTTATCCGGAACGATGGCTTCGGGGGGCACGTCGTATCCTGCGTCTGCCAGAGCCTTCAACAACAGATAGGTCCGCGTCACTCTCGCATTGGCCGCGCGAACAGCGATATCACGCGCTGTGACCTGAGGCAGGAAACAGTGAAAGCGCTCCTGCGGGATAGGTTCGGTAGCTGCCGAGGTGAAGCCTTTGTGATCGCGGGCGACGGTCTGGGCCACAGCGGCGATTTCCTCGTCCCGAGGGGTGCGGGTCAGGTTGCCTCTGAGGCTGGGTCTTTGGGGCGCGCCCTCCCCTGCCGCAGCCGCGTGGGTGAGATCGACTTTGGCCGGGCGGCGCGCGATGTTCAACAGATCCTGCGCGAGTGCGGACGAATCCATGGGTCTTTTCCCGTCAAGCGACATCGGCCTGCTCCCTCATTTTATAAAGCGTTTCAAGGAGTTCGTCGGTCAACACCGAAACTTCTTTCGTGGCGGCCGAGCTCTCGTCGATTTGGCGCGGCACCTCGCTATTGATGTGCATCTCCTTATAGACTGAGCGTTCGTGCAAGACTGAGGACATGGTCCGTGCGCCGGTTTGAGAGATGGCTTCGCGAATGGAACGGGCCGCTTTAGATTCGAAGTGAAACGGAATGCGCGTCCACAGGATCGTGTAAGGAATGGTTTCGTCGCCAGGCAGACCCTTCAGGTCGCCTGCTTCCACGATTTGCTGGATGCCGCGCATAGCGTCGCGAACATCCGGGCGCGAGGTTTGGCATGGTAGAATGACAAAGTCGCTGAGCTGTAGCGCTTTCAGGTTCAGCGTCGTGGTGGCGCCGGGCAAGTCAATAAAGACCAGATCGAAGGCCTCCGCAGCGCGACGAATGGCTTTAATAACAGTGGCGTCAGTAATATCGGGCTGAAAGGTCAGATTTTCGACGGTCGAACGCTCTCCGAACAGAGCGGCGTGCTGGTTCGGGTCCGCATCTAACAAGGCGACCGAGTAGCCGCGATGGGCGCATTCCGCGGCGAGGAGAATGGCCAATGTCGTCTTGGCGACTCCGCCTTTTGGCGAATTGAGAGCTATAACTGCCATGAGACCTCGTTGCGTATCTACACATGTGTACTTACGCATGTGTATTTGCGGCGCAGTTAACAAATGGTTAACGACCGTAATTTAACTGATTCTGGTCATGCGCAGTAGCGTATTTACACATATGAGGAACCACTCATAATTAACGGAGGGTCGTTAAAAAAGTATCGTAAAAACAGAAACATACAAAATACACGTTACGGCGGGGATAGTCTCTTTCCATGCACATGCGTAAATATGCATGTACGAATTTACAACACTGCGCGCAATCGCGCATACGGCCTTACGCATATACGCAAGTGTGCAAAATGTACTCATGTGCAAATATGCAGGCAGGCGGTGACGGACTACAAGCCGCCTGCCGTGTTCTCCATACAAAGGGGATGCGTCGCCCCCGAACCGCTTCTCGGTTTGCCAGAATGCACATCGATGGCGTAAATCCTTGGGACACGGAACCCGAAGCAGCCGATACCTCTCGCAAATTGTTACATAAATGCACTTGTACATATGCACATGCGTAAGTGTGCATATGTGAATGTACATTCGCTTGCGGCTCGGTCGTAGGAATTATCGCACACCGATGAGACGTATGAGGACCCTGGTTACGCTGAAGCGCCCGTCAGGACTAAAGGGCGATGGCACCAAGCGCTTCCCGGTGCCAAGGAGTTTGCGCAAATCCACATTTACACATGCGCACTTACGCATGTGTAAATGTGGATTTGTGCTTGGGGACCTGTCTCTCGGTCTCTTGGGTTCTAGCGATTATCGGCAAGGGCACTGTTACGATCGTCTAGCTGCCTACGTGATCTTCATACTCTGCTGGATGTAACGAGGTGAGACGAGGACGAGGGGAGGGGGCTCGCCGATCTTGGAATGGAGCGTATGCAAAACAATCGACTCGATTCTGCCATCCTGGTTCCCTTAGGGTCGCCTCTTTAGACCCATATAGTCGCAGAAGTCGTTCGTTTGTTTGGTCCAGGCGGGACCGGTCTCGGTATTGCCTGCAAAAACGCGGTCTGTAGCGCCATCTTCGCCGCTTCCCGCTTAAGGGATGATGCGGATAACGGTGGCGCGTACTGATCGCGGGCGATCTTCTTGAAGGCGCCGAGTTTCGGGCTGCACCGTACGGCCTCGAGGGCGATTAGTCGGCGGAAGGCGCCGGACGTTGCATCCGACAGTACCGAAGCGAAGCGCAGGACACCGGCATTCCCGCTCTTGTCTCACGAGGAATGGGCGTAGCCTAGGGGAAGAAAGGCCAGAACGCCGGCGTTGAGGCAGGCCGGGGAGGCGACACCGGAAGTCAACCAGATCTCGCCGATGACGAGGCCACTGGATGCGTCCCAAGTCAGTGAGATGTCGTGGCCCTAAGTTCGGTTCGGAATCTAATGCCAGATACGGTCGCGGCAAACGTCACCCGAGAACTCGCTGGCGGCAACCACCACGCAATAAAGAGCAAAAAACGAACAAATGACCGAACTCAGGTAGGGCACCGCGTTACAATCTGCGGGTAACGCCGAAAGAGGTGCCGCCATGTTTGACATAATGCAGACGCCCCCATCCTCGAGTACGCCGGTGAAGCGGCGAAGGTCCATGAGACGATGATAGGTCCATAGCGCGGGTGATTGAGTGTAAGCCTTGTAGAGGTCGCGCAGAAAGGTGGGCGCCTCGAGGCGACCGATCGGGCGGGCGACCGCCACCTGGTATTGAGGATCCGCGAAAAAGACGAGTTCCGCTTTTGGGATCGTAATCGATGATCGCCCTCCGTCTCGTAAGATTGCCAGCGTCAAAGACGCCCCACGCGATTGTTCTTGCCTCTAATTGGTTACCGCTAGGCAAGCGGATGGGTGGGTCGAGTGCCTCACCACACCCGCCACCCACCTCCTGAAACGGTCGATCGTCGACCTGCCAATTTCCTCCGTCGCCTGCCGACCCCGTGACTATCCCATACCTTCGGTATTGAACATTCTGACGCGCCATTTTTCAGCATCGAAATAAGGCAATGAAGTAATTAAAAAGAAAAACCAAAAGCAAATATTATAAGCAAGTAACAAATCTCAAGTTTTATGCAAATCATTCGCGATTAGGGGCTTGTCACCGGAATCCCTATCTGCCTATGATTGCTGCAGGGCAGTAAGCTTGCCTCCTCCCTCCAATAAGTATCAATAGGTTGCGACATGGATTTCGCGGCACTGGCGCAGCTTTGCGCCCCGAACGTCCACGCCGATACGATGCATCGCATCGTCTCTGTGGAGTCAAATTTTAATCCCTACGCAATCGGAGTCGTGGGCGGAAAGCTCGAGAGACAGCCGCGTACGCTCGACGAAGCCGTAGCGACGGCAAAGATGCTTGAAGTAAATGGATATAATTATTCATTGGGGCTGGCGCAGGTTAACAAAAAGAATTTCCCCAAATATGGACTTACATTCTTAAGTGCTTTTGACCCATGTCAAAATTTGCGAACGGGTGGCGCAATACTTGAGGATTGTTACAAGCGGGCAGGGGCGTCACCCACGGCGCTTACCGACGCCTTCAGCTGCTATTACAGCGGTAGTTTCACCGCCGGATACAGTCTGGGCTATGTCGCCAAGATCCAGGCTGCGACACCGCCCTCGGTCACCGACCTGCCCTCACAATCGAGTTTCGCGGTTCCGATGATGTCGGCACGCGATCGGATGGCGCGAACCTCCATCCGCCTCCAGACCGCCAGGCGGTCCCTGCCAGTGCGCGTACCCGTACCCGATACCTTGTTCGTTTCAGCGTCGCTCTCTCCCGTCGCGGCTATGGCACCTGACACGCCCCTCCCGCAACCCGTCGCAACCCACGGGCCGGCTACGGCCCTCCTGTTTTAAGGAAAAAAACCATGGATACGAAGGCGAAAACTTTCATTGCGCGCGCCGGTTCGCTCACCGGCGTCTCCCTTTTGGTGGCCGCGCCCGCCTATGCGCAGATCGCGCAACTGGACTCCGGTCTGAGCTGGATTCAAGCCACCATCACCGGGATTGGCGTGGTGGTGATCGTCATTGCGATCATGTGGGTGGGCGTAAAAATGATGTTCCAGCACGCTAAATGGTCTGAGGTGGCGCACATCTTCTTCGGTGGCATTCTGGTGGGCGGCGCCGCGGCTATCGGCCCGCAGCTGTTCAGCGGCGGCGGGGCGGCCTGACCCATGACGTTCCGCGATCCCGTCTTCAGAGGCGCTACCCGTCCCGCCATGTTCTTAGGCGTGCCGATGGTACCGGCGATTTTGCTGACGGGATCGGCGGTCCTACTGGCTATGCTCGGCCTGTTCGTGAACGCCTATGTTTCGATCCTGATCGTCGCGGTCTATCTACCGCTTTATCTGTGGATGCGTACGGTGACCCGTCAGGATGACCAGCGGCTCAACCAGCTCGTCCTGCGGCTGCGCCTACGGGTGCGTATGCAGGGGGCGCGCGGGTTTTGGGGTGCGTTGAGCTACTCTCCTTTTAGCCTGAAAAAGAGATGACATGAAACCTCGCGCCCAACTCAAGGATGCGGTCGCCGTTCAGGTTTCCGCCAGCGAATATATCCCCTTCGGCACCCACATTGCGCCCGACGTCATCAAGCTGCGCCGGACCGGCGACTACGTGGCGACGTGGAAGCTGGCGGGCATTAGCTTCGAGACGCAGGACGAAGGCGACATCGCAGCGGCCAAAGAGAACCTGACCAATCTGCTGCGTGGCCTCAACGGCGGACAGGTCGCTCTGTGGTCGCACAAGCTGCGCCGTCGCGTCTATGAGCGTCTGTCGTCCACCTATGACAATGCGTTTGCCTGCCGCCTGGCAGCGGACTATTACGCGACGTTCGAACGCCATCGGCAGATGCGCACCGAACTCTATCTGAGCGTCGTCTGGCGTCCCGATCTGGGTAAGGTGCCCAATGTGTTCGGCAATCTGTTCGGGGCGGCCAAGCGGTCTCTGGCCGACATCAAGGCCGCCGACAGCGAAGCGCTCGATAATCTAGAAGATGTCGCCAAGATGGTCGAGCGGGCGTTGGAGCCTTATCGACCGGAACGCCTGACCACCTACACCAAAGGGAACGTCGTCTATTCGGGCCTGCTGGCCATGTATGGCTACCTGGTCAACGGGGTCTGGGAAGAGGTGCCGCTGCGTCGGGCGTCTATCGACCAGTACTTAACGACAAGCCGCCTGCATTTTGGTGATAACAATGGCCGGCTGCAGATCGTGCATCCGCTGGCGCGACGCTTTGCCGGCTTCCTCGATATCGCGGACTATCCGAAGTGGACCGAGAGCGGCGTCGGCAATGCTGTGCTCTATGCCGACTATGAATATATCGAGACACAGTCCTTCTCGATTCTGAACCGGCGTGACGCCCAAGGGGCGCTGGAACGCCAGCGCGGCCACATGCACGCAGCTGAGGATGCCTCTGAAACCGAAATCGTCGAGATCACCGAAGCCCTCGATGATCTGGTCGCTGGTCAGATCGAGGTCGGCGAATATCACTATTCGCTCGCCATCCTGACCGAAAGCGCCGAGGCCTTGGGCAAGGCCATGTCTGACGCGCGCGCGGCGTTACAGGATCAAGCCGGATTTAAAATGTCGGTCATCGATGTGGTGCCGGAAGCGGCTTGGTTTGCGCAGTTGCCGGGAAACTGGGACCTGCGTCCGCGTGAAGCCAAGCTGACCAGCCGAAACTTTGCCGGACTGTCGCCGTTCCATAATTTCGATACGGGAAAGCGATTAGGGAATCCCTGGGGCGAGGCGTTGGCCTTGTTTCAGACGCCCTCGGGCCAGCCCTATTATTTTAACTTCCATGTGTCGCCGCCGGCTCGCAACGCCGAAGGCGAAGCTCTGCCCGGCAACACCTTCATCTGCGGCACGACGGGCAGCGGCAAGACCGTGCTTCAGACCGCGCTTTTGGCCTTCTCGTTGAAGTATCCGGGCCTGCGGGCCGTCTGCTTCGATAAGGACCGCGGCATGGAGATCGGTATTCGGGCCTTAGGTGGTCAGTACCGGCCGCTGGAGCGCGGCACGCCGACCGGATTCAACCCGTTCCAGCTTGAACCGACCGAAGAGAACATCCAGTTTTGCGAAAAGCTGGTGCGACTGCTGGTTGGCGGTGAACTGACGGCGCGTGAAGAGAACGAGATATCGGAAGCGGTTCGCACCACTATGGGCGCGCATGTGTCACGCGACGTGCGCTGTCTCTCTCTGGTCTGTCAGAATCTGTCGGTCGTCGGTGAGAACTCGCTGCAGATGCGGCTGCGCAAGTGGTTGCGCGGGCAGTCGCTGGGCTGGGTCTTCGACAATGACCGGGACACCCTGGATTTCTCCAACAGCCGCCTCTACGGATTCGACTACACGGAGTTCCTGGACGATCCGGAGATCCGCACCCCGGTCATGGCCTATCTCCTGCACACGACGGAGGCCCTGATCGACGGCGCGCCGTTCCTCTACATCATGGAAGAGTTTTGGAAGCCGCTAATGGACAGCCATTTCAGCGACTTCGCGCTCAACAAGCAGAAAACGATCCGTAAGCAAAACGGGCTCGGGGTCTTCGTAACTCAGTCGCCCTCGGACGTCCTGACGCACCTAATCGGCAAGACGATGGTCGAGCAGAGCGTGACGCAGATCTACCTGCCCAACCCGCGCGCCGACCGGGCCGATTATGTCGATGGTTTCAAGGTCACGGAAGCGGAGTTTGAGGTTATTCGCTCCCTCGGCGAGACCTCACGGACCTTCCTCGTCAAGCAAGGCAAGACCAGCGCCATCTGCCGGTTCGACCTCGGCGGCTTGACCGAGGTGCTGAACGTGATTTCGGGCACCACGGAGAATGTCGCCCTGCTCGACGGTATTCGAGAGACGCACGGCGATGACCCGGACGTCTGGCTACCGGTGTTCCTCGACCGGCTCGCAAACCGAACCCAACAAAGGAGACAGATCGCATGAGATCGCACACCCTGGTCGCGCTCGCGGCCCTTACCCTGGTCAGCGCCTCAGGCGTTCGGGCGGAGAAAAAGTCGTCGTTAGACAACTTCGAATTCGATGGGATCACCACAGACCGAAGCCTGAAGCGGTCCGGAACCACCCGCGAAAGGTGGCTACAGCTCTACCCCGTCATGGCTAAAGTTTACTGGGATGCCTGGGACTGTAAGGGCAAGTCCTGCGACAGCTCGAAGAAGGCGCGGATTCGTGAGAAGGCTGCGCTCATTCCGCGACCGGCATCTGGCGATGCTTCAAATTCACCTGCGAAGCCCATGACTTCGGAAGAGGCGGGCTGAACCATGACGGTCTCGTTCTTCACTAATTTTGAAGCTGGAATGGACGAGCAACTGGCGTTTTACCTCAGCTCAACGGCTGCGAACCTGTGTGCGATCGCCGCACCAATCGTGGCGACTGGGATCGTCATCTACATCATCCTCATCGGCTATGCTGTGATGCGCGGCGAGGCGAGCGACAGCCTGCATTCCAGCATGTGGAAAGCCGTCAAGTGGTCACTTATTGCTGCGGTCTCCCTAAGCGCGGGAGGCTTCAACTCCTACATCGTCGGTGGACTGAATGGAATTGAAGCCGGTTTGTTCGAGGCGACCACAGGCGTCGCCAGCGGTGGCGAACTACTCGACCAAACGGTCGAAGCCTTTTTCGATCTTTTCAACAAGTTGCAGGAAAACTTGAAGTCCGATGGTATTGGGCTCATGCCGAATATGGCGGTCGTCATTGCCGTAATCGTTTTGGCCTTGGCGACTCTAATTTTCTTCGGCTTTGCGGTCTGCGTCTTCATGCTGGCCAAGGTCGCGGGCGTGTTGGTTATCGCTCTTGGTCCGGTATTCGTGGTCACTTTGATTTTCCCGCCTATCCAACGGTTCGCTGACGCTTGGCTTTCATCGGCGCTGAACACGATCATTATCAAGGTTTTGGCCGGCATTGTTCTGGCAATTAGCACCTTGTTTCTCGAAAACATCGTTGAACAGGTGACGGCCAACTTCGACACCACAGCCATCTTCCTCGACGTTGTGAAAGTGTTGGTTCTGTCCGTGTCCTTCGGTTTTATCTTTGGTTACATCCCCATGCTCGCCGCTTCACTGGTGGGCGGCGCGCCTATGCCGCACTTCGCCATGCCACGCATGCCCAGCCGGCGATCTTCGTGGGCGCCACCCGCCAACACGGGTTCATCTTCCGGCGGGACAATCCAACAGGGCCGCAATGCGCCCTCAACACCAGCACGACCTCTCTACCGTCGCAATTCGATTTCCCATCTCAACAAATAGGACTCCCCGCCATGTTTTTGAGTAAGAAGACCATAGCCGCCCTCGGCGGCACCCTCATGCTGACCGCCGTTTCGACCTCGGCCCTCGCTATTGGCGGCGTCGGTGGGATTGTTTACGACCCCACCAACTACGCTCAGGCGGTCAAGCAGGTGCAGGCCTGGGCACAGCAGTACAATCAGATGCGCGACAGCATCCAGAAAGCGCAGGCGACTTTCGAGCGCGTCAAGGCACAGTATGATGCGCTGACCGGGGCACGGGGGTTCGGTGACCTCCTGAACAACCCCGTCCTGCGTCACGTCGTGCCCACCGATCTGTCGATGACGCTCGATAGCCTGAACTCGACGGGACTTCTATCGGGCAAAGCTTTAGACATCCGGACGGGCTCGCAGATTTACGACTGTGGCGACATCACCGACGCTCGGGCGAAAACCTCCTGCCAGGTGCTCCTCGGTCAAAACGCGCAGGCGCTCGCGTTCCAGCGCGACACCATGGCCTTGCTGAACCAACGCACGACCCAGATCGAAGGTCTGCGGGCGCAGATCAATGCCACGCAGGACCCGAAGGCCATCGCCGAGCTCCAGGCCCGCATCGCAATCGAGGAGGCCCAGGTTTCCAACGATCAGAACAAGCTGCAGATGGCGCAGGCCATGCTGGAGAGCAATCGCCGTGCGGCGGCGCAGAGCGAGGCGGAACGGGTCAACGCCCTGATGGCCACCGACAAGGTTTCGGTGCTCGACAATTTCAACTTCACCAACCTCGGATACGCCGCCGGCCCCGATTCACAAGGGCAGTAACATGGCCAGAGACGCGACTTTTGACGCGGGTAGGGACACGGTCTCGCCCGCGAACGCTACCGCCTACTTTAAAGAGGCTCAAAACTGGGAGGCCGACCGACAGTCGCGCATCGAAAAGAGCGAGAAGCGCGCCTGGGCGGTCGCCATCGGTTCGTGCCTCCTGACGGCGGTGGCCGTCGGTGCCATCATTGTGATGTTGCCTTTGAAGAAGGTCGTCCCCTACGTCTATTCGGTCGACCGCCAGACCGGGCAGTTGACCATCATGGACGCCGCCAACCAGCGGCAGATCGCCTCCAATCAGGACCTGCTCGATAAGCATTTCGCCAATGCCTACGTGGTGTCGCGTGAAAGCTACCACTGGCGACTGTTGCAGAGCGATTTCAACAATACGGTCGCCTTCTCAGGCCCGCGCGTCGCGCAAGACTATGCGGCCCGCTTCAACGGCGCTCAAGCGGTGAACAAGGTCTGGGGTCCGAACGTCGAGCGCGAGGTGACCATTACCTCCATCCAATTGGCGCCGGACCAGATCGGGAAGAAGGCGGTCGTCCGCTACAATGTGCAGCAGCGCGATGTGCAGACGCAAAGCTTGCAGCCGCTCGAACACTATATCGCGACGCTCACCTACGAATACCACCCAGAGCGGACGGGCAAGGAACAGGATCTGATCAAGAACCCGCTGGGTTTCACGGTCACGGCCTTCCGCGCTGATCCGGAAATCGGCGGCGTCCCCGGCATCCTGCCCGGATCGGAGGTCAATCCATGAGGCCGCCCTTTCTGTTGATGCTGGCCGGTCTTGCCGCGCTCGTCGCGCCCGGCGCGAAAGCCGCTGTCAGCGCGGTGCCGAAAGATCCGCGTATACGCACGGTGGACTATGTGGCCGAAGGCGTGCTGAGTGTTCCGGTGTCCAAGGGCGTCGTCACGCGCATTGTCCTGGAGCGGGGAGAGAAAATCATTGCAGCCGCCACCGGCGTGCCGTCGAAGTGCGACGTCGCCGAACACCTGTGGTGCGTCGTGGCCGACGCCGATGCGAATGAAGTGTGGGTCAAGCCCAAGGCCGGGGCAGGGCGCAACAATCTCGAACTGAAAACCGATCGACGCGACTACTCCATCGACCTCTCCGTCGGCGCATTGACCACCTATCGCATCGTCATCCGCTACCCCCGGACGGCAGAGGCCACCGGTCTGGCGGAAGCGGCCAGGCCCGATGAAGCCGTGGTCATTCAGAAGCGTATCGAGGACAAGAAACCCGTCCGGCGCAATGAAGCCTATACATTGCAGAGCAACGGCAAGGGCGCGGATATAACACCCAAAGGCGTCTTCGACGACGGCACCTTCACCTATTTTCGCTTCCCCGGAAACTCGGAGCTGCCGACCATTTTCGTCATCGGTTCGGACGGCAAGGAAGCGCGCACCAACTACAACATGACCGACGATCTGATGGTGGTGCAGCGGCTGGGACGCAAGTTCGTCCTGCGGCTCGGCAAGTCGGTCGTCTCGGTATGGAATGAGAATTTCGACGCTGAAGGTGTGGTGCCGCCGGCCGGTACGACGGTCGACGGTGTGGCCCGGGAAACCCTTGAAACTGAGCGATTAGGAGCCGGACATGCCAACTGATACTTCGCCGTCGCCCGCGCCTGAGCCCGACAACATCAACGCCGTGCCGAACGAGGCCGCCGCCGGGGACATCGTCAGCGTCAACGACCGTGGCAAGCGCTCGAACGCCCAGGTCGGGCCTTTCCTGATGATCGGTGGGGTCGCTCTGGTCGTGCTGATCGGCGGGTTTCTAACCGTCAATGTCATGCGACAGAAAATGGCCGGGCCGAAAGCCAAGCCGGCGGCGGAAACCCCGACGAACGTCGCCATGACCTTCGATACCGAAACCCCGCCGCCTCTGCCGGGCCAGGGGAGAGCGGATGCGCAAGCGGCCAGTCTCCGTACCCCCACCTGTGCAGACGGCACGCTCGGCAATGAGCTGCGCGGCGCTGATGGAACGGTGGTCCGTAACAGCGCCGGGCAGTCTGTCAGGGTGTGCGCCAACGGGCAAGTCATCGGCCATGCCCCGCCGCAACAGGCCGAAGCCGCGCGGCCGATACCCGTCTCCGCGTCCGGGCCTGCGCCGCAACGATCGCCGGTGGCCAGCGACTCTCAACTGGTCGAGACCCCGCAAGGTTTCATGATGCTCAACAATGGTCAGTACGGCGGGGCGCAGGACCTGGTCAATCTGGCCAATCCACTGCCGGCGCTGCAGGCGGCGCAAACGGTCATTGCCGGCGGTGGAAACCCGTCGCAAGGGGAGGGGTTGCTGACCGCGCCGCGCGCCCACTCGCTTGACGCCGAACTGATCCCGTCAAAGACACCCATGGTGCAGGCGGCACGCCTTGCCAATCTGCATATGCTGATGCCGAAAGGCCGGACGATCGACTGCGGCATGTCGATGCGGATCATTTCAACGCTGGCTGGTCAGGCCAGCTGCATCGTCACGCAGAACGTCTATTCGGCGTCGGGCAAGGTGCTCTTGATCGAGCGCGGCAGCGAGGCGGTGGGCGAATATCGCTCAGGTGTCAGCGTCGGCCAGAAGCGTTTGTTCGTGCTGTGGACGCGCATCATCACCCCGTCGGGCGTGGTCGTCAATCTCAACTCGCCGGGTGCCGATGAGCTCGGCTCGACGGGTTTAACCGGCAAGGTCGATAATCACTGGTGGGAGCGCGTCGGCTCAGCCTTCCTGCTTTCAACGGTCCAGGACGCCATCCAGTACCAGATCGCGCAGGAACAGGCGCGCAGCGGCCAGACCATCGTCATGGCGTCGACGGCGCAGAGCGGCGAGACGATGGCGGAGAAGGTCCTGCAGCAGTCGATCAATATTCCACCGACCATATACAAAAACCAGGGAGATCGCGCGATCATCTACGTGGCGCGCGATCTGGATTTTTCAAATGTCTACCGTCTTCGCGCCCGCTAAGTTCGACCGCGATATCAGTGTGCGCCAACTTTTGGCGCCGCTGGAGCGCTTCTTTGCCCTTCCCGGCGTCACCGAGATCGTGATCAATCGCCCCAATGAGCTGATGTACGAGCAAGGTGCCGTCTGGACGACCGAAGCGGTCGAGGATCTGCCGTACGAGCGCCTTCATTCACTGATCCGGGCGATTGCGACCTATACCGATCAGGACATCGGGCCCCTGACACCAGTCCTTTCGGCGGTTTTGCCCGAAGGTCAGCGCGTCCAGATCGTGGTGCCGCCCGTTGTAGAAGCGGGCACGGTCAGCCTGTCGATCCGGCTGCCAGCCTCAACCATTCGCTCGCTCGACGACTATGAGGCGGATGGAGCCTTTGGGTCGTTTTGCTGGGCCGCGCCACCCGCCGATCTCAGTGTGGTGGACGGGCTG
Source organism: Asticcacaulis sp. W401b (assembly GCF_046503825.1). NCBI lineage: Bacteria > Pseudomonadati > Pseudomonadota > Alphaproteobacteria > Caulobacterales > Caulobacteraceae > Asticcacaulis > Asticcacaulis sp. W401b. The sequence goes on from NZ_JBKFEE010000012.1 coordinate 21,797, forward strand.
AGCACGATCGACCAGTACCTTATGACCTGTCTGCGCACCCGCAACCTCAAGGCGTTTCTCCTCGATGCCGTGCTCGCCCGGCGCAACATCGCCATCGTCGGCGATACCGGTTCAGGCAAGACGACCCTGATGAAGAGCCTCTGCCATCACATCCCAAATGCGGAACGAATCATAACCATCGAGGATGTTCGCGAATTGTCCCTGCCCAATCATGCCAACAAGGTGCATTTGCTGTACTCGAAGGGAGGGCAGGGCGTGGCGCGCGTAACTCCGGCGGACCTTATCGCCGCCACCATGCGCATGCGGCCCGACCGGGTATTATTGGCGGAATTGCGGGGCTCGGAAGCCTTCGATTTCCTCAAGCTCCTTACGACCGGCCACTCGGGCTCTATCACCTCCTTCCATGCGGAAAGCTGCGCCCTGGCGCTTGAGCGCTACGTCCTGATGGCGAAGGAGCATCCAGACGCGGCGATCTTCGACGCCGCCGGGCTAAAACGTCTGGTGACCCTGACACTTGATATCATCGTCCATATGAAGACCGAGACGGTGACCGATAGGGACGGTCATCGTCACAAGGCGCGCGTCGTCGGCGAAGTGCATTTCAACCCGGTCGCAAAGGTGGGCGAACGCTTCGGTGGCAATGCGATTGCCCTGGGAGCCGTCTCATGACCGAAAAATCCCGTGCATTGAAGGTGGCCGCCGTCTCGGCCGGCGTGGCTGTCTATATGATGGTCGCCGTCATCGCCGCGCTTTGGCTGGCGGGCGTCTTGTTCTTCCTGTTTCACAAGGCGCTGCCTCAGGATGTGACGCCGTTGACCTGGCTCTCCTACGCGGACGCCTACTGGGGGCAGCAGCGGCCGCAGGCGTTGTTGATGGCCAGCCTCTTCGGTGGAGTGATCGTCGCGTTCGCGCCCGCCTTTGCCCTCTCCATCCACCTGTCGCGCGACAAGCGTGAATTGCATGGCTCGGCGCGCTTTGCCACGCCTGGTGATGTGCGCAAAGCGGGACTGATGGACGAGACGGGGATGATTGTCGGCAAATATCGCGGCCACTTCCTGCAGTTTCCAGGACAGCAGTTTTGCCTACTCGCGGCACCGACGCGTAGCGGCAAGGGCGTGGCCTTCGTGCTGCCGAACCTGTTGAACTGGCCGGATTCCTGCGTGGTGCTCGACATCAAGCTGGAAAACTTCCTTCTGACCTCGAAGTTTCGGGCGGCGCACGGCCAGGCCGTGTTTTTGTTCAACCCGTTTGCCGACGATTACCGGACGCACCGCTGGAACCCGCTCGATGGCGTCAGCCGAGATCCGAATGTGCGGGTGGGCGACCTGCAGACCTTGGCTACGAGCCTCTATCCGGCGACGCCCGGCGATAAGGACGCGTTCTGGGCAGAGAGCGCGCGGAACCTGTTTCTCGGTCTGGCGCTGATGGTTATGGAGAGCGGGGACCTGCCCGTGACCTTGGGGGAAATCTTGCGCCAGTCGGGCGGGGGCGGGAAGGGGCTAAAGGTCCAACTCACCGAACGTATCCATGCGCGCGCAGTCGCGCAGAAGCCGTTCAGTACCGACTGCATCGAAGCGCTCAACCGATTCTTGTCGGCGTCGGAAAACACGCTGGCCAATATCGTCAGTACCTTCACCGCACCCCTGACCCTGTTTGCCAATCCGCTGGTTGATGCTGCCACCGCGCATTCTGATTTCGATATCCGCGAAGTGCGCGACCGCAAGATGACCATCTATGTCGGGATACAGCCCAACCGGCTGGCCGAGGCGTCGCTTCTGATCAACCTGTTCTTTTCGCAGCTGATCCATGCCAATACCCGCACCCTGCCATCGCGGGAACGCCATAGCCGTCCCTGCCTGCTCATTCTCGACGAATTTACGGCCATGGGCCGGATCAACATCCTGGCCAGGGCGAACGCCTTCATCGCCGGTTATAATCTCCGGCTTTTGACCATCGTTCAGAGCGTAGCGCAGTTAGAGGCTACCTATGGGCCGAACGATGCGCGAGCGCTGGTGACCAACCACGCCATGCAGGTCTTGTTCACGCCACGCGAACAGCGCGATGCCAACGCCTATAGTGAGATGCTCGGCTACTACACGATCAAGGCCACCTCGAAAGGCCGCTCGACCAATCGGGGTTTCAGTTCAGGCGGCTCTGACAGCGAGAACGTCTCCGATCAACGCCGGGCCCTGATGCTGCCCCAGGAGCTGAAGGAGTTGCCCGATGCCGAGCAGGTCATCCTCTACGAGAACACGCGGCCGATCCGCTGTGATAAGGCCCGCTATTACAGCGAAGCCGTGTTCGTGGATCGACTGAAGGCGCAGAGCCCCCACCTTGGAAAGCTGAAGGGCCTGCCCGACCGGCGGCAATTGGAGCAGGCGGCGTTCATTGATCGCGAGCTCTCAGTTGCGGTGCCTGTACTCGACGTCGCGGCCCACATCGATGCGACGCGCCGGCGCGAGCGCACCCACACGCTGGGCGCCGGCGGCATCGACCTTTCGAAACTGACGCCTGATGCCGTCCCGCCTTTGGCCGACCCTATCACGCCGTCGGATGCCGATATCAATCAAATGCTCGATGGGGTCTTCGAGGCCATTGGCGTCGATACGCAAGATGTGATGCGCCAGCTCTTCGGTGCGGCGCCCGAGACCGACAACCTGATCATGGAGGCCTGACATGCGTAAACACCTGCTCTTGATGCTGTCCACCCTGATGGTGGGACTGGCGGCCTGTTCGAGTGGCGCGCCGCGCGCGCCGCTGGGCTGGAACAAGCAACCGGCCAATCCCCCGGCTGCGGTCGATGTCGCCTCCTCCGAACGAACGAGGTGACGACATGGCCGACGAACCCGACATCGACACCCTGAGCGCGTCTGTCGCCTCGCGCCTGAAGGATATGCCCTGGACGCAACTGGTGTCTCCCGATCCCGATCTGCGTGAGGATGTGCATACCCGCGTTGCCAAGGTGCGTGAGGACCTGGCAAAGATCGAAGCGGTCGATCCCCAGCGCGCTTTGCGCATCTGGGATTTGAATGTTCTGGACGATAAGGAAGATATCGCTGCGCGCAAGGCGAAACCGGAAGGACCGCAGGATGTCGCTCCGTCGCGCCGTCGACCTTCGTCAGCAGCCCGCAGTCCAGACGATAGCTTTAGGAACACGGATGCTTACGAGGCGGCGATCGAGCGGCAGGAGAACGAGGGGATCCGGGCGGCAGAGGCCGACCTTAAAACCCAAAAACCGAGGGCGGGCGAGCCGGAGGCCGCCAACACGATTGAGCAGGGTCGAAAACGTCGCCGCGACGGCACAATCGATCCTGCACTCGTGCCGCCCAACGGGCAGGGGGGACGGGAAGAGCCGCGCGACCCGCCGCCGGCCGTTGCCAACGGGGTGGGTGATCCAACTGTCACCGCCGAAGGCGCACGCAACGCGCGTGCCGCGATGCTGATGGAAAACCTGAACAAGCGCTACACCGTGGCGGGCGACGCCTACCACTTCCGTACACCAGAGGCCGAAGTGGCGTTCGAGGCCAAGCCCAAGGCGATTTCGACCAAACTCGACGATCCGGTCGTGGCCGCTGCAATGGTCGATCTGGCCGAGGCGCGGGGATGGGATAGCCTCAAGGTCAAGGGGTCTGAGACTTTCAAACGCGAAGTCTGGATGCAGGCATCGGCGCGTGGGCTCGAAGTGGAAGGCTATGCGCCGCGCGAGGTCGACAAGGTCAGGCTTGAAGACTGGAAAGCGGAGCGCGCCGGGGCCCGCCCGGGCGAACGCGTGGAGCCTTCCTCGCCTCGGATCGGAGATCGAACGGCAGCAGTTAACGAAGAACCTCGGTTAGCTCTGACGCCTGAGCAAAAGGAGGTTGTGGCTGGGCTCCAAACGATCATGACCGCGCGTGGCGACAGCGCCGAAGCCGTAGCGAAGGCGAGCGAGATCGCCGCGGAGCGATTCCGGACGCGGCGTGTCTATGTGGGTAAAATCATCGAAACAGGCTCGGCGCCCTATCAGGACAAGGCCGAAGAAAAAGACAGTCCCTATGTCGTGCTGGTTGATGATAAGGGCCACCAGTCGAAAGTCCGGGGCGTGGATATTCCGCGCGCCATGGAGGAAGCCAAGGCGAAGCCAGGCGACAGCGTGGCCTTGGCCTTCGGCGGACGTAAGGCGGTTGTGGTGGATGTACCCAACCGTCACGAAACGACCGGCAAGGTGACCGGCTATACGCGCACGGAAGTCATGCGCAACACCTGGGAGATGGTGCCGCTCGATCAGTTGCGCGACGCGGCGCGCGCCCGTGCCGCACCGACGCCAGCCCAACAACAACCGCCTGAGCCACAGCGTGTGCGCGGCCAGGAACGGTCACGATAGGAGGGTGGTATGTCCGCATATCAGGTCGGTGGCCAGGTGCTCCCGGATACGGGAGACGACGCTTTCCAGTTCGCCCTGGCCGACCATTATCACAATCGAAAAACCGAGCCGCCGCGGTGTCTTTGCCGCGATCCTTCGATCCCTTTGTACATCGCAAGGGTTGGCGACCGCTATCACCTCAAGCGCTGGCCCAACACGGGTGGCCAGCACCACTATACGTGCGACAAATACGAGCCACCCATGGAGACCAGCGGGATCGGCTCGCTGATGGGTGGTGCCATCAAGGAAGAGCCGCTGACCGGTATGACCACGCTGACGGTTGACTTTGCCCTGAAGAAGGTGGCGCGCGGCGATATGGCGCCAAAGGCAAGCGTTCCGGAGGACGAGGCGGCGGACGACAAAAAGTCCAGCGCCTCCTCCGACACCCGCAAACTTACCCTGAAGTCGATTCTTCATTATCTCTGGGATCGGTCGGGGTTCTGCCGCTGGACACCGACGATGGAAGGTAAGCGCAACTGGGCGGTGATCTCGGCCTACCTCAACGAGACGGCGCAGACGGTCCAGGTAAAGCGCCAGCCGCTTTCGCAGCTGCTGTACATCCCACCGTCGTGGAACCAGACCGACAGCGAGCGGCAAAAGGCGCGCCGGCAGTCGGTCTTTGCGGGATTTCAGACGCGTAGCGGTCCACGACGTCTGGTGATGGTTCTAGGCGAGGTCAAGACCATCGAGCCCAGTCAGTTCGGATATCGACTGACGCTCAAACATATGGGTGAAACGCGCGTCTATCTGAGTGATCGCAAACTGGCCGAGATCAATCAACGCTTCGGATTTGAGCTGGCGTCGTGGCGTCAGCATGGCGACCCAGAGGATAACGGCAAACCGCACCATCTTATGGCGCTATTGACTGCCACGGTAACGGAAACGGGCGTACTTCAAATTGAAGATCTCACCCTTATGATTTTGACGCCACAGTGGTTGCCGTATTTTTCGCTGCACGATGGTCTGGTCGTCAGCACGGCAGTGGCGCTCAAGCGAAAATTCCTCAAGCCTATGACCTATAACCTCGGAAAAGGCCGGACCTTGCCGTCGATTATCCTCATCGACACGCAGCCGATTCAGGTCAATCTCTTCGTCAAAACCCCGGTCGACAGCGACACGCTAAACCGGTCTCGTGAGGGGCTCATCGAGCAGTCGAGGGGGCGTTCAGTCATTTGGGATACAAGCGACGTCGTGAGCGTGTTCGATTGGATTGAGGGTCTCCAACAAACCCGTCTTCTCGGAGCCGATGTCTGATATCCCGATAAGGCCCAAGGCCGAGGATCCCCAAGCGTAAAAAATGCGCTGATTTGATTGGCCAGTCCTATCGCAAACCTCATCAAGGCCAGCGGTGGAAGGTCGCACAAAGGCCGGACCTATGGTCGCACCGTTCCCATGGCTCACAAGGAAAAAGTGCCCTTGTTCGGAGCTCGTTCCACACTCAGGTAACCCTTTTCGATCCAGCCGGAAAGGGAGAGACTTTAAAGGCGCGTCAACGCTGTCAGCAACCGCACCATATCGGCTGGGGTCGAGCTATAGCCCGGCGTGACGCGCAGGCAGGCTCCGCCGTCAAGTCCTGTCCGCGTCACGGTGAACAGGCCGTGCGCGTCCAGAAGGCGTTTGGCCAGAGCCGCGTGTGCTTCGGGCGACGGATCGGCCTTAAGGCGCAGGGAGGTGATGCCGATGTGCAGGCGCGGATCGACGGGCGTCAGAATGTCGATCGTCTTCAGATCGCGCGCCGGTTCAGCCCACCGGTCGCGCAGATAACGCAGACGGGCTTCGACCGCCGCGGAGCCCAGTTTTGTGTGCAGTTCCAGTGCGTCTATGGCCGCCATTTGCGCGGCGAAATTGGCCGTGCCCGTATGGACGCGCGCCGTGACGGGATCGCGCGGATTGACGCTTTCGCCCATATAGGGGTCGATGGCCTCCACCCGGTCCTTGCGGATAAACAGGGCACCGACGCCGACGGGTGCGCCGATCCATTTGTGCAGGTTGAAGCCTGCAAATTCAAAGCCTTCGGCGCGTACATCGACCGGGCTTTGACCCCAGGCATGGGCGCTATCGACGATCGCATCGACACCGCGCGCTTTCGCCATGGCGATGATCTCACGCACAGGGAGCCGCAGACCGCTGCGGTGACCGACAGGGGTGAGCAGCATCATTCGAATCGCGGTGTTGGCCTTCAAAGCCTGTTCGTAAGCGTCGATCAGGTTTTGATACGTGGCCGGATGGGGAAGAGCGAGGCGCACCACCTCGACCCCGCGCCGCGTTTTCAGCCACTGCATGGCCGTTTGCATGCTGTCGTAATCGTGGTCGGCCATCAAAACCGCGTCACCGGGCTTCAGACGGTTATAACCGCTGATCAGGGCCTGAAGCGCCTCGGTGGCGTTGCGCGTCAGGGCGATTTCAGACGCATCGGCGTTCAGGGCCGTGGCTATCGTCTGACGCAGTTTCAGATAGTAGGGAATAAAACCCCGCCGCGTGAAGGCCGCGCCTTCCTGATTGACCTGCGCCGTATAGCGGGCAAAGGCCGCTTCGACGGCGCGCGGCATCTGACCGAAGGCCCCATATTCCAGATTGATCAGCCCCTGCGGCCGCGCCGGAAAGGCCTCAGCCATGCGCGCCCAGCCCGCCTCGTCCTGCGGCCCCAAGGGTGGTGTCAGCGCAGGGGGTGCTGATTGCGCGGCAGCGACGGCGGGCAGCAGCGCTCCGACGGCGCTCAGAAGGTGGCGGCGATGCATGGCGGGTTCCCGAAAAACAGAAAAGGGGGCAGGCTTTCACACCTGCCCCCAAAGGGTAGTTTAGCCTAAATCAAAATTTGGCGTTCAGGCGCACATAGTACTGACCGCCATAGGTATCGTAAGGCGCGTTACGCGAATATTCGATGCCGCGCGACGCCTGGAAGACGGCCTTTTCCGGATACTGGTCGAACAGGTTTTCCGCGGAAACCTTCAGTGACAGCTTGTCGGTCATGTCCCACAGTACCGAGGCATCGACGAAGTTCATCGCGCCGAAGCGTTGGAAGATGTCGCCGGTGGAATTGCCGGTCGAGTCGGTCCAGCCGCCGTAGTGACGCGCACGCACCTGATACTCAAACGCCCCTTTGCGGAAGGTGCCGGTGAAGGTGGCGTTGTTCTGCGGCAGGCCTTCTTCGAAGACGCGCTTGGTGGTCGGGTTGGCGTTGAGCGTCCCGCCGGTGATCAAGGTCTTGTTGTTGTTATAGGCGAACGTCAGGTTCAGACGGCCATTCCACAGCGGGCGCACATAGGTGGTCACCACGTCGATACCCTTGGTGCGGGTATTGTAGTCGTTGGTGTACCAATAGACCGAGGTGAAGCTGGCCGCCGCCGGATAACCCTGAGCGACCAGAGCGTTCTTTTCGGCCGTCGTCAGGGTGATCGAGGACGACTGCCCCAGACGGTTATCAACCTCGATCTGATACATGTCGAATGAGCCCGACAGGCCGAAATCGGTGCGCCAGACGAAACCGGCGCTCTTGTTGGTCGAGTCTTCCGGTTGCAGGGGCTTCGCGCCCTTGCTGACGGCGATGGGGTTCAGCGGCGACAGGCGACCATTGGTGAACACTTGCAGCGTCACCGTATCCAGACCTTGCGAGACGGAGACCGAATTGATCTGACCCGGCGTTGGTGCGCGGAAGCCGGTGGACCACGAGCCGCGCGCCGCAAAGAAGGGCGTGAACTCGTAACGGGTCGAGACCTTGCCATTGGTGGTGCTGCCGAAGCTGTCAAAGTCTTCGTAGCGCACCGCACCGCCCAGCGTCCATTCCGGCGTCAGCCTGGCTTCGACATCGACATAGGCGGCGTCGCTGTCCTGCGACCACTCACCGGCCTGCAGGTCGGAGAAGCCTGGGAAGCCGTTGGAGCCGACGGCGAGTCCGTCCTTGGCGCCGGCACCGACAGCGTAGGAGGCCTTGTCACCGGCACCGACCTTATAGGTTTCCTTGCGGTGTTCGGCCCCAAAGGCGATATTGACCGGCTCGCTCAGGCCCAGATCGAGGCGATAGACGCCATCGGCATTGACGGTGACTTCGCGCTGGGTCTGGGTGCCGAGGAAGAAGTCGAACGGTGAAGACGGGCCCAGCGAAGCGTTGATCGAATTATAGAGGTAGAATTTGGTCTCGTTTTCACCGACCGAGGCCGACAGGTCCCAGCTGAAGACGTCGCCGGTGTGGCGCACGCCACCCACGGCCTGATAGTCCTGATACTTGGCCTGTTCGCGCGGCGTGAAGCCCAGCGGATAGACCGATTTCAGATCCCAGCCGGGGAAGCTGGGTACGGTCTTATAGACGCTGGCGTTCGACGTGGCCGAGGGGATGCGCCAGTTGATATCGTTGATGCCTTCGCCCTTGGCCGCCGTGGCGAAGCCATAGGCTTCGGCAAAGCCCAGATTGAACGCGCCGTTGAGTGCCAGATTATAGCTCTGGCTGTCCGGCGCGCCCCAGTGCTGTACGGGGTCGGGCAGAACGACGCCCGGATTGGCCTTCATATAGTCGAGCGCGTCCTGACGCTGATGGCTGCGTGAGGTCATTTTGGCGTCGGCCCATTCGACCGAGGCGGTCAAAAAGCCCTGATCGAAGCGCGTTCCGGCCTTCAGACCGGCGCGCACGGTTTCGCCGTCGCCTTCGTAATATTGCGAACCTTGCACATAGGCGTTGACGCCCGGACGCTCATCCAGCTGGATATTGATGACCCCGGCGATGGCGTCCGAACCGTACTGGGCCGAAGCCCCGTCGCGCAGCACTTCGACGCGACCGACGCTCAAGGACGAAATCTTGTTCAGATCGGCCCCCTGCGCCCCGCGCTGGCCCAGAAAGGCCGAACGGTGGAAGCGCTTGCCATTGACCAGAACGAGCGTCTGATCCGACGACAGGCCGCGCAGACGCGCCGGGCGGATAAATTGCAGACCGTCCGACGACGGCAGTTTCAGTACCTGAAGCGACGGGATGACCTGCGCCAGATTGTCGGCCAGTTCCGCCGACGCGCCGTCCTGAACCGCCTTCGCCGAGATGACATCGACGGGGGTCAGGCTCTCGTATTTGGTGCGACCCTTTTCACGGGTGCCGGTGACGATGACTTCCTGCGTCTCTTGGGCAACAGGCTGAGTCTGTGCGTGTGCCGCAACCGCCGGAGCCAGCAGGAGCGCGGTGGGCAGGAGCGGCCACAAGGAGGCGGTGGCGCGCAGCGAACGCAGATGGAAGGCGAGCATGTCTTTGTCCCCAAAACATGAATGGAATGGGGCCTGACTAGGGACGCTGTACGACGCTTACGTGATGGGTGAATGAAGTTTTAAATATGACATAAAATCACAGGCTGCGCGCCTTGGGTTATCTCGCCAGGCGTGTGGCATGTAACTACCGTGTTGCTGGTGACGAAAAAACCGTCAATTTATGGCCTCAGCCACCGTACCACGCAAGGGGAGGATTGCGCGCATGCGCACCCCCAGAAGCGCCATGCCGATATTATGTATTTATAAAATTTATAACAACGGCATTTGCTTAGTTTTTCAGTGTATTGCGATTCAATTGAATTTGATTGACCATTTATTTGACGATTTTCGCAGAACGTCAGTGTCTAGTGTGTTGGGGACGCGTCGATCAATATGCCGCTCGGAGACGGGAGACCAAAACGTCCGGCGTCATTTCGCCCAGAAGTAAGGGAAATGGCGCGCCACGTCAAAACCCTGTTACAGATTCCGATCGGACTGCTTCTCTTCGTAAAAACACAGTAAGCTTCAAAAGCGATAGCCCGTCATAACCCCGAAATAGTTCCCATCCTTTCCGCCCGATGCCTTAAAGGCGTCACCGGCGATAAAGCGGGTTTCGTAAAGCTTGACCTGCAGATTTTTGTTGACCTGCCACGTGGCTTCCAGATTCATTTCGGTCCCAATGAAGCGGTCCTCACCGTAGGGAGTAAAGCTGGCTCCCGAAGAGCCTATATAGACCCCGTCAGCGGCGTTTTGACGCCACAAAAAATCAGGTCCTATGCTGAGCGTCAGCGCTTTGACCGGTTTTAGGGTGAGTGATGGATAGACATCGATCAGGTTGGCCAGGTTAAAGAAGCCGGCTTCACTGATCAGAGGCAGCCGGGGGGCGGGGGCCACAAAGGTTCCCGACTGATTGTCACCGGCTTTGTCATCGCCGCTGAAAACATTCAGTCTCAATCCAAGTCGCGGTTCGTATTTTGTATTCGGCAGGCGGTATCCGGCTTCCAGCATCATAGCATAGGCATCAATGGACTTTGTGCTGAAGGTTCCGGATTGTTTTACCATCTCCACATCGATGTCCCACTGTGACGATTTCTGCCACAGACGTGCCCCCAGACTTTTTCGCTGATCCGGACCGGTGCCTTCAAACAAGGTGGCGCGCACGCGGTCTGATTCATATCCGTAAAGATCGAGATTCAGGCCCGATACGGCTTTCGGCAGGCTTATATATCCCCCGCGGAAGTGCGTGTTGCGGTTCACGGCGTCGTCAAACGTCCCTTTTTGTATATCTACGGGATACACGTCGAAGAGCGTAACCGAGGCCCGCCGCGCGAGGCTGTAGTTTAATTGAGCGCCCTGATAGGTGTAGCGCATGTTCAGCCCTTCGCGGACGCCAACAAGTTTCCCATTGCCAAGAGGCATTTCGAACCGCCCCGGACGTAAGGTCAGGCGCTGCGACCCTGACAGGGGTACAGTCACATCCATAAAGGCCTGATAGAGGTCAAGCTTATCCTGATTGGGGGCTGTTGCCGTCGTTTCACCAGTTTCACGATTGTCGCCAATCTCGACATAGGCCCTCAGATATGGGCTCGCGTGCACGTCGGCCGAAAGCCTGAGACGGGTCTGGGTCGGGCTGTTGCTGTCGGCATTTCGCAAGCCCAGCGACGCATGTGTCCAGTCCGTATAATAGATGCGTGCTTCTCCCCCAAGGGTCAGGTAGGCTCCGCCCTGACCAAGACTTATGTGCTTGAGACGACGGGTGAAGGGCGCATCATCTTCGGGTTCTGCTGACCAGTCTTCCGCCCACCGATGGGTCTGAAAGGATTTCGGAGCACCGGTTCGGCCACCAGCGACCGCCTCTGCCGGGGCAGGGGGCAGGACCGCCGGCCTGTTGGCGGGCATGGCTGCGTCCGGCGAGGTTTGTGCGTGGACCGTAAAGGCGTAGAAACCAAGGGTAGCCAAGGAGGCTGTTTTAAAAAACACATTTTTCATGACGGACTCCTATCAGGCAACGGTTTGTTCACGGTAGTGGACGCGGGTAAGCACCAGGGCACCGACGGCTGTTCCGGAAGCAAGAGCCAGGGCCACGGCAGGCAATAGCCATCCCTGCGTGAATAACAGACCCGCCAGAATCGGCCCCAGAGCTGCTCCCGCCCGCCCTATGCCGATGACGAAACCGGTTCCGCCTGCACGCAAAGATGCGGGAAAGGATTGCGCGATGACCGCATAGAGGCCTGCGGTTGCCCCATTGGTGAAAAAGCCTCCGATACACGCCACCACGGATAAGGCGGCCAGGGTGTGAAAGCCCTGCCCAAAGATCGTCACTGTAATAGCGCCCATCAACATGGCGCTGACGACCAGTTTGCGTACGCCGATCTTCTGTGTCAGCAGACTCATTGTGAAGGCACCTGTGGCACCCCCTACGTTCGCCCAGACGAGTACGCTGCCGGCCAGAGACGGCGCAAACCCGAAGTCCGCAACAATTTTGGGGATCCATTTTACGAGAAAATAGAAGGTCATCATGTGCCCGAAATAGGCGACTGTCAGAAGCAGGGTAATCAGTGCCATGTCAGGTTTAAGCAGCGCCAGAAGGCTCACCTTGGATGTCTGCACCTCGCGCGGGGGCAAAGCGTCCAGAGCCGCGCGCCCTTGTCGTTTCAGGCTCTTATTGATCTTTTCAAGCGCACCCTTTGGACGTTTGTGCAAAAGGAAGGCGATGGTTTCCGGGACGAGCCATAAAACGACAGGAATGAAGACAAAGGTTATGACGGCACCGATTTCAAAAACCGTCTGCCAGCGCCCTGAGATACTCATGAGCCAGGATGCCAGCATGCCGCCAAGTATGGCGCCGATCGGATATCCTCCGGTCATGATGGCTACGGACAGGTTGCGGCGTCGGGCATTTGAGCATTCGGCCACCACAGCGTTCGTCGCTGCCAACATACCGCCGATACCCAAGCCGGTAAGAAGGCGGAACACCGACAAACTCACGACGTCCTGAGCAATCGATGCCAATCCCATCCCTGAACCCATGATCACAAGACAGGTCAATATCGTCGGACGTCGGCCAAGACGATCGGCAAGGGCGCCCAGCAAAAGGGCGCCAATGCCCATGCCGAATAGTTCCATGGACAGCACCACCCCCAGCGCCGCGCGATCAATGCCCCAGTCTTTTGCAATACCGGGGGCGGCGAAGCTGATCGAGAGGACGTCAAATCCGTCGAGAGCGTTGAGTGCGGTAGCTATGCCAATCGCCAGAATCTGGCGAAAATGCATGGGTTCACGCGCAATGATTGAGCGGGGATCTTCCATAAGCGTCTCCGTTACCTCTTCGAACCATCGAGAGGTCTTTTGATTGAATAGTGATAAGGGGCTTGCGCCTAAAGCTTGGGGGCGACCGAGTAGGTGACCTGCTGATTGCGCGTCTTTTGGAACGCTTCGAGGCTTTCTCCGCGCATGGCGGCGTAGATGTGGAGGTTTGAGATACCGCAGACCGCGCCGAGCTTCTCAAGGAGAAAGAAGATTACCCCGTAATGAATGAGGCCTCGCCAATCCCGGCGCCGCACGAGATCGCGTTCGTCAGCCGAGAGGCCCGCCGCTTCAAAACAGGCTTCCTCATCCTGACGAAACCGGGTGCGAAACTCAGGGACAATTAACTGATGCAGGAACTTATTTAAACGATACCCTGTTGCGCTGCGCTCCAGGGTGTAAGGATAGGTGCCTTCCAGGACGTCCGCGCCGGCGAGTTGATGAGCGATATGCGTCCTTTGCGCGCTTTGCGCTTCAGGACTTGCGGCTTCATCCTGTTCTGACTCGAAAACCGCTGTCGCAATGCCTGTCATCGAGGGGAGGTAGTAGCTTTTATGTACGCAGCGTATATGTTCGGGCAATGCCCCGCGCATGATCAGCCACATGATGACCTCGGCACCCTCCAGGCCTCCAAGCGTCGCATATTGCGCGTGAGTCATGGACGCGAGCTGTTCAGGGTCTTTTTCGATCAGTTCCAGAAAACGCGCATCCCATTCAGGATTGTTAAACCCCGCCCGTTCGCCGTGAACCTGATGCGACAGACCGCCCGTCGCCACAATGGCCACATCAAGGTCTTCAGGGTAGCTCTCGATCGCTTTGCGCAGGGCCTGCCCCAGCTTGAAGCAACGGCGTGCAGTCGGCAGCGGGAACTGCAAAACGCCTACCTGCAGAGGAACAATCTGAACCGGCCAGTCGGCCTGGGTGTCCGGCATCAGCACTGACAGGGGCGAAAAGCACCCGTGGTCAAGCGGCTTATCGCGGAAGAAGGCCATATCGAATTCATCAGCCATCAAGCTTTGACCTATATGCCGGGCAAGCGCGGCGTGCCCTTTGACCGCGGGCAAGTCTCTCGATCCTCCACCTTCATCAGCCACGCAATACTGGTCATCAACCCCAAGACAGAACGCGGAGTAATGGTCGAAGAAAAAAGATGTGATGTGATCGTTATAAATGAAAAACAGCACATCGGGTTTGCGCGCGCTAAGCCAGTCCTGAATCGGGCTATAGGCATCAAAGATGGGCTTCCAGGCAGGGTCGGCGTGCTTATTGGTGTCGCGCGCGTAACCGATCGTGGGCGTATGCGAGCTGGCGATCGCGCCAATTATCTGAGCCATTAGGACTAACTTTCACGAGGTCTTGGATAGCGCCGCTCTGTGCCGGGCGCGAGCCTGATGTATCCCTGACAGACGGCGGTGCCTTTGCCGCCGACTTATAAGTTAGCTTACTGCTGACGCGAAACGTAGAAAAACGCAAAACGGATTTGCGCACAGTCTATAGAATTATGTTATAGGGTGTTTATGAGGGATCCGGGTATATTCAATCTTCGGCATTTGGAAGCGGCGGCTGAGGTGGCTCGCCTGGGTACGATTAGCCGTGCATCTGCCGTCGTAAATCTATCGCAACCTACGCTTACGCAAGGTATAGCGAAGCTTGAGCTTCAGATAGGGCAACGCTTGTTTAATCGGGAACGAGGAGGGTGCGCGCCGACCCCGGCCGGTCAAATATTTTTGCCGCGTGTGGACAGAGCCCTAAGCCGCATTGAAGAATGCTGTAGCCACATCCGTAAAGTGGGCCGCCTTTCGCCATTATCGTTTCCACAGCGACATATTTCGTCAACTCAGCTTCGTGCGTTTCTGTTTGTCGAACGCTTCGGTAGTTTTAGCGAGGCGGCGCGGCAGCTTTCGTTGTCACAGCCAGCAATCCATCGGGCCACACGTGAACTGGAACTGGTGCTCGGCGTTTCGCTGTTCATCAGGGTGGGGCAGTATCTTCGTCCTACGGTGTCCGGGGAGCGCCTCGGCAGGGATGTGCGCCTCGCATTGGCAGAATTGCGGGCCGGGCTCGATGATATTGCGTCGTTGAGTTCCGTGCATTCCGGGCGGCTTACGATCGGGACTCTGCCTCTGGCCAGAGCCGCTCTTCTGCCGCAAACCCTGTCGCGCTTCTATTCTATAGCGCCCGCTGCGGAGATTGTCGTTCTGGAGGGGCCTTATCTTGAGCACCTTTCGGCGCTTCAGGGCGGTGAGATTGATGTGATAATCGGCGCGCTGCGGAGCACCGAAGGCCTGCCTGACATCAGACAGGTGACCCTTTTTGAGGATGATCTCTACATTGTCGGTCGCAAAGGGCATCCTCTCGAAGGCCAGCCTGTCCCTTATGAGGCCTTGTCTTGTTACCCTTGGGTAATTGGAGCGCCCGGTGCCCCTATGCGCCTTTATTGGGAGCGCCTGTTTGAACACGCTTCCCGACCGGCCCAGACGGTGCAATGCAGCTCCATACTGACAACCAGAGGTCTTCTTCTTGCCGGTGACTGGCTGGCCCTCATGTCGGCCGATCAGTTTCGGATTGAACAGGCGGCGGGCCTGCTGCAACCTTTGAGTGGTTGCCTAGCGGGCTCAAGACGAGACATCGGCATCACATTCAGACGTGATTGGCTTCCCAGCTCTTTGCAGGCCGCCTTTCTTGAAACCCTGAAAGCCGTTGCAGCCGAAAGACGTTCAGGCAGCCCGGACTAAGGCGGCCTTAAATGCGTTATAAAGCTGGGTTGTGCGGAAGTGCTTTCGCTCGGCCAGCCCTATCGAGCGTTCCGTACCCTCAAGGGGTGGGCCAATGACCACAAGAGAGCCAGCCTCAAGTTCGAACTGTACCTGCCGGGGGGATAGGGGCGTGACGATATCCGTCAGGCTCAAAAGCCCCCTGAGAGCCGCCAAAGACCCGCATTCTACGGTTTCGGAGGGTGCACTAAGGTTATAACGAGAAAAGAAGGCGTTGAACATCTGTCGTGCCGGCGTATCCGGTCGGGGCAAAGCCCATGTCAGGGTATGCAAAACGTCAGGGGTGACGGCTGTCATCCCTGCCAGAGGATGACCTGATCGGGCAATCACGGATAAAGGATCCGAAAACAAAGGATACTGAACTATGTCGGTAACGTCTTTTTCGGGCCGTAGGGCACCGATCACCATGTCTACGTCGCCATCGAGAAGGGCATGCCGTAATTCGGCATAGGAGCCGTCAATGATCTTGATGCGTGCGCGAGGGTAGGTGTCCAAAAGCGCGGCAATGGCCATAGGTGCCCAGATAGCTCGTGCAAGGGGCAGGACGCCTATGCGCAACTGGCCATCAAACACGCCTTTTTGTTCCATCATAGCTTCGCGCGCGAGTTCCATTCCTCGCAAGGTAAGAGCCGAGGCCCGAGCTACCACCTCACCTGTGGGAGTAAGGGTGATGCCGGCGGGCGCGCGTCGCCATAGGGTGAGTCTGCTGAGCGTTTCCAATTCCCGCGCCGCGCGATGAACCGCGGCCGCCGCCATGTTGAGACTTTGTGCTGCCAGAGTAAAGCGACCGGTTCGGGAAAGGGCGACGACCGTTCTAAGGTGGAGCTCGTTTACCTGACGCGGCCAGGTCGGGTTAGGTGCCGCGCCTTTGGCACACTGTCTTGCCGCGTCGTTGAGAATATCGAATGCCTCTGCACTGCGGGCACAAAAGACCTCCCCTTCGGCGGTAGGCCTCATGCCCTTCGAGGATCGCTCAAAAAGGGGAGTGTCCAGGTCCGATTCCAGTCGGGCAATTGCCTCAGTAACGCTAGGCTGAGACAGATGTAACCGCTCCGCCGCGCCCGCCGCGCTTCCAGTCTGTCTGATAGCTAAAGCCACCCTAATGCGTCGAAGTTTGATCATCGTCAGAAGAGAGTAACAAAAACCTATAGCAAGTTCCACCCTTCCGATTTCCGCTCTCGAAGCCCCGATTATATCCACGGTTCAAGAGATGGAGAGGAAGACATGCCTATTGTTGTTACCGATATTCAACGCCCAGATCCTTCTGCGGTTGCCACGCTGGAACGCCACGGTGTCGCTACGGTGCATGAGGCGCAGGGCCGAAAGGGTCTTATGGCCGCTTCAATCCGGCCGATCTATCCCGCCGCGATCGCCGGACCGGCGGTTACGGTGGAGCTGGCGCCCGGCGACAACTGGATGATCCACGTCGCCGTCGAACAGTGCCAGCCGGGTGACGTTCTGGTCGTGACGCCGACTTCACCGAGTGAAGATGGCTATTTCGGCGATCTTCTGGCCACATCGCTGAAGGCAAGAGGTGTGAGGGGTCTGATCATCAATGCCGGGGTCCGCGATACTTCGACCCTGCAGGAGATCGGCTTCCCAGTGTGGTCGAAGGCAATTTTCGCCCGTGGCTGCGTGCGGGCGACTCTGGGGAATGTCAATGTGCCGGTCGTCTGCGCCGACGCCTGTGTGCGTCCCGGCGATGTGATCGTGGCCGATAGAGACGGTGTCTGCGTTGTGCCGTTGGAAAAGGCCACAGAAGTTGCGGCCAGGGCCGATGCCCGCGCCGCTTCCGAAGAGGCGCGCCGGGTGCGGTTTGAGAACGGCGAACTGGGTCTCGATATCTACGACATGCGCCAGAAGCTGAAGGATATGGGGCTGGTCTACGTCTCACAGGCGGATTACCTGAAATGAGTCAGCGCGCCATTCCGGCCAGCCTGATGCGCGGCGGCACTTCAAAAGGGCTCTATATCCTCAAAGCGGATCTGCCCACTGATGTGGCAACGCGCGATGCCGTGCTTCTGGCGGCGATGGGATCGCCCGATCCGCGTCAGATCGACGGCGTGGGCGGGGCGCATCCGCTGACCAGCAAGATCGCCGTGGTGTCAAAATCCGAACGTGCCGACGCCGATATCGACTACCTGTTTCTGCAAATCTTCCCGGACAGGGCCATCGTCACCGATCAGCAGAACTGTGGCAATATCCTCGCCGGGATCGGTCCCTTCGCCATCGAAAACGGCCTGATCTCTGCGACCGGCGATGTGACGAGGGTGCGCATCTTCATGGTCAACACCGCCTCTATTGCCGAAGCGACGGTCCAGACCCCGGGCGGACGCGTGACCTATGCCGGTGAGGCGCGCATCGACGGCGTCCCGGGGACGCATGCCCCTGTCATGCTCAACTTCCTCGACGTGGCGGGATCAAGCACGGGGGCGCTTTTGCCCACCGGTAACGCGACGGACGAAATCGACGGCGTGAAGGTCACCCTTATCGACAACGGTATGCCAGTCGTGGTCATGCAGGCCTCTGACTTCGGCCTGAGCGGGGTGGAGAGCCCCGAAGAGATCGAGGCCAATGCTGAGGTCCGTGCCCGCGTCGAAGCCATCCGCCTCAAGGCCGGACCCTTGATGAACCTCGGCGACGTGACAAAAAAGTCGGTGCCGAAAATGACGCTGATTTCCCCGGCGCGTGAGGGCGGTGATGTGTCGACCCGCACCTTCATCCCCCATCGTGTGCATGACGCTATCGGCGTTCTGGGTGCGGTCAGCGTCGCTACGGCTCTGGCGCTCAAAGGTTCGGTCGCGGGGGGCAAAGGCATATCTGGTGCGAAGACCTTCGACATCGAGCACCCGAGCGGCTTTTTCAGCATCGAGATGGAGATGACGGGCGAAGGGGCGGGCCTGAAGGTCACCCGTTCGGCCCTGCTGCGGACTGCGCGCCTGCTGATGCGCGGTGAGGTGCTCGTGCCGAAAACCCTGTGGCCAGAGGATGCGGCATGAGCGTGAAAACCATCCTGCTTCTGGGGTTCGGTGAGGTGGGTCAGGCTCTGGCGGCGGCATTGCAGGCGCGCGCCGATCTGACGCTGAAAACCTTCGATCTGACTCTTGCCGATGGGAGTTCTCCTGTCGCGCGGGCCGCCGCACGTATGGAAATTGTCAGGGGACGCACAGCCGTTGAGGCGGCCCACGGCGCGGACCTGATCCTTTCGGCGGTGACGGCAGCTCAGACCGTAAGAGCCGCCCAGAGCGTTATCGGTGGCCTTAAGCCTGGAGCCATCTACCTCGATCTCAACTCAGCCTCACCCGGCACCAAGTTCGAGGCGGCACTGGCCATCGAACGCGCAGGCGGGCGGTTTCTCGAGGCCTCGGTCATGTCGCCGATCCACCCTCAGACCATCGCCGCGCCGATACTGCTCAGCGGTCCGCACGCCCGTGACGTGCTGCCGGTCCTTCAGGGACTGGGCTTTGCGGGCGCGAAATTCTGCTCGGAGAGCTGGGGGCGGGCCGCCGCCACCAAGCTGTGCCGCAGCGTGATGATCAAGGGGCTTGAGGCGCTGATTACCGAATCCCTGCTGGCGGCGCGTTTTCACGGGGTTGAGGCCGAGGTTCTGGCCTCGCTCAACAACCTGTTCCCGCATCCCGACTGGCATGGCTATGCCCACTATATGATTTCGCGGACGCTGGAACACGGCACGCGACGCTCCGAAGAGATGTTCGAGGCGGCAAAGACCGTGGAGCAGGCGGGGGTTCCCGCCCTGATGGCCACGGCCACGGCCCACCTTCAGGCGCAAATGCCCGCCTTCGCCTCGGCCCTGCGTGAGGCCGATCTGATCAGCATGCTCGACGCCATAAGGGCGCAACTTACTCAGGAGGAGGCAGCTCAATGAGCCTCGAAACACCCCTCATCATCGACTGCCATGGCCATTACACGACCGCACCTTCGCCGCTTCAGGTTTTCCGCGACGGGCAATTGGCAAAGATCCGCGATCCACTGAAGCCCGATCCCGACGGCCCGGTCATCAGCGACGACGAAATCCGCGAAAGCATCGAAAAGAACCAGTTGCGCCTTCTGAAGGAACGTGGCGCGGACATGACCATCTTTTCCCCGCGCGCCTCGGTGATGGCGCACCACATCGGCGATGAGGGCGTGTCGCAGCGCTGGACGGTCGAATGCAACGATCTGATCAAGCGGGTGGTCGACCTCTATCCCGACTATTTCATCGGGGTCTGTCAGTTGCCGCAGTCGCCGGGGGTGTCGCTGGAAGGCTCGATCCGTGAACTGGAACGCTGCGTTGACATGGGCTTTGTCGGCTGCAATCTCAATCCCGATCCATCGGGCGGGCATTTTTCCGCGCCGCCGCTTTACGACAGATACTGGTATCCGTTTTTCGAGAAGATGGTCGAACTGGATGTTCCGGCGATGATCCATGTGTCGGGCTCGTGCAATCCGGCTTTCCATGCCACCGGGGCCTATTACATCAATGCCGACACCACGGCCTTCATGCAGTTCATCGAAGGCGACCTGTTTAGGGACTTCCCGACCTTACGCCTCATCATCCCGCATGGCGGCGGCGCGGTGCCCTACCATTGGGGCCGTTATCGCGGGCTGGCGGACATGCTGAAGAAGCCGGACCTGCGCGAACATGTCATGAAGAACGTCTACTTCGACACCTGCGTCTATCATCAGCCCGGCATCGACCTGCTGTTCGAAGTTATCGACACGAAAAACATCCTGTTCGGGTCGGAAATGGTCGGGGCCGTGCGCGGTATCGACCCGCAGACCGGCTTTTATTTCGATGATACAAAGCGCTATGTCGACGCTCTGGCGATTTCGCCTGAGGACAAATACAATGTCTTCGAAGGAAATGCCCGCCGCGTTTACCCGCGCCTCGATGCCGCTCTTAAATCCCGAGGCCTCTAGGTCTTTCTCCCAAAAGCTTTCCAGACAGGACTACAGAAATGACTAATCGACGCCAGATCATGCAGGCCACGCTTGCCACAGGTATCCTCAGTGGCATGGGTGTGGTCGGGGCGCGGGCTCAGACACGCAGTCTCGTTTTCGATACCAATAATTTTACACAGCTGACGAAAACGATTCAGACGGCGCAGGGAGATCGCGTGGTTGCCTATCGCTTCTATAAGGCCATTCCTTACGTCTCCGCGCCTGTAGATATTACCTATCAGAGCCTGAATATCAGCGTTCCGGTCAGCATAGATGGCAAGCCGGTCGACAGCTCAGCTTCCCCCATTCTTTTCTCCAACTCTGTCGGTGGCTATATGCCGTCCTCGGTGGCAGAGGCTACGGGCGTCGGTGGGGCACCCATGAGAGGTCTGCCGCCTATGGGTATGCAACTCTCACCGCAAGCCGCACCTCTGACTGGGATAGGCGCTGAGGTTCAAAGTGGCGGGAACGCTATGATCGCCGGAGGAAAGCGTGTTTCCAATGCCGATCTGGCACTGGCTGCGGGGATGACGGTCGTGGAGCCGGGCGCGCGCGGGCGGACCCTGACCGATGCTGCGGGAAACTATTATGGCGTGGCACCGGCTGCGATTGTGGACCTGAAAGCAGCCGTAAAATACGTGCGTTTTAACAAAGGTCGTATTCCAGGCGATACGGATCGGATTGTTTCTTCCGGGACCAGCGCCGGCGGTGCCTTGTCCGCCTTGCTAGGGGCATCGGGCGATAGCCCTCTCTTTGCACCCTATCTGGAGGAGATAGGCGCGGCGGACGCCAGCGATGCAATCTTTGCGGTCGGTTCGTGGTGCCCGATCACCGACCTTGAACACGCCGATATGGCCTACGAATGGAACTGGGGCACAAACCCGCTCAGCAGGGGTTCCGCGGTGGATCAGAACCTGTCGGTTCAGTTGAAAAGCGGATTTGCCGCCTATCAGTCCTCCCTTAAACTCAAGGGTCTTGGTGGCTTTGGACCTTTAACATCGGCTAACTATGCAGACTATCTGCTCAAAATGTATCTTCAGCCCGCGGCCACACACTACATGTCGAAGCTCTCTTCAGAAGATCGTGCCGCGTATCTCGCCAAGAATCCTCATATTCGCTGGAAATCCGGAAAGGCCAGCTTTGGCTGGTCTGATTATATTTCCCACGTCGGGGCTCGCAAAAAAGGTCTTCCCGCTTTCGACGCGTTTGACCTGTCGGCGGGCGAAAACAATCTGTTCGGTCGGGATAAGACCAAGGCCAGACATTTCACGGCATTCAGTCAAAAACACGTCTCAGGCGCCCCTGCTATTGACGCTGATATTCCGCACTTACTGAACCTTATGAATCCTATGTTCTTCATCGGAAAGTCCGACGTGTCCACGGCTAAGCATTGGTGGATACGCGTCGGCACCAAGGATACCGACACGTCGCTCTCCGTTGTCGCAAATCTGTCCGCGGCGCTGAATGCAAACAAGCGCACAGTGAATTCGGCGATGTACTGGGATGCAGGCCATGGCGCGAACGAGGACGCGGACGCGTTCATCAACTGGTTTACGTCATTGTGAAGCTAAGGCTAAGATGTGGAGCATACATGGTATCCCCATTGCACCGAGCGGAGCCTGGCCGCAACAAATGCCGAAAAGATCAAGGTGCCGACGCACGGAACGCTCATCAGCCGACGACAGTTGACGTCGTTCTGGCTGATCTATTCGATCTCTCGTGACAACGTCTCGATGAGTACATCGAGCCACAACCAGTTTTCATAGAGACCGTTGATCAGTTGGCTCATCCGGTGCGAGATTTCATCCGCACGGGTGTCGAGAATCTCAAACAGCGAGTTGCGTAAGGCTCGTACGCCGACTCGGACCGTGATGCCCGGCTAAATAAGGAAGGCGCGCATCCGGTTGAACGCGCGGACTGCACGATCTTCGATCAGATCAAGTCCGCCCGCTTCCCGGCTACAAGGATAAGCGACCTTCAGGCCCTCACCTACAAACTTCAAGTTAAACGCGATTGGGGAAAGATTTACGAGGCGGAGCGCATTTTTTCAACGAAAGAGCCAACTTCGCTCTCTAGAACCGTCGAACGGTGGGCGAGATCGTCCGAAAGAGCCCTCAGTTGCTCTGCGGCGGCGCCTGTTTCGTGAGCCGCTGCCGAGATAGTAGCGATCTGCTGGGTCACCTCGACCGTTCCATTCGCGGCCTCGACCGTGCTCGCAGCGATGTCTTGCGTGGCCGTACCTTGTTGAGAAACGGCGCCGGCTATAGCGGTCGTTGACTGACGGATAAGTTCGATCGTTTGCACGATCTCGCCGATCGAACTGACGGTTACCGTGGTAGCGGATTGGATTTCGTTCACCTTTGCGGCTATCTCGTCGGTCGCACGTGCGGTCTGATTCGCCAGCGATTTGACCTCGGTCGCGACGACCGCGAAGCCTTTGCCTGCATCGCCCGCCCGTGCGGCTTCAATCGTGGCGTTTAGAGCAAGTAGATTGGTTTGCGCTGCAATCTCGCGGATTAGTACGATCACATCGCCAATCCTTGAAGCTGCATCTGTCAGAACGGATATGTTTTCACTTGTCGCGGAAGCGGCGGTAGCTGCTGACCCTGCTATTTCTGCGGAGCGAGCGACCTGAGTGTTGATTTCCTGAATGGAATGAGCAAGCTCTCCGGTTCCCGAGGCAGCGGTGTTGACGTTTCTGGCGGCTGCCTGTGCGTAAGTTGTTACTTTTGCGGTTGTCTGTGTGGTCTCCTGTACCGCCCCGCTGAGGCCCTTCGCGGCCTGAGCGATTTCGTGTGCGTTTTGATTGAAGCCCTTCGTCATATTTTGCACTTGAGCGATCAGGGATTTGGCCAACTCATCACGTCGAAGGACTTGGCGCATCTCTTCTTCTTTTACTGCCGCTTCTCGTTGCGACATCGCCTTCGTCTCGGCTTCTGCGGCCCGCGCACTGTCCAGCGCGTCGCTCGCGTCATGGAAGCTTTGCTGAAGTGTGCGCACGATCCATACGAGGACGCCTGTTTGCCCTACGAGGATAATGGCGTGTATGACCACACGCTCGAGATCTGGGCTACTCGACGGGAAAACTGCCGTCGGCATGACGTAATTCAACCCCAAATGATGGACAGCCACGATAGCGCTGTAACCAACTAAGGCGCGCCAGTCACACCAGCCGGCCACCAGCGCCAACGAGGCGAAAAAGTACATATGCATGTCGACTTGGTACCCGTGACCGTCGAATACGTAGACCAGTTCACAAGCGAGAACGGCCAAGGCCATGGAGCTAACCATGCGGGACTGCGGGCCCGTTCGATCTTGCCACCAAAGGAAGGTCGCCAACCCAGTGACAGCACAAGCGATAGCGAAAGGAAATAGGAGTGAGGCACCCGTGCGGAACACAACTGGCAAAGCGGCGACTGCTACGACGTTGATCCAAAGAAAGGCTATAAAGGCGGCGCCAAACCGGTTTCTGAGGGAATTTAGAAGATTCATATCTATGACCTTTGGCAACCGGCGAGAACGCGGGGATTGAAAACCAGAAACGCCCCATGTTTGTAGAGGCGGATCACAAAACCAGGAGATTTCGATTGCGCAATGACTATCCGACCCGAAGGGGTGCCGGAAATCAGCTCTCCATCAGCCTGCAATATCACGTCTATGACGTCGAAATCTGCATTCGATGAGAGTGGATTGGCGATAACGGCTACGGGCCCGCTCGACTTAGGCGTAAGTGCTACGCAGAAAGTAAGTAGAGTGAATATGACACCAATCGAGGCCATTGCCGCGGATTTTTGGAGTTCTGTGTTCGCCATCGCAACTTCAATGCTAAGGTTAACCCCCTGGCAACGTAACGCCGTTTTGTTAATTGGATGTTACTGCTTGAGCCTAAGTGTTAGCTGAGTCTCAGATCCCTCTTCGAGAGATGGCAATAATGACACGCTGAACCCATTTCGTCGTCTTTTTGTTCGCTTGGCGCAAAGGGGTAATGATTACCGTCTGGACCCAATAAGCGGGTTTTCATGAGTGGGATGTCGTGATTCAATCCTTCGTCCATGAGGGTGAGATGGCTGCTTTCTTTTGGTTTTCCGATGCACAATGGGAGCGGATCGAGCCCTCGTTACCGACTGATGCGCGGGGCAAGCGCGTGTTCATGACCGCCGCGCATGTGCGGCATGGGCTGCCGCAATGAGCCTTGACATGACCGTTACATCACGAGGTCTTGAAGTTTCTTGCGACCCAAAGGTCGGAAACTGCCAGTAATGCCGGCGGCGGCCTCGCGGTTGATCGCCATTGGAGGATGGCGCCTAAACTAAGCCAATCTGTCGGAATTTGTGCGCAACGGTTGCATCATCAAAAGGCTTTATGATGTACTCATCCGCGCCTTCGCAGAGCGCGTCGCTAACATGTACCATGTCCCCTTCGGTCGTACAAAAGACCACTCGTGGTTGTTTGATCGAACCCAGTCCTCTCAATTCCTTTAAAAACGTCAGGCCGTCCATAACAGGCATGTTCCAGTCTAACAGGATCGCATCGGGCATATTACGTTCGCACAAAAGAAGGGCATGTGCCCCATTGCGCGCCTCGCTCACCTCGAACGCCAGATGTTCGAGAATTGATCGCGCATATTTTCGCACAGTTCGGCTGTCGTCGACGATTAGACATGTGTGAACGATGACATTTGGCATTTTGTTCTCCGGCCTTCCTTAAGAGCTCACATTACTTCTGCCTGTAAGCTCGCGTGACTTATTCCCGCTACCTTGGCGACTGCCAGTTGTCGAAGAGACTGAAATCCTTCAACCATGCAAGCGCCAGCACTGATCCGCGCCGCTGCGCTCAGGAGTGACAGCTGGCTCTCAAGTTCAGTGTCGTCGGTTTCGCCTGCGTCAATACAGACGCTTACGCCACCGAGGCCGCAATCCTTGACGCCCGATATAGATTTGGGATTGGCCTTTACGCTGCCGATGCAGGTCATTGAGAACGGTCGCAGCATAGCAACAATCTCTGACATCCGACCCGTCGGTACGCCGTCGATGTCTTTAACTTCGAAAATGCATCTAATCCCGAGCTCCTTACAACCCCTGGACACTTCTGTAATCATCCTGGCGCGCCCACGAGTGCTTGAAAACGTCGAAAAGGCGGCAGGGACAACCATGACCATACGTCGTTGATCAGGCGCTTTTGCCCGGAGCTGACTTATGCCTAACTGCAAATTGGCGATGTCTATACGCTCACGTATCGACCAGTCGAGGTTAGCTAACTGCTTCCGGTCTACAGCGCTGTTGCTATCTAGGGGTAGGACGGTGACCTTGAGCCTATGACCTATCATCGTCAATTTACGCATCTCGAAAAGAGGCTCAAGTGTGCAAAGTATGCGATACGGGGTCTCAGCCACTTTCCACAAAGCACCGTGTTTGTGAGTTCTAACAGCGGTTGAATCTGTAAAATTTTGCGCACCGCCGTGTTGAGAAGCCTCACTGCTGTCGCTGGCATCGTAAAATCCAAAGGGCGTCATCGCATGAAGATAGAGACGGTCCGTGTCGGTTACCGTCACCCAATACAGCCTGGGGGGCTCATCAACGCTGCCCACGAAATGGTCAACAACAGCCTGACGCAGGTCGGCCGTTGCACGGGCTCCGGCATTTTCGCCGAGGGTCGGCATCACGCATAAAAATAAGTGCTCTGATAACGGAAGGCACCAATTTGGTTCGGGATGTTTCTTTTTGAAGGTTGTAATCAGGAGATCAACTACAAAAGGCTGTTTACGATCCCACTTTTCATTCAAAACGTCGCAAAGTGGCGCGAGATCAATGATAAACGCCCGACGCAGCTCTGCTGCGCGGGTCTCGCGTAACCGTTCAACGATATAAGCGGCGTCCTCTCGGGGAATGTGGAGTATAAGGTCTTCCCTGTTCCCTGCGGTATGTAAGTAGTCTCTGTTTACACCAGGCATTTCTTTGCCCTCACTCACTGAATAACGATGATACGTGAGGTGCTGTTTCGAGTTTATTAAAATGTGACGTTAATGAAGGGTTGCGATACGACAGGTTCGAATGGAATTGATCTGGCTGCCATTGTCGACGTTACCTCACGCTTTATCCACGGCTCAGTCCGCTCCGGCGGTCAACTGTAGAGAAACACCCGGTCAGGGCGATTGTTGCCATTGAGGGTCGAGGCTGGTGCTGGGGGGTGAGAGAAACACCTTGACGTCGGATTACTTGGGCTAGCACTCGGCATGTGCACCGCTGTATCCGTCACTCCACACGCCAGGTAGACCTTCACATTCCCCCGACGGCCCGATCATGACGCTTCCACGCACGCGATCAATGACGACAAAAGCCCTCGATCCAGATCCGCCGGCACCTTCAGGCTGCGACCGCCGCGCACCAAGATCTCAACGATCTCCTTCGCATTTGGGTTACACTCAATTTCCCGCGCTAAATATTGGAATTGTGCCAAGCAATAGTGCGGCCGCAAATATACCTCCTCGCAGAGCGCTCCCAGGGATGTCTAGATCGAGCCCAAATGCGTCCTGCGTAGCTTCAACGGCGCAGTCAATGAAGCTCGACAACGCGCCCACTAAAAAAAGAAATATTGCACTAACAAAGAAGGGTTCTAAAATGGGAATTGCATAGACGTTTGAATATGAAGAGCCTTTCCATTTAAAATACGCACTGAGCGTCACAGCAAAACTGGAGATGGCGCCAGCCATTACTCTGACGTCGCGACCTGTCCAGTGCGCAGGCCCATCAACTCTTCCACGAAAATACCAAAGGCTAAGAAGTGCTGTAGCAAACAAACCGCCTATGCTCAGGGAATGCAACAGGATCGGAATTTCCAAATAATAATAATGAAGTATTTCAAATTTAAAAAAATTCGTATTTATTTCCATTTTATTTATCAATAAAGTGAGAGCGCAGCCTAATGAAAAAACTAGTCCGCTAGCCACAAAAAGTCCGTGCTGCAGACGTCTAATAGGAAAAATAATATAAAAAGATGCTAACGCAGCAGCACAGGTAATCGAAATCAATTCAGGTCCGCCGTAAACGTAGGTCGACAATATAATCACGAGTTTAGTTACATGAAAAATAATTTCGGCGCATGATAAAAATAAAACTCCATAGGATATAAATAGAACCATTTTTTTTATTATCGATTTTTCGCATCTGTTTCCTGTTAATAAGCGAGAAATTCCATCAGCAAAAAATGTTGCTATTACGAGAAATGATAAATTTGATGAATCTTGAAATTCAAAGCGTTTATGATTTATTAACTGAAAAACAGCGGGTATAAAAATTGAAATGGGAATGAGAGCTACGTTAAACGGCTGTCTATAATCTTGGGTCGAGCGTCTTGTCCCTAAATTTTTATTATAAAAAAGTGAGAAAATTATACATGACGCAACTGTTACAATTATACCCGACAAAGGCGATCTCCAGCCATTATGACAATCTTTCAGATTGTACGCGCGTATCCTTGTCTACCCTTTGGTAAATCCCTTTTTTGCCCACAGAAGTGTCACGCGTTTGCAACTAGATTCCCGGCCGATGTGGCGGGCGCAGAGCACAATAATTTCGTCGCAGTGTACGTACATCCTCATGCGCCGCGGCTTCTGTACCTCGTCGCCATCATGGACTGGTTCAGCCGCAAGGTCCTGGCCTGGCGGCTCAGCAATACGATGGATGTCGAGTTCAGCAACGAGGCCCTGGAAAAAGCGATGGCGAAACACGGTCGACCAGACATCTTCAATACCGATCAGGGCAGCCAGTTCACCAGTCCGAGGTTCACAGAGCTCTTGCGTGACGCCAGCGTCCGCCTGTCCATGGACGGACGCGGACGCAGGCTTGACACTGTTCTTATCGAGCGGCTTTGGCGCTCGCTGAAATACGAGTGCGTCTATCTACGACGGGAAGCAATTTGGCACACATGTTGATAACGCGATGCGACAATTGAAAGGATCAGAAATTCGGGTGTGCGCTGATTATTGAATACACCTGCGGGGAACATAGTGTGAAGCTAACTGCATGCGGCATGATACTAAATCCTGCCTCCAGCTTGCACCGCATCACCTAAGTAACTTGCGGCATTCGGTTCGCTGCCTTCTTTTGGATACTAAGTCTCATCCGCCATGACGCGGCACGAGCGATGCTCTTTCAAATGGATTACTCCATTCAAAGCCTTTCGTTAACGACAGGAGCCGATCATGCGGATCTCGTGCAACTTATTGGTGTTTATCAGAACTTTTAGCATCGATCGTCTGAGATTGATCGTGAAATTTTGGGCGGACGATCGTTTGCCGTGTCCGTCATCTGACGTAGCGCCACGCACTCCTTAAGCTGCTCTGATATCCTGCAGAAACTGGCTCGCAACCTTTCGCAAGTTGAGCGTCTGGTTAGACAGCTCGACGATCTCGTCAAACGAATCCCTCGCCTTGATGCCAGTATCCCGCGCAGACTGAGACACCTCGTTCACCGCTGTCGTAATGCGCGACGTTGTGGCTGCGACTTCCTGGGTGGATTGGGAAATCTCGCTGACCGCAGAGGTCTGTTCTCCCACGGAGTGGGAAATCTCTTCAGAGATACCTTTCATCCGCAGTACGGCTTCGGAAATAGCCGCCACTGCTGCACCCGCATTTTGGGTGGCGAACTGAACGCCCTCGACCTGTTTTGTGATTTCCTCTGTGGCCTTGGCAGTTTGCTGGGCAAGTGCCTTTACTTCAGCGGCAACGACCGAGAACCCTTTCCCAGCCTCGCCAGCTCGCGCGGCCTCAATGGTCGCATTCAGAGCCAGCAGGTTGGTCTGGGATGTGATGCTGGCGATCAGCTCGACCGCCGTACCAATGCGCTCCGCCGCCAATTGCATCTCCGACATGACCGACATGGCCTGATCAGCCTCTCCGGCGGCACTCTCGGCTGCAACCGCGGCGGTTTGGGCCTGATGGGCAATCGACTGCGTCGAGGCGGCCATTTCTTCGGTCGCGCCAGCCACGGATTGCACACTCATGCTTGTGCCCTCCATGCTGTTCGCCACCAGATCACTGTTCGAGGACGTGTTCTCGGCAACGACAGCCAGGCTTTCTGAGACCGCTCGAAGCCGTTGAGCCGAGGCTCCCAGACGATCCACAATCGTCATCACCGTGGCTTCGAATGTATCGGCCAGTTCAAGCATGGCCGCCCGGCGTTCGTTGATAGCATCTTCTTCGAGGCGGTGTTGGACCGTCCGCATGCGTTCCGTCTCTTCGAGATTGGCCCGAAAAGCGGTTAGCGTACTGACAATGACACCCGTCTCATGCCTGTCGTCCTGGAACGGTATGGTTCCGACGTCTTTACCTTTGCTGAGCGAGTCCAGTGCGCCAGACAAGACGCGAAGTCGGCGGGAGAGCCCGGAGGCTATCACGAGGGTAAGTCCAAGGGCCAGTAGCAGGATGGCCGCAGACGATCCGACTTCAATCCAGATCCGACCCCATTCCCGTTCAATGCGGTCTTCCAGCAGGGCCGCCAGATCGGCATTGCCCTCTGCGAACACCGCTTCCGATGCCTTGACGACGGCTTTCCATGTTTCCGGTGTGGGCTGTTTGGCGAATGCCTCACCCGCAGTGTCGAAGCTCTGAAGGGCCTCCGCAAGCGAGCGGGGGACGACTTTGTCGGGGCGAGCAGCCGCTGTCCTTGTTGCGGATGCTTTGAGGGCTCGAAGCTGAGCATCGAATATGGCGGTATTGCTCCCAGCGTCTTGCGCAAGCGCTCGGCCTTCTATGAGAACGGCGGGCAGTTTTGTCGTAAGCAAGTCCATGATGTAGAAGCTGTCGAGATCCGGATCGAGCGTTAGGCTCGATTTGTCGGCGACGTCCTGAAATAGGCCGGTTGAAGCTTGCAGCCGTTCGGACGCAGGCAGGGTTTCAAGCTCTTTGAACGCCTCCGGAGATAAAATGGCCTCGACGCCTGCGGGCAGCGTCTGCGCGACGGGTGCGGTTTCTGACGTATTGTGCGCGCTTGTCGCCATATGTGGCCATACAACTGCAAGGCCCTCCGTCCCGAACAGTTCTGAGCGCGCAAAATCGATGGTGTTCAAATGGGCCCTGAACAGGAACCCGCCTGTAACGATGACAGGAATAACCATCAAAGCGCCAAGAAGCCACATGCGGGTGACGATGCTCAGTCGGGCATTGATGCGGTCGGCAAGTTTCAGCACGCTTGTCCCCATTTGAAGCGCAAAAAGAAAGCACTGATATTAAACAATAAGGTTATCGCCGCGTTAATGAAGCGCCCCCAAATCTGGGGTTGCGCTGCGCCGCAGCAAACGCCAAGGTGTTGAAGCCACTGATTGTTTGCGATAATGGAGGCGGCGACCTTCTCCTAAATGGATCACACAGATGCCCAGTTACGTAGCGGCGCGAACTTCGGATATCGAGCTTCAGGCCCTGCTTGAGACTCGTTCCAGCGCCTTTGGTACGGCGAGGGCCGAGTATCCGCTTCTAATGCGCCTGCGCCAGCTTGTACCCTTTGAGCATTTCGCGATTTCCGGTCTAAATTACGAGGGCTTTGGCATCGGGAAGGGTGTGTTCCTGGCGAGTAACCTTCCAGTAGAGGCCATCGAGGCCTATCTGGAGCGGCGACTTGTCGAGCGCGACCCCGTGGCAAGACGACTCTCGCCAGACAATCCGGTGACGAGTTGCCATGATTTGTCTGCCGAGGAGCTATCAAGCCCAGAGGGCGTTGAGATTTATGGATTTTGCAAACTCTATGGGATCGCGCCGCGAACGTCGTTTGCCTTGTGTCATGAAAATCGGATGTACGGCGCGGCAACGTTCACACGTCAAACACCGTTTTCGGAAGACGAACGTCTGATACTCTTAGCGGTTGCCCGGCAGGCTCACGATCAGCTCTCAAATGAACAGCTCGCCGCAATGAACCAGCATCTCGGTCTTACTCAAGGGGAGCGCGTTTCCCTCCAAGCGATTTGCGATGGTCTGTCCGTGGAGGAGGCCGCTGACCGATTGGGATATACACCGGAAACAGTCCAGTCCTATCTCAAAACTGTAATGAGAAAACTCGGGGTTAACAATCGCGCACATGTCGTTGCAGAGGCTTTTCGCCGACACCTCGTTCACTGAAGCCCCTTTCTCAGCGGAAATCAACACGTCCGGCGCACAATCTAAGAGAGGGGACAAGGCGCAACCTTCAATCATGAAACAACGGCACGCGCAAAGTCGTGCCCGTAACAATTAAACAATGTGCAAAAAAATGCCCACCGCAAAGCGCAGTGGGCAGTTGGGTCTCTGGGGAGCAGGGAGATGGACTTTAATACTTATACGTCAGACCGAAGGTGATCGTCCGCCCGATGCGGGTTTCAAACAGCGTGTCCTGACGGTTGGAGTCGATATAGAGGCGGTTTTGCTCGTCGGTCAGGTTTTGCGCTTCCAGCGACAGCTTCAGGCGATCCGTGACCTGGTAGGAGGCCGAAGCATCCACATACAAGGTATCGTCATTGCCTTGCAGATCGCTGCCCGCAGACGCCGGGATGGCTCGGATGTACTTGCCGCGATAAGAGGCCGTGCTGCGCACGCTGAACTTGTCATTTTCCCAATAAAGCGTGCCGGACGCCGATTCACGCGACAGGTTGGTCAGGTCGTTTGTCGTTGACGTCAGCGGAACACCCGTGGGCGAGCTGCTAAGGACGTAATTGATCTCCGAGGTAATGTGCGTGTAGTTGGCCAGCACGCCGAAGTGACTCCAGAAGCCCGGCAGGAAGTCGAGGTCGGCCTGAAGGTTCAGTTCGATGCCCTTCAACGGGCCACCCGGTGTATTCACGAAGCGCGCCACGTTGAACAGGTCGGTCGCTGACGCACCGGACGCATTGCCCACCAGCAGCTCCAGCGGCAGACCCAGTTCGTTGTAGGGAACGGTCTGATTGATGCGCTGAATGAAGGTCTTGATGTCCTTATGGAAATAGCCGACCGACACCAGAGAGCCGGGGCGGAAGTACCATTCCAGAGCCGCATCAAAGGTCGTGGCGCGGATCGGTTCGAGATAGGGGTTGTTGATCGTCCCCGTGCGGGTGGTGAAGGTCACGCCGCTGGAGGGGGTGAGGTTCCCCAGTTCCGGACGGGTCATCACCTTGGCGGCCGAGAAACGCGCCAGCAGGTCCGGCTTCAGCTCAAATACGATGTTCGCTGACGGCAGAATATCGTGATATTCGCGCTCGACCTGATTGCGGACGCCGCGCGTCGGATATTGTGAGCCTGCGGGCGCTGTGGCGGCGATATGGCCGACCGCGAACTGCTTCGTATAGACCGAACGCACGCCGACATCGCCGCGCACCGGAACGGGCAGCCAGGTGTCCGAATTGAATTCGGCCATGATGTAGCTGCTGCGGACCGTTTCCTTGATCTGCGACTGCGGGGCGCCACATTCGATACCGCAATATTGCAGGGAATCGAATTTGAAGGCCTCACGCCATTTGGCCGGGTCGATGGCCACCCAGCTTGCCGGAGCGCCATTGCCCCACAGATCGTTGACCCCGGTGATCTGCTTGGTCAGGCTGGCCAGGGTGACGCCGGCGGGCAGGGCGGTGACGGCCACCTGAGTGGGGATGAGGTTCAGAGAGCGCGAATTGAAGTCGTTTTCGCGGTACTGCACCCCGAACTTGACCGTGATCGAGTCGGTCGCGTCGTATTTGCCATCCAGGTTGATGGTGGTGATGTCGGTAGTGTTCCACTGTGGCTTACCCTGAACCGAGAAGCCGCCGGTGACTGTACCGTCCGACTGTCCGGGGGCGTAGGCGAAGTTCGCCGGATTGGAAACATCGATGCCGAAATTGATGACCGGGGTCGTGCCACCACCGCGATAGTCGATGGAGAAGTTATCGACATCGATAGCGTCAATGAAGGTTTGCAGGCGCATCGGCCCGTCCCAGGTCGAGGTCGATTTGCCAATAAAGCCCGTGACTTCGAAGCGTTCGTTGATGCGGTGACGCGCGTTCAGGTTCACCTGCGTGAATTCCGAGGTGAAGACATCGACCAGACCTTCGGAGCGCACGTCCATGCCGTCAAACAGGCCGTACAGCAGCGAGCCGTTCGATTTGAACTGCATGTCCTTAACCGAGACCATCGGTTGACCGTTATTGCCGACGTTACGCGCCAGCGACAGGCCGGCGATATAGTTGTCACGCCGTTCGACATCGAATTTGGAATAGAGCACGTCCAGCGATACGTCCGTATTGGCATCGGGGCGCCACTGGAAGGTCAGGCTGCCGGCCAGACGCTCGGTGTCCTGTTCCGAATTCACGTAACGCGGAATGCGCGGCAAGAACGCGCCGGAACCAGGTGTATTCGGAAGGTCAGCGCGGCGTAAATTGGCCACCGCATTGTAAGCGGCCACCGTAGAGGTGCGTGGGTTGTTGGTGGAACACATGGTCGCCGTCGCCCCTTTGGCGGCCTGAGCCGTCGGCGAAGGGCTGGTCGTTGGGTAACCAATGGGTGTGCAGAAGGGGTGCACCACACCATCGACCGTAAGGCCATTGGTGTTGGCCGACAGGATGTCCACGGCGGAGTAACCGACTTCGCGCGTATGCTTTTCCTGATAGGTGAGGGTGCCGAGGATACCGAAGGTACCATCAGCGAACTTTTTGGAAGCAAGCAGCGTCAGGCGCGGATCGGTCTTTTTGGCCAGTTCGTTATAGGTGCCCTTGGCCGAGAAGCTGAACACTTCCGATTTGCTGTAGTCGAACGGCTTGGGCGCGCGCAGGTCAACCGTCGCCCCCAGTGAGCCTTCTTCGACGTCCGCCGAGGCGGTCTTACGCGCCGCCAGAGACGAGAAGATTTCCGACGGGAAAATGTTGAAGTCAAAGCTGCGACCGTTATTGCCGGCGCCATAGATGTCGGCGGAGCCGGACTGCGCCGCGCCTTCCATACCGTTCAGACGAACGCGGGTATATTGTGGCCCAAGGCCCCGCACCGAAATATTGCGGCCTTCACCGCCGTCGCCGCGCGACAGGGTGACGCCGGGGATGCGTTGCATCGACTCGGCAAGGTTGGAGTCCGGAAACTTACCCACATCCTCGGCCAAGATCGAATCGATAGTCGCCGCGCTATTCTTCTTGACGTTCAGAGCGCTTTTCAGCGAGCTACGGAAGCCCGTTACGGTAACGGTTTCGATCGGTTCCTGCGCCGGTGTCGCCTCTTGGGCGACTGCAGGCGCCGTAGCCACAAGTGCGACACACATTATCGCGGATGTACGAAGTAGTTTCGCTTTGCGAAGCGAATTAATAGGGATTGGCATTTTTTCCTCACTTATAGTCGCTCGCTTATTGCGATCGACTCACCTGTTCATGTCTCGGCCTGAGGCCGTATTTTTTTGCACGCGCTGAACGCGTTTGGTCGATTGATCAACACCGATCAGATTACACTGTTTTCTTCAAATGCGCAACGAGGCACGCGAGAAAATTTGAGTATATCTGCGCGAAACCGATCTAAATTGACAGAACGATGTTTGATCGTGATTAAAAATAGGCCTGATTGAAATCGCTGGGTGAGGGTGTTTTCACCCATCATCACGAACCTGCAGAAGGTGTACCAGTGCCCAATCCTGATCGTTCGCGTAGGCATCGTAGAAGCGCCCGGTCTGGCCGTTGACCGTGACCGGGTAAAGATACGCGGCGGAGCCGTGGCCGTCGGCGGTAAACAGGCTAAGATTGTTTCGGAGCACTTCATCTGCCCGGCGCGCATAGGCCTGATTCCCCGTCGCCTTTGCATAGTGGTGGAAGACGATGCCCGTCACGCCGCTCCAGTAATGTGGGAAGGTATCGCCGAACATGCGGGACTTGCCGAACCAATAACCATCCCAATGGCGAATGGCGATCTCATTCAGGTGATGATCGGGCTGGCGTCCGTTGAACAGCTCCAGAAGCGCCACATGCGGCTTGGCCGCTTCCAGCCACTGTTTGTCGCCGGTGACACGATGTAGTTCGAGCAGAATCTGAGCGGCCGGGCCGACGATTGACTGCTCGTAATTGACCTCAGACTCCGGATAGTTCGTGCCCTGCGCCGCGAGTTTGCGACCATGGCCAAGAACGAGGTTCAGCAGCTTGCCATAGTCGGCCATGCGGTTGGCCGCTTTCAGTGCTGTCAGGCCCTCGTAGATCGGAAGACCTATAGCGTAGAAGCTGTCACCGCCGTTGGCGTAATAGCTCTCCATGGTTTTGACGAACCAGTCGTAGTCCTCGGTGCGCCCCAGGAGTCGAGCCATTTCCAGATGCAACTGCGCAGCCCAGGGCCAGTTGTAGAGGCGGACGGATTGGTTGATGACGGAGTTGAAGACAAAACCGTCGGGGCGCTGGAGCTTGGTTTTGACAAAGGCGCTGTAGCGTTCAAGGGCTTCCAGCACCTTCGCGTCCTTCACTCTCTCCTGCCGCAGCCAACGGGCTAGGAAGACACCCATGCCCAAGCGTTCGCGCGCTTCGTTTCGATCGGAGAACGGGTCCGTGGTGACTTGCGACTTCAGTTGATTGTCATAGAGCACGAAAGCACCGCTTCGGGCGTCGTTGGCTTCTGTGTACTGCTGGTGGTTGACGATAAACCTCGCGCGCGCGGCCATAAGGTCGGACAGAGGCGGGGCGACGTTTAACACCAGTCGCGTCTCGCCCCCGCTCGCTGTTTTCAAACGCAGCGTCTGCTCCCCTGCTTGGCTGGCGGTAAAGGTGCCGGTGAACGCGCCGGCAGTCGGCGTAAGCAAGACCTTATCCAGCGTTGGTACCGAGCTGGCGCTGACGCGAATGTCTGCGCGTTCACCCGGGAAGAGCGTGTGGCGCGAACTTTCGATACGGACGAACTGCTGGGAATGGCGGGCTGCCTTCGTGAAAAAGTCTTCCCATCCGTCGTGCCAGAACAGCGTCCACGCTACCGTTCGGGTCTCACCAGGTTTCAGGTCTCTCAAGGATGGGTGCAGCAGGAAGGTCCCGCGCGTGTTCGACGAGGTGATTGTATCCCGACCGGTAATCGAATAGCCGGACAGTCCGCCTTCGGCGACGACGAGGCCGAGATGCGGCCCCCGGCCACCCATGCGCAGGGTCGCAATCCAGGCCGAGCTTCCCCCAGTCCACAGATGCGTGTGGCAACGATGCTCCAGGAGATCCCTGGCATTGGTGTAGTGGTCGTTGAACGGCGCGCAGATGACCAGGCCGGCACCGCTTTTATCGCTCATCGGCAAGGTGTCCTCGCCGGTATTGGTGAAGCTGTAGCGTTCGGTCAGGGTTTCGCCGACGATCTTTCGGGCCACATCGACTTTGAGCGCGCCGGTGACATAGCTCACCATCATGCCATCCTTCGTCAGCTTGAGCGTGGACGGTTCATCCCAGCGTCCCCGGTGCAGGGCCGTTTTTCCGACATCGGCATAGCCCAGGCCCCAACCCAGCCCGCGTGACTGCCAGGGCGCATTACGGGGTGAACTGATCCAACTCATTGCGCTCGGATCGGTCGGGTGGATGAGGTCGCGCAGCGCGCCCGTAGCCGAATCGTAGACCAGCTTGAACTGACCGGCCGCAAGTGTCGTCGGCTCTGATGCCGCCGAAGCCGCACCCGCGGGAATCAGCGCGCCGACCCCGGCCAGTTTTAGAATATCGCGACGATCCATTCTCGTCTCCCTATTTTATGTCGGACAATTACCACATGTTGTCGAACGCGATCAATTATGATTGTGTCTGCTCACGAATATGGTCTGTCGTTGGTGAATTCCCCTAACTATTGCTCCCCGTTATGAGTTAGCGGCCTGATCAAAAATTATAGCGTGGGGCGCAAAGACGTACTCGCATCGGTGTGACAGTGAGAAAGAAATGGCCGTCGACCGAGCGGCCGTCGCAAAGACAACAAAAGGGGCTAGCAACTCGGAATGAAACTCAAACGACGCCTCCTGATCAGTGGGTTCATTGCAGCAGTGATGGGCCTTTCTGCAGCTACCGCTCAAACCCAAAGGCCGAATTCAACCCCAGCAGGCTGGAAACATTTTCCCGCAGAGACCCGCGCGCCTGCCGGGGCACCGAATGTCCTCCTCATCATGACAGACGATGTAGGGTTTGGAACGCCGAGTACCTTCGGCGGTCCGGTGCCGACGCCCGCCTTTGACGAATTGGCCGCACATGGTCTTCGCTATAATCAGTTCCACACCACGGCGATGTGTTCGCCATCCCGCGCGGCGCTGCTGACCGGGCGTAACCACCATTCAGTTAATTCTGCAACCGTTGCCTATGTCGCCACGGATGACCGGGGATATACGTCCGTCATGGACGAGGCTGAGCATGACGTCCTGGCCTACATGACCTTCCCTAAAGAGCACCGCATCAAGCTTCACAGCACAAACCCGATTGAGCGGCTCAATGGCGAAATCAAACGCCGTTGCGATGTCGTGGGCATCTTCCCGAACGACGATGCCATTATCCGCCTCGTTGGGGCTATCCTGCTGGAGCAGAACGACGAGTGGACGGTTCAACGCGGCCGCTACATCACCCTTGAAACCATCGCACAACTCAGCGATGATCCAGTTCTCAGCATGCCAGCCGTGGCAAGCTGACGAAAATCCGGACCTATCCGGAAACCACTGATGCCTGGCGCTCAGTTACACCACGTCACGGGACACGATCAGTTTCCGCGGTCGCTCTTCGGTAGTTTTTTTAATGAAATTGAGGACAATACCATGACTCCTATTTTTGCGTCACGCCGCTGCGTCCTCTATGCTGGCTTTGCCGTGCCGCTGTTTGCAAGCTATGCCCACGCCGCATCCGGCCTGAGCCACACCCAGGTCTCGGCCAGCGCGCCGTTCGACATGCCGTCGATCCGCGTGCCTGATTTTTCCAAGGCCAAACGCTTCCCGATCACCGACTTCAGCGCATCGCAAGGCGATCAGGCCGCCACCTCCGCCGCTATTGGCAAGGCTATCGATGCCGCGCATCGGGCCGGTTCCGGCGTGGTCGTCGTCCCGGAAGGCGTCTGGCCCACCGGCAAGGTCCATCTGAAAAGTAACGTCAATCTGCACCTGTCCAAGGGCGCGACCCTGCTGTTTTCGGAAAAGCCCGAAGACTATCTGCCGCCGGTCCAGACCTCGTGGGAAGGGATCGAGTGCTTCAACTATTCGCCGCTGGTCTACGCCTTCGATTGCGAGAACGTCGCTCTTAGCGGCGAAGGCAAGCTCAGGGCCAGGCTGGATGTGTGGAAGGTGTGGTACGCCCGCCCCAAGCCGCACATGGACGCCCTCGTCGCCCTCTACGACATGGCCTACAAGAACGTGCCGGTGAAAGACCGTCAGATGGTTGCCGGTGAGAACCACCTGCGCCCGCACTTCGTGCAGTTCAATCGCTGCCGCAATGTGCTGATCGAGGATATTTCGATCGAAGACAGCCCCTTCTGGACCATCCATCCCCTGCTGTGCCGCGACGTGGTCATCCGTCGCGTCAAGGTGCGCGCCCACGGCCACAATAATGACGGCGTCGATCCGGAAATGAGCCAGAACGTGCTGATCGAAGATTGTGTCTTCGATCAGGGCGACGATGCCGTTTCGGTCAAGTCAGGCCGCGACATGGACGCCTGGAGGCTCGATACGCCCGCAAAGAATATCGTCATGCGCAATTGCCAGATCAAAAATGGCCACCAGCTGATGGCCATCGGCAGCGAACTGTCTGGCGGGATCGAAAACGTCTTTGTCGATAACTGCCACTTCATCGGTGACGGCAAGGGTGAGGACGGCTGGGCCGTGCCGATCAACAACCTGCTCTACGTCAAAACCAATGAGCGCCGCGGCGGCTTCGTGAAGAACGTCCACATGCGCAATGTCAGCGCCACGAAGATTCAGGGCAGCGTTCTGGCCGTTGAAACAGACGTACTCTATCAATGGCGCACGCTTTTACCGACCTATGTGCGCAGGCTGACGCCCATCGAAGGGCTGCACGTGTCGGATATCCGCGTCGAAGAGGCCAAGTACCTGTGCCTGATCAAGGCCGAGGCCGAAATGCCGGTGAAGGACGTGTCACTGGAAAAGGTCCGCGCGGCCAGACTGACCGATGTACCCCTCATTAATCGGGATTCAGAGGTGCGACTAAGCTAGTTTGTTTGTCTGACCCGTGAAGCAGAACACATATCGGCATAGCTAAGTGAGCCTGCTCAGTCTCGGCAATGGCCAGTTTCTGGCTGTCGTTATAAAATCGTTTGCATGTCGGGAACGGCGCGCTGGGAGGTCGATTGCGCTCTACGTAGTCGACAAGGCGACGATCGGCGTCATATAGGAAGTCCTCAAGGTGATGCTCGGAAAGCCATCCTCTGCGCGACCACGGAAATGGTGCGGACCACCTTGCCGGACCGGTCTTCGAACACGCCATAGCCGTTGCGTCGTTTAGGGCCAGTGGTGCGTTTTGCCGAAACCCGTGCGATAGACGCAAAAGGTTGAGAGTCACGAGTTCGAGGTATGTTGCTTTCGGAAAAAAGATAGAGCTAGTCCCGTTTTCACGGACAGCTGGTCAATGAGCCGCATTAAGGTGAGGTTCAAAACGCTCTCGCCCTGTCGGCCGCCGTAGAAACACGAGCGGCTTATCGAGACCAACTGGCATTGGTGTTTCACCGACAGGGCCGGATGTTTCGGATCGATCATCTGTCGCCTCCGCCCGGCACTTAGCGACCGGAAGCTTTGCGCAAAAAATCTCGCTCCACCAACAACTGACTGATCTTCGCGTGAAGCTTTTCGACCTCGGATTCCCGATCTGCCTGACCTGCCGTTACGGTGTTGTCCGGAAGCGCCGATTGACACGATCGCTAACCGCGCGCCGTACATTTCCGTTTTAATACCAGACTGATTATTGGTATTACCAAAAAGATACGCGGGTTGGATCGCGCCGCCAAATTCGCAACTGAACTTTTATAATTCAAAAATAAATATTTCAATTTTAATAATAAAAAACATCTCAAAAACAACGCGTTGCCAGACGTCTGTGTCTTTTCTGCTTCAATATCTAAAATTGAAACATACTTCGCCGCGGAAAATTGACGTGTGGCCAGACCATATGCTAGGCCAATGGTCTGGCCAATATATTTGGCCGGAGAAACAAACGGACTCAAGAGCCGAGCGGTCAGGGAAAGGAACCCATCGTGCACCTTTTAAATACTCAAAGAAAATCTAACTGGAAAGCAGCGCTGCTCGGCGCCACAATTATCGGTGGGTTCCCGGTCGGTGTTTTGGCTCAAGAAGCGGCAAGCGATGCGGCTTCGGTGGAAACCGTCGTCGTTACCGGCTTCAAGAAAAGCTACATGGATGCGGTCCGTGCGAAGCGGAACAACATCGAAATTTCTGACGGTATTGCTTCTGATGGCCTGGGTCGCTTTCCGGATCTGAACGTCGGTGAAGCCTTGCAACGTGTTCCTGGCGTACAGATCAACCGGGAAGCCGAAGGACGTAATGCGACGATTAATGTCCGCGGCATGCCGGGCTCCTATGCGCAAACGACGATCAATGGTATCGCCTTTGCTTCTCCGCCGTCGTTAGCGAATGATCAGGGCACGCCCTTGGGTGCGTTCAACTCTGACATCTTCTCGGCTTTCGTGATTCAGAAGTCCCCGATGGCCAATGCGCCCTCGGGCGGTCTATCGGGTAACGTGGACATGCAGATCGCTGGCGCACTTTCGCGTCAGGAGGGGGGACTTTTCAAGGCGTCGTATGAGTATAACGAAGTTGGCGGCACGACAGCGCCGGCTTTCACGGTTGGCTACAACAAGCGCTTGGCAGAAAACCTCGCGGTTTTTGGCACCGTGGCTTATCGCAAAGAAAACTTCCGTCGCGATACACTGCGCTTTAACGGCTACAGCCGCCTGACGCCAAGCCTGACCGGGTTGACGCAGTCGCAGTTCGCTGCCACGTACGGCGACTATTATTCGGCGACGGCCTGCCCGTCTTCGGGTTCGTTCTGTCGCACGCTGAATGACGCTGTCGGGGCCACGACTGGCCAAAACTTCAACACGGCGACCACGGGTTCGAAAGGCAATACCGGCGTCTATGCGCTGGATGCTATCCGTCAGTACACACGCACAAACGAAGGTGATCTTTGGACGGCGTCGGGTGGCGCAGAGTGGCGTCCCAATGATAATACTAAGCTCGGTATTGTAGGCTACTACACCGATCGCGACCTACCGAAGACGACCCAGCACTTCCTGATCAACGCTGTGTGGTCTGGTGCGGGTACAATGACGCCTTCTGGTACGCCGGTTCAGACCTCAGACGGTCGCTGGCTTTATGAAACCGTAACCCACAATAACTTTCCGGCCAAGATTTCCACCCGTCAGTATGGTCAGCACCAAAAGGCGGGCGGTGTTGTCGCCAACGCAGAGTGGTCAGACGAAACGTGGAAGATTGATGGTGTCTTGGCCCTATCAAAGGGTGAAAACTCGTCGATTGAAACCGAGCTTAACCTCCAGACCAATTCCGTTACGGGTGGGACCAATGGCGTAAGCGGGACCATCACCACGGGCTTTGGTGATATTGATCGTTTCAACTACACCGTAACCCCAACACCGGCCAACCGTCTGTTCACCACAGG
The DNA here is from genome assembly GCF_046503825.1 of Asticcacaulis sp. W401b. Taxonomy (NCBI): domain Bacteria; kingdom Pseudomonadati; phylum Pseudomonadota; class Alphaproteobacteria; order Caulobacterales; family Caulobacteraceae; genus Asticcacaulis; species Asticcacaulis sp. W401b. The sequence goes on from NZ_JBKFEE010000012.1 coordinate 63,998, forward strand.
GTGGGTTTGGCAGGGCGCTTCGAACGCCATTAACGCCAACGCGTCTGATCCCGCCGGTTATCTTCAGCCGGGCGGTGTCTACTACTTCAGCCTGTCGGGGTCGGAGTCGCTGGCTGAGGAAACGGTCAATTCGGCCCAGGTCAATGTCGAGCGTTTTGTAAAGTTTGGTCCGGTCACCAGCGTCAAAGGCGGCGTGATGTTGCTGAAAAACAGCTTCAAATCGCGTGGCTTCCGGAATATGGGCTATGGTCTGCAAATGCAGAACATCACTGCCGACATGGTCTATACCCCGTCCTTCGTCGATGACTTCATGGGTGGGAAGGCGAACATCACTCGCAACTGGATCACGTTCGACGCGGAACGTTTTATTTCCGCAGTGAAGCCGGTTACGCCCTATACGCCTTCGGGCGGCGGGCTGACGACGGCTGGCTTCAACATTCAATATGCTGACGGTGCCTTTGCTGACTACAACTATAACACCGAAAACACGGTCAGCCAGGCATATATCCAATTCAAATACGACACTGAAATCCTCGGTCGCCGTGTTCACGGGAACTTTGGTACTCGCTACGAATCTACGGAAAACACCATCGACTCGTACGATGTTATCACGCCGTTCACAAACTCGGTCGGATCGTTGGCGAACTTCAAGTGGCAGCAAATCGAGAACAGCTACGACTTCTGGCTGCCTTCGGCCATCTTCGCCGCCGAGCTGCGTGATGATCTGATCCTGCGCGGGGCCTACTACAAGACCTATGTACGTCCGCAGCCGAGACAGTATTCGCCTGTAACGCGTATTACGCCGTCACAAGTACTTAACGCCACCCTGTCCACGCCCACCACGAGCGTCTATGACGTGAGTGTGCGCATCGGCAACAACAAGCTGAAGCCATACCTAGCCGATTCGTATGACCTGTCGCTGGAATGGTATAACCGCCCCGGCGGCGTGATCTCGCTTGCCTACTTCAAGAAGGTTATCACCGGTCGGGTCGTCGGCACCTCGGACCCGGCGATCCTTTGCCCGGCGGATGGCTCGACCTGGGGTTTTGGACCTCTCTCTTGGGACGGCCAGTACTGCACGGCGACCAGCCTGTCCTCGGCCGCTAAGGTCGTGCACGTAAACTCGTCGGGTGCCTACAACCTCGACAGCGATACGACGGTTGAGGGCCTTGAGTTCAACATCCAGCAGAACCTCGACTTCCTGCCGGGCTTCTGGAAGAACTTTGGGGGAAGCTTCAACTACGCCTACACAGACTCTAAGAGCCCCGCTATCGCACCCTTCCCGGGTATTTCCAAGCACGCGATGAACGCCATCGTTTTCTATGAGACGCCCAAATACGGTATTCGCGCGATCTATAACTATCGCACCGATTATCCTCTGAACGCGAACGGCACCTATACGGGCGCTGCACGTTCGGTGAAGGAACGTGGGCAGCTTGACCTGTCGGCTTCGTACAACGTGACCGACCGGTTCAGCATCTCCCTTGATGCCTACAACGTCACCGACGAAATGCGCTACGAGTACGAAAACGACGAGCGCTTTGTTCGCTGGATTGACTATGACGGCCGCACGATCACGCTCACAGCGCGTGCGACCTTCTAAAGTTATCCCACCGCTGGGCGGGCTACGTTGCTGGCTCCCCCACCTTTCTTCGGGTTAACCACCTCTCAAATTGGGCGGCCTTGTGGCATTTGGCTACCCGATGACTGAAGTACCGCGTACTTGAAGCCCCTCCCTTAAGTATGCCACTTCACCCCCGACTGGGCGGGCTAGCGCTTCCCGTTAGCCCGCCTTTTTTTTATTGAGATAGATGTCCACAGAATTGGATCGAACTACTTAGCGTTTCGCGATTCGACGCGTAAGCTCCCTTTGCGATAAGCCACTGCAGGCCTGCCACCTCAGGCTCACGGTTGGGCTTCGGACGGGGGTAAGTCGCGATAAATATATCAGGAAGGACCGCATGACCCGATCGACCCGTGCCCTCTTACTGGCCTCCGTCCTAATCTGCCCGCCATTTGCGGCTATTGGCCAGACGGCACTCTATACCCTGCCTGATCTGCGTATCGGCCTTGGCAATGACAATGAGGGCGACACCATCCCTGGCCCGGCGCGTCCGAATGGCTCGATCCATCCCTCGCCGGAAACGCTCAATCCCAATAATTCCGGCTACAATCCGGCCGAAAAGATCAGCGGCTTTGGTCAGTTGCATACGCAGGGCTCAGGCGGCGTTACGACCTATGGGACGTTTTTGCTGTCACCGCAGGTGGGGGCGCCCCTGTTCAATGAGCCCGACCATCTCTCGGACAAGGCCAATGTTGAGATGGCGGCGGATTACTATGCGGTCGATCTGACGCGATATAAGACGCGGGTCGAAGTTACCCCCGCCCACTATTCGGCTCTCTATCGTCTGACCTATCCACAAACCGATGAGGCCCAGCTGGTTATCGATGTGACGCGCAAGGTCGGCGGTTTGGTCGCCTCCGAAGCGGCCGAGGTGACCTATGATCCGCAAACCGGCAAGGTGGTCGGTCATGTGAAGGCCAAGGGTTACTGGAACCCGGCTCTGATCGACATTTGGTTCGTTGCCAAAGTCAGTCAAAAGGCCACGCGCTGGGGCATTTTCGACAAAGCGACGGCGAAACCGGGGGCGAGCGCGGGCCGGACAGGCCCCGATCAGCGGCTGGGGGCCTGGCTGACTTTCAAGGGCGACCCGTCAAAGCCGGTAATGGTCAAGCTGGCCGTCTCCTTCACTAGCGCGGAAACCGCTGAGGCGCTTCTTGATCAGGAGATTCCGAATTGGGACTTCGATGCTGTGCGGCAACAAACGCAGGTGGCGTGGAATGCGCAACTGTCCAAGATCGAAGTCTCAGGCCTGACCGAGGCCCAGACGCGGCGCTTTTATACCGCCCTTTATCACGCCTCCATTCAGCCGCGCGACCGCTCGCTGGATCAGCCCAAGGCCCAACTCAATCGGCCCAACTGGGACGATCACTATACACTGTGGGACACCTACCGCACCCTGCTCCCGCTGATGTCTTTGATTTCGCCTAAGGATTACACCTCCAACCTCAACAGCCTCATCCATACGTTTGATAAATTCGGGGCGGCGGATACGGCCATCATCGGTGGCCAAAACTACCATGTGGGCCAGGGTGGCGATGAGGTGGATAACGTGCTGGGTGAGGCGCTTATCCGCGGCGCAGACGGCGTGGACTGGTCGCAGGCCTGGCGCGTCACGCATTTCAATGCTTTTGAGCGCCGCCGTCCGCGCTATCTCACCGACGGCTATTTCGGGGTAGGCGATCTCAGCCCCGAACCGAACAATCAGCGCGCAAAATCCGGCTCATCTACGCTGGGCTTTGCCCTGAATGACTACTATGCGGCGCAGATGGCGCAAAAGACCGGCCACACGGAAGAAGCGCAGACGCTCCTCAAGCGCTCAGCCAACTGGAAAAAAATCTGGAACCCGGCCACGCAGAGCGACGGGTTCAGTGGCTTCCTGATGCCGCGCTATCCGAACGGCACGTTTCAGGACATCGACCCCAAGCTGGGCTGGGACGGTAAGGTGCACAACAATGTCGGCTATTACGAAGGCACGGCATGGATCTATTCTTACGGCGTGTTGCATGATCTCGATGGCCTGATCGAGGCGATGGGCGGCCGCGTGCGCTTTAACGAGCGCCTGCAATATGCCCTGAGCGCGCATCTGATCGACATTACCAATGAGCCGTCCTTTTCGACGCCGTGGCTGTTCCACGCTATCGGGCGCGCCGATCAGTCGTCCTACTGGGCGCGCGATACCTTCAAATACTTTACCGATACGGTCTATCCCGGCGATGAAGACGCCGGCGCGATGAGTTCCAACTACGTCTTCAACCGTCTGGGTCTATTTCCGAAGCTGACGACCGACCGCTACTATCTGCACGGGCCGCGTCATGCGCGCAGTGTCCTGCATCTTGAGAATGGTAAGGCCTTCGAGATCACCGCCACAAATGCCGGGGCGGACCGGCCCTATATCGCCGCGGTGACGCTGAATGGTCAGCCGCTTGAGACGCCCTATGTGACTCAGGCGCAAATCCGGGGTGGCGGGCAGCTCGCCTTCACCATGAGCGACACAGCCGGTCAGTGGGTCTATGACGGGGCGGTCGTGGGGGTTAAGGCCTCGGTGCCTGCGCTTGCGGATGGCAAGACCTCGACGAGCTGGGCTGCGGCGCCCGGACGCAGCGCGACGTTTGAGCGATCCGGACCGGTTTGCCTCAAAGCCTACAGCCTTAGCGTTGGCGCAGAGGGGCCGATGCTTTCGGCGTGGCGACTGGAGGGCTGGGACGGGAAGCGCTGGCGCGAACTGGACCGCCGCAAGGGGGAGGTCTTTGACCGTCCGCACATGACGCGCGTGTTTGACCTCAAAACCGCTGCCTATACCCGCTATCGGCTGCACATGGCCGGAAAGGCAAAGGCACAGGTGGCCGAGATCGAATTCATTGCAGGGCCACCCCAAACCTGCGTTCAGTAATTGGCTTTCAGGCGTCTTGCGGCGTCTCAACCACGGGAAACACCATGTCTTATCGTCCTTACGCGCTGGCCTCGGTTCTCACCGGGCTGGCGATGCTTGCGCCTGTGCCATCGTTTGCACAAACGCCCCCACCGCAGGGGGCGGCGGAATGGGAGCAGCCTGAGGTGGTGGCGGTGAACCGCGAGCCGATGAAGGCGACGTTCTTCAATTTCGAGAGCCGTGATCTGGCGCTGAAGGGCGACAAGGCTGCCTCAAAGCGCTTCCTGTCGCTGGATGGCACCTGGGATTTCAAATTCTCCAAAGGCGTCGATAACCGCCCCAAGGACTTCTATAAGACCGGTGCGAACCTCAGCGGCTGGGACAAAATTCAGGTCCCCGGCATGATTCAGGCGCAGGGCGACGGCAAGTTCGGCCTGCCCGAATTCTGGAATATCAAATACCCCTTCCCGGCCAATGAGCCCTTCATCCCGCACGATATGATCGAGGTGGGGTCTTACAAACGCAGCTTCGACGTTTCGGCCGACTGGGCCGGGCAGGATGTGTTTCTGCATATCGGGGCGGCGGGCGCGGCCTACTACATCTGGGTCAATGGCGAGAAGGTCGGCTATTCGGAAGATTCCAAGCTGCCGTCCGAATTCAATGTGACGAAATTCCTCAAGCCCGGTCAGAACGAGATCGCGCTGGAAATCTACCGCTACGCCGACGGCTCCTATCTGGAGGATCAGGACTTCTGGCGGCTGTCGGGCATCGAGCGCTCGGTCTATCTCTACGCCGAACCGAAGACGCGCCTGCGCGATTTCACCGTGCGCGCCACGCTCGACAAGACCTATACGGACGGCGTCTTTGCGCTGGAGGCCGAACTGGCCGGTCAGAAGGGTGCGGCCACGGTGACCGCCACCGTCTATGACGGCGAGACGCAGGTGCTGAAAACCTCAGGCAAGGCCAGTGTCGGCAAGCCGGCGCAACTGAGCGGCACGCTCAAGGGCGTCAAGGCGTGGACGGCGGAAACGCCCAACCTCTACCGGCTGGTGATCGAGGTCACCGACGCCAAGGGCAATCTGATTTCGGCCACCTCGAAGAAGATCGGTTTTCGCACGGTGGAAATCCGCAATGGCGAGGTGCAGGTCAATGGCAAACGCATCCTGATCAAGGGCGTCAATCGCCACGAGCACGACCCGAAGACCTACCGCGTCATGACGCCGGAGCTGATGCGCAAGGATGTCGAGATGATGAAGCAGGCGAACGTCAACGCGCTGCGCACCTCGCACTATCCCAATGATCCCTACCTCTACGACCTCGCCGACGAATACGGCCTCTACATCATGGATGAGGCCAATATCGAGAGCCATGAATATATGACGCTGGGCCGCGACACCGGCGATGTCAGCGTGCAACTGGGCTACAAACCTCACTGGGCCGCCGCTCATCTCGATCGTGTGGGCCGCATGGTTGAGCGTGACAAGAACCACCCCTCGATCATCTTCTGGTCGCTCGGCAATGAGACGGGGGTTGGCCCCAATTTCGAGGCTGCGGCGAAATGGGTGCGCCAGAGGGATCCGACGCGCCTGATCTCCTTCCTCGGCTACAGCGCCCTGACCGAGGAGCACAGGCCCAATGCCTATGTCGATATCTACGCGCCGATGTACGACGATATCGACCGGATGCGTGATTATGCCGAAGACCCACAATTCACCCAGCCGATGATCCAGACGGAGTATGCTCATGCCATGGGCAACAGTCTGGGCAACTTCGCCGACTACTGGGAGACGATCCGCGCGCACAAAAAGCTTCAGGGGGGCTTTGTCTGGGACTGGGTCGATCAGTACGTCTATGCCAAAGACGCCAAGGGTCGCACCTATTGGGCCTCAGGCTTTGACCTCAACCCCAAACACGGTGACAACAGTGTCATTGGCGACGGTGTGGTCAAGGCCGACCGTGACCCGGACCCCGAATACTACGAGTTGCGCCACGTTCAGGCCCCGCTTGTTTTCAGCCGCGACGCGGCTGGCACGGTTTCTGTTCAGAACCGGCACGATTTCATAGATTTATCGGGTTATGAGCTGCGCTGGGAACTGGCGCTGGACGGTCGTGTTCAGGCCAGCGGCACGCTGCCGACACCTGTGGTCAAGGCCGGTGAAACGAAGCCACTGACTCTGAACCTGCCTGACCTGCCCGCCGACGGCGAAGCCATCCTGAGCCTGCGCGCGGTTTCACGTGAAGGCGCGATCAAAGGCGTGCCGGGCGGTACCGAGCTCGCCTTTGGCCAGTTTATCCTGCGTCCGGCCACGCCCCTATTGTCCCTGAAAGAGGGCGGCGTTCAGTTGTCGCGCACCAACGAGGCTCTGTCGCTCAAGGCCGCCGCCCGTCAGTTGACGGTAGACCTGCGCACGGGCCAGATGCGTTACGAACAGGGGGGGCGCCGCCTTCTCAGCGGCGGGACGCCCAACTTCTGGCGCGGCCTTACCGATAATGATGTCGGCATCGGCCTCGCCAAAAGTCACGCCGACTGGAAGCACTATTCCACCACAAGGCGTCTGCTGGGTATCGACAGCGGCCCCGACCGCATCAAGGTGCGCTATGCGCTAGGTGAAGGCGGCGGGCGCTTTGACATCACCTATCAGATGGCTGCCGACGGTCAGGTCGATGTCACCGCTGACTTTGTGCCGTTAAAAGACGATCTGCCTGACCCGCTGCGCGTCGGTCTGCGCTTTGATTTTGATGCGGCACTGGACGGGCTGAACTGGTACGGGCGCGGGCCGTGGGAAAGCTATGCCGATCGCAAGACGGGCGCGGCGCTGGGGCTTTATAGCGGGTCCGTGCGGGCGCAGTATCACGACTATGCCCGCCCGCAGGAATCGGGCAACAAGACCGATGTGCGCTGGCTGAGCCTGTCTGATGCGTCGGGCTTTGGTGTCCGCGTCAGTGGGGCGCAGCCCCTGTCGGTCAATGCCCTGCCGTTCCCCTATGAGGACCTCTATATGCGCCCGCAAGGCACGTGGAAGTCCTCAGATATTGCGCCGCGTGGTGACGGGTCGCTGCTGGTCGATATCGCTCAGGCGGGTGTCGGCGGCGATACCGGCTGGAACAGTATTGGACGCCCGCTGGTTAAATACCGCATCCCGCTTCAACCGGTCAGCTATCGCTTCCGCCTGACGGCCACCGAAAAGACGAATTAAACAGAGGAAATCCCATGTCACGAGTCTGGCTTTTTTCGACCCTGCTACTGGCCTGTTCGGGCGCGGCCTCGGCGGCGGACACCACCCTGTTTGACGGCACGCAGCCGCTCAGCATCGTCCACGACAAGAACGAAACCGTGTCTCTGGCGGCGCAGATGCTTTCGGATGACCTCAAGGCCCTGACGGGTCAGACGGCGAAGGTATCAAAACGCCTTTCAGACTGCGCGCCACAAAGAGCAGTATTTCCGATCGATCTTTGTCCTTTGGTCAATCACGCGCGATCCATATCGACCGGGCGCAATGATGTCGCGGCATTATAGAACAGGAGTGAGTTTAATGAAGATATGGATGAGCCTTGCAGGCTCCCTACTTGTGGCGACGGCGAGTCCGTCCACCGCAAAAAATCCTGCCCCTGCGACACCGATTGCGCAGCGTTTCAATGGCGATCCGTCTCCGCACTATTTTGCCGGCAAGTTTTATCTCTACGCCACCGATGATGGTTCCAATTCGGGTAAATATTGGGATTCGACCTCGTGGCGTCTCTATACGTCAAAGGATATGAAGACCTGGAGCGATGATGGTGCCTTCCTGAGCGTCGATGTCTTTAAGTGGGCGCGTCCCGACGCCAAGGCCTGGGCGCCGGAGGCGGCGTATCGCAACGGTAAATACTACTATTATGCCCCGGTCGGCGGCGACAAGATCGGTGTTGCCGTTGCCGACAAGCCGCAGGGACCGTTCCGCGACGGTCGCACCGATGCGCTGGTGGATAAGGCCCGTGATGACAATGCCGGGGCCGAACCTATTGATCCCGCCGTCTTCGTCGATGGCGACGGTCAGGCCTATATGTATTTCGGCACGCGCGTCCCAAAGGTTGTGCGGCTTGGCAAGGACATGGTGTCGACCGTAGGGCCGATTGAAGATGTCGTGGTTACGGGCTGGCCTTCGGACGATCCGAAGAAGAAATACGGTGAAGCCCCTTTCCTGCACAAGCATGGAGGCCTCTATTACTTCACCTTCTCGACCGGTTGGCCCGGCCAGATCGTCTACGCGACGGCCAAATCACCCATGGGCCCGTTCGAATATCGGGGTGTGATCCTCGATTATCGCACCATCAACACCAACCACCAGGCCATCATCAAGCATAAGGGCCAGTGGTGGATGTTCTACCACGACAACCTGCTTCCCGGCGGGGGCGGCTATCGCCGTTCCATCACTTTTGCACCTCTGGTGCATCGTGCAGACGGAACGATCGAACAGATCAGCCGATAGATTTTCTTTCATGGCGCTTTTTAAGGACACCGAGATGATCAAGATGACGAGACGTACGGCGATGGTAGCCGGTGCGGCCACCCTGTCCACCTTCTCAGCTCGCGCGGGCACGGCCGTGGAGACTATTGCGCCTTTCGGTGCAACGCCGTCCGCGCGGCAGGCGCGCTGGCACACACTCGAAACCTACGGCTTTGTGCATTTCACCATAAACACCTTCACCGATCGGGAGTGGGGGTATGGCGACGAGTCTCCGAACCTGTTCAACCCCAGCGATTTCAGTGCCGATCAGATCGCGAGCGCGGCTGTAGCCGGTGGCCTTAAGGCAATTATGCTCACGGCTAAACATCATGACGGCTTCTGCCTATGGCCAAGTGCCTATACGGAGCATTCGATCAAGGCGAGCCCGTACAAAGGCGGCAAGGGCGATATTGTTCGTGAAATCTCTGACGCCTGCGCGCGCCATAGTCTGCAGTTCGGCCTGTATTTGTCGCCGTGGGATCGTAATCATGCACAGTATGGTACTGAGGCCTACGTGCAATATTATCACAACCAGCTGCAGGAGTTGACGACCCAGTATGGCCGTCTTTTCTCCGTATGGTTTGACGGGGCCAACGGTGGCGATGGCTATTATGGCGGCGCGCGCGAGCGTCGCCGTATTGACGGTCAGACCTATTATCAGTGGGACAAGGTGCGTGAGATCGTCCGCAAAAATCAACCGGAAGCGGTCATGTTCGCCGATGCGCACATGGACATCCGCTGGGTCGGCAATGAAGAGGGGCATGCGGGCGATCCCTGCTGGCCGACGGTCGATGCCACGCCCTTTACCAAGGCCAAGGGCAATAGCGGTACGCGCAATGGAGAGTTCTGGAATCCGGCGGAGACGGACGTCTCCATTCGTCCGGGCTGGTTCTGGCATGCGGATGAAAAGCCGCGCACGGCCGCGAACCTAATGCGCCTCTACTTCGAGTCCGTCGGACGGGGCACGAACCTGCTTCTGAATATGGCCCCGGATCGCCGAGGCCGCGTGCCCGATGCCGATATCCGCGAACTAATTGAGTGGAAAGCGCTTCGGGACAAATTGTATGCCGTCGATCTCGCCAGGGGCGCGCGCGTCAAGGCGTCAAGCGAAAACACGGCGAAGCACGCGGCCGCCAATCTGCTGTCGACAAAAGGGTACTGGGCTGCGAAGGCCGCTGATAAGACGGGGGCATGGGTCGAAGTGGCCTTGCCGAAAGCCCGGACTTTCGATGTCATCCGCCTTGCCGAGGATATTTCCTTGGGTGTGCGTGTCGACACCTTCGCCGTCGATGTTCGGGAAAAGGGGCAATGGCGGCAGGTCGCGGAACACCGCTGCATCGCTTACAAGCGGCTGGTGACCTTGCCCGAACCTGTCACGACGGATCGGGTACGCATTCGTTTTGTGAAGGCGGATGCTTCCCCTGTGGTCGGGCAGTTCGCGCTCTATCTGCGGCCTCCGGCCCTCGAAGCCCCTTCGGTGATCCGGGACCCGACCGGCCACGTATCGCTCAAGGCCTACGATCCGCGCGCGCGCATCCACTACACGGTCGATGGCGCAGCGCCCACGAAGGACAGCCCTGTCTACGAACAGGCGCTTTCATTGCCTCAGGGGGGGACGGTGCAGGCGATCGCGCACCTACCGTCCGGGGTAACGAGCGATCTCACGTGCGTCGATTTCGACATCTCGCCCGTCGCGTGGACTGTGATTGCGCCGACGCAAACCCTGTTTTCCGATGCCAAGTTCGCCGCGACCTCGGCCGGGGCCTACGAAGTCATGTTCGACCTACAGGCGTCTTATACGCTGAAGGGCTTCACCTTGACGCCCGGAACCACCAATCCCCTTCTGCATGAGGGCCCGCCTGCCGGTTACCGCATCTGGGTAAGCGAAGAGCCGACGAAATGGGGCACGTCGGTCAAGGACGGCGAATTCTCGAATATCGCCAACAACCGGGCAGTCCAGACCATCCTCTTCGACAAGCCGGCTAGCGGGCGCTACGTTCGACTTGAATTGCCAGCCCCGGTTCCGGGAAGCGAGAAGGTGGCGTTTCAGTCGTTCGGTATCCTGACCCGTTAGGCCTTCGGCCCCTGACGCTCGGAGTGAGGTACACATGAGCAAACCGATCCGTAAAGTCGTGATTGCCGGCGGTGGCACCGCCGATTGGATGACTGCGGCGTGGCTGTCGAAAACCCTGAAAGGGGATTTGGAAGAGATCGTCCTGGTCGAAAGTGACGAGATCGCGACCGTCGGCGTGGGTGAGGCGACCACGCCCTATATCCAGATCTATAATCAGGTGCTGGAGATCGACGAGGCCGCCTTTCTCAAAGCGACCCATGGCACGTACAAGCTCGGGATCGAATTCGGCGGCTGGGGACACGAAACCAATCGCAATTTTCATGCGTTCGGCACCTATGGTCGCGACTTTGGCGCCCTGCCTTTTCACGCGGTGTGGCTTCGCCGCGCGCTCGAGGAGAGGGCCGAGCGCCTGGAGGATTCCAACCTTCAAGCCCTGGCGGCAGAAAGCAACCGCTTTATGCGACCGTCGGGGTAAAACTCACCGCAGGCCGAGATTGCCTACGCCTACCATTTCGACGCCTCACTCTATGCCCGCTTCTTAAGGACGATGTCCGAGCACGCGGGGGTCACGCGCATCGAAGGCAAGATCGCGGACGTCAAGCTAGACGCCCGGGGTTTCATATCCGGTTTGCAACTGGACAAGGACCGCTTTATCGATGGCGATCTGTTCATCGATTGCACCGGATTCCGAGCCTTGCTGCTGGGTGAGGCGATGGGCGTTGGCTTCGAAGACTGGACGCATTGGCTGCCCTGCGATCGCGCCTATGCTATGCCCTCCGCGCCCACCGGCAAGCTTGAGCCATATGGGGGCACTTACGAGCCAAATTCAAAAATTAAGACAGGGAAGCGCAGGTCGCAAGTAATAGATGTGTTCCCAGACAAACAGCAATTTGAGCTGGTCATCGGTGACGGGCAAGCGTCGCATTATTAGCTATATTCTTTCACCTGTAGCAAAGGCGTTGAATGAAGCAGGCAGAGAGCGATGATGTGGCTCTTCAGACGCAACTTAACTGGGTGAAATCGAGGCTTCCTTACCAATTTTGCCGGGCAGCTAAAACAACGCCAAGAGGGAAAGTCTGGTTTGCGCTGAAAAGTTGTAAGTTGGGGCCGGAGCTGGTGAATTCCGGTCTCAAATCATAGAGTTATCACAGCGCGAGCCCGCTTACCCATTAATCCTGAGATCGATCAGTTATTTAGGTGCGTTTGAAACAAAAGCAAAATGCCATCGTATAACGGCAGTATCTTTGAGTCAGTCGCAATTCAAAGTTGACGAATGCCGCAAAACGCTGTCATCTGCGCTGAGTGTGGCCATGCCGCTGATATGGGGAAACTGACCTACCTGATCCAAAAGCCAGATACTAAACGTCAGTTTGACGAAGGCAATGCGTGCGCGTAACCCCATATGGGACTAGTTGTCATTCCGGAAGTCCATAGATGATGTTTATTCGAACCAAATTGGTCGCTTTATTGTTGGGATTATCCGTGGTGCCCGCATTTGCAGCGAGCCCAGCCGCAGCCCCCGTTGTCGATTTGCGGATTTCAAATAGCGATGCCAGGATTTTCAAGTTTGAGCCTGCGTCCGAAATCGATTGGAATTGTTCCATTTTCTCATCTTTTGTAACCGCCATACCTCCGCGTTCTATGTCACGGTTGCTTAAGAGGGGCGGCGTCAATGATGATGACACCAGTGCGCGGTCGCTCACCGACATCCGCCGGGATTTAAAGGCGACCTGTGAGCATATGGGCTTTGCGCAGAAGCGGCGCCGACAGCCGAAAGTTTCTCGTTCGAGTGAACACCCAGAGGATTTGTTGGATCGTTGCGATATACTAATCGGAGAAACAATTGCAGTAATCGGGCCTCATGTTTTGGAAGGCGCGCTTGGCATTGGAAAAGGCCCCTCATCTGAAGAGGTGGCGCGTCTTCTAAGCCTATCCACATTTGTAAAGGACTCTGTGGATCTGCGAATTCACGTTAGATACCAGTTCGCTCTACTATATTCCGCGCTATATTACGACGCTCTCTCAGATAATCGCTCTAAACCTATACTGAGAGAGCTAATTAGCGCCCTTCAATTCTACCCCACCGATGTCATTTCATGCGCAGGTTTCCAATTTCAGGCGGTCCTGCAATGCCAGGGTATTGATCCCGAACATCCGACCAACTTTGTAAATATACCGAACACATTTTTGCTTTCATCGACGGTTCTGCTTAGCCGCAAATACAATTTGGACTACGGTGGCTATGTTGCCAAGCGGCTGCAAATGGCGATCCTGTACAATGATCTCAATTCTACACTCTACAAGGCATCGCCATGTGCGTTTAGCAAGCATGCCCTTGAAGCGAACCTAGAAAAACTCTGAAAACAACAGCAATAAGGGGGGCAATATGCCAAGTCCAGCAAACAATTGGGTCGAGACAGGATCGTGTCCCGGGACGTGGTGTAACTGAGCGCGAGGCATCAGTGGCTTCCGGAGAGGTCCGGATTTTCGTCAGTTTGCCACAGCTGGCATGCTGAGAACTGGATCATCGCTGAGTTGTGCGATGGTTTCAAGGGTGATGTAGCGGCCGCGTTGAACCGTCCACTCGTCGTTCTGCTCCAGCAGGATAGCCCCAACGAGGCGGATAATGGCATCGTCGTTCGGGAAGATGCCTACGACATCGCAACGGCGCTTGATTTCGCCATTGAGCCGCTCAATCGGGTTTGTGCTGTGAAGCTTGATGCGGTGCTCCTTTGGGAAGGTCATGTAGGCCAGGACGTCATGCTCAGCTTCGTCCATGATCGTTGCCAGCTTTGGCATTTTGGGCCTGAGCTGATCGGCGACGCTTCGCCATTGTGCGCTGGCGGCTTCAGGCGTTTCCTGAGCGAAGGCGGTACCGATGAAGGCTGAGACGACCCGGCGGCCACTCTTGCCTGCATGGGCGCAGACATTGCGCATGAAGTGGACGCGGCACCGCTGCCAGGTGGCGTTCAAAACCTTCGATACCGCGCCTTTGATCCCGATATGTGCATCGGAGACGACCAGCTTGACGCCGCGCAGACCACGACGGGTCAGGTTGCGCAAGAACTCTGCCCAGATCGGTTCCGCTTCCGACGTGCCGACCTCCATGCCAAGAACCTCCCGTCGCCCGTCGCTATTGACGCCCACGGCGATGATGACGGCGACGGAGACAGTCCGAGCCCCACGGCGAACTTTCAGGTAGGTGGCATCAATCGTGAGCGTCCGGCAAACTGATTTTAAGGCTTCCCTTGGCCTTGGGCTTCGATTCGCGCCTGCTCTTTGGCCATTATGCGCTCGATAGCCTCTGGCTCTGAGCAATTTGCCACGAGGAAGCCGCGTAGCCCGCTGTCCCAGTTTCGGGCCTCCTCAAGCATTTCTTCGATGCACTGGATGCCTCGGTCCGTAAAGCCGGTCGCACCATGTTCGGAGCCGTCGCAGATATGGAGCATCTCGCCGTAGTCGATATTGTCGGGATTGCACGCGATCTCTTCAATGAGTTCGACGTCCTCGTCGAGGAGGTCCGCGACGGCTTTGGTCGTAAAGACGCGAGTCGCGCGCGCCATCAGGCGGCCGCCCCTGATGCTGGTTTCGCCGGCGCCATTACCCAAGGCAACAGTTCATGCAGTCGGTCTTCCGGATAATCCCTGATCACCGTCAGAACGTGGGTGAAGTAGGTCTCGGGATTATGGCCGTGCATTTTTGCCGTCTCGATGAGCGTCAGCACATTGGCGATGCGCTCGCCCCCCTTGTCGGAGCCGGCGAAGAGCCAGTTCTTTTTTCCGATTCCAATCGGGCGGATGGCCCTCTCAGCTATATTATTATCGATCTCGACACGCCCATCGTCGATGTAGACACTCAACGCCTCCCATCGCGATAAGGCATAGCGCATGGCCTCCGCCAGCTTCTGCTTCTGCGGGACGGTCGGCAGCATCGCCTCGATCCAGGCCTTGAGACTATCCAGCAACGGCCTGGCATGCTGCTGCCGTAACGCCCGACGTTCCTCGGCTGTCATGCCATGGATGCGCGCCTCGATGTCGTAAAGCGCGCCGATACGGCTCAGGGCTTCCTCGGCCACAGGCGAGGCTTTGAGCTTGATGACGTCATGGAACTTGCGCCGCACGTGCGCCATACACGCCGCCTCGGTAATCTTGTTGCCATATAGCTTCTTGTACCCGCCATAGCCGTCGGCGTGCATCACGCCGCTGAAGTCGGCCAGATGCGCCTCAGGGTGGATACCCTTGCGATCGGCACTGTAATAGTAGGCAACAGCCTTTGGCCGGCCATCCTTGTAGCCGCTGCCATCGAAGACGTAGACCCAGAGCCTCCCGGTTGCTGTCGTTCCTCGCCCAGGGTCCAGAACATCCACTGGGGTGTCGTCAGTGTGGATCCGGTCGGTTCCGGCGACATAGGCTTTGACCAACGTCACCAACGGCGCGATCAGAAGCGATACCCGCCCGACCCAGTCGGCCATGACGGATCGGGATATATCAATGCCCATCCGCTCATACATTTCTGACAGGCGGTAGAGCGGGATATGGTCATCGAACTTCGCGACCATGATGTGGGCCAGCAAGCTCGGCCCGGGTTTGCCCTTGGTAATCGGCAGCTTCGGCATCTCGCCCGCCACCGTGGTGTCGCAGTCCTTGCAGATCAGGCGCTTTTCGATGTGACGCACGACCTTCACCGAGGCCGGAACATGCTCCATGACATCGACGACCTTATCCGCCGCCTTCAGGAACGAAGCGCTGCCACAGGTCGGACAGTTGCACGGCGCCTCATAGACCTTGTCTTCACGCGGAAGATTGCCAGGCAACGGCTTGCGCTTCGGCGTCTTCTTGTCCTCTTCCGCCTCCGGAAGATCGTCCTTGCCCGAACGTGCTTCGGCCTCGGCCCGCGTCGCCTCGATCTCCTCGAGCATCAGCTCGTATTGCTCGATTTTACGCTCGACCTTTTCCGACGACGCCCCGTGAGTGCGATGCCGCAGCAGTTCTAACTGCCCGCGAAGCAGGGTAATGATGGCGTCTCGTTTGGCAACCTCGGCTTCGAGCGCAGCGCGATTTTTGTCCAGTTGCAGGGCCTGCTCAGCCACGAGCGCGCGCAGGGCGGCAAGCTCATCAGAGGCGTTGGCAGACATGATTTCCATGCCCGCAACACTAGCCGATTTGCGATCAAAACGCTAATGATTTCCCGCCTGTTTCCCTTACAAAATAAGCGTTTCAGCCGCTTCGCAAAGGCGCCGATGTCCATGCCGGACGACGCCAGTCTATGGCCTCAACGAGCATCGCCAACTGGCCCGCCGTCAGATGCGCAACCCCGTCCTTCGCCGTCGGCCAGGGAAAATATCCGCGCTCCAGGACCTTGTAATAAAGGCAAAAGCCCTGGGTATCCCACCACAGCAATTTAATCCGGTCAGCCCGCTTTCCCCGGAAGCCAAAGATCGCGCCCGATCCCGGATCCTGTTTAATCACTTCGCGCGCCAACGTCGCCAAACCGTCGATCCCGCGGCGCATATCCGTCACTCCACACGCCAGGTAGACCTTCACATTCCCCGACGGCCCGATCATGACGCTTCCACGCATGCGATCAGTGACGACAAAAGCCCTCGATCCAGATCCGCCGGCACCTTCAGGCTGCGACCGCCGCGCACCAAGATCTCAACGATCACCGCAAATCCAGAACCAGGACCTTCAGCCCCAGGTAACGACGCGCTAACAGACACGGGCACAAAGATCGGCCCCTCTGCCGCCTGCAGCTGACGACGCCACTGATAGATCTGCTGGGGACGCACATCGTGGCGACGCGCCACATGCGAGACTATCGCTCCCGGCACTGACGCCTCTCGCAAAATCAACGCTTTCTCTTCGCGAGACCGGCGCCGATAGCGCTCAACCCCGCTGATAACCTCATACCGACCCATGCCGAATGTTCCGTCACAAATGAATAACTTCTGACGGAAGTTTCGCTCACACCGAGCCCTCAACAAAATGTGGTCCCCGGACGCTTACCATCAATCCAGATGTAAGGCCATTCCCCCTCGATCGGACGGTCGAGAAACGCCTTCACGCGCTCATCGATTTCCTCACAAAGGCGGCTGACCTGGCTTTTCGAGATGCCGCTCATGCCCATGGCCTTGACCAGGTCGTCGATAGACCGCGTCGAGATGCCCTGAACATAAGCTTCCTGAATGACGGCTGTCAGTGCCTTCTCGGCCATGCGCCGTGGCTCCAGAAAGCTCGGGAAATAACTGCCTTTGCGAAGTTTCGGAATGCGCAGTTCGACCGTGCCGGCGCGCGTTTCCCAATCCCGATCGCGATAGCCGTTGCGCTGGACCATCCGTTCGCCGCTCTTCTCGTGGTAAGCCGCGCCGGTCACAGCGCCGACCTCCATTGCCATCAGGCGCTCGGCGGCAAAACCTATCATCTCCCGCAACAAATCGCTGTCGGAGGTCTTTTCAACAAGCCCTTTCAGGGCCATCATCTCATTGGTCATCGGTGGTTCTTTCGTCTCTGGAATGAGTGTAGGAACCCAAACCATATCCGAAAATCACTGATGGCCAACCCGCTACGCTTCAGGCTCGCCTGGCCCTTGAATGGGGCCGCGAGCCTGGCGCTTCGCTCTTACCCAATTACACCACCCGGTGGGACACGACCCCTTTACGCTTACACAGGTGGTGATCCAATTAACAATACGGACCCAACGGGTACCTGTAGCCTTCTATGGGAAGGCGGCGAGGGCTGTATTGGTAAGGCTGTTCAATATGTAAAAGATCTTTTCGATCGCACTCCAACAGGCCGCACCGTTCCGTTGATGGTGGGTGGAAGTGATTCCTTAGGTGGCAGCGGGGAAGTCATCTGGGTGCCGGAGTCAGTCGGTTTGCGAACGCAAACCGACACGCTCAACGCTATGGGGGGGGCTCTATTGCTGGGGGCCCTAGCAAAAGATGCGCCTAATATTAAAAGTAAAGGGATTAGTGCGCCTGATTACAGTTCAATTCCAAATCCAGCAAAGGTTACTGTTGGCGGAGATTTTACATTGGCTCAACGAAAAGCTGCTTTGGAGTTGAACATGAAAGCTAATGGAGGAGTTGTGAAATCCGACTATTCTGGTAAAGTCCTAACCAAGCCTAAAAAAAGTCAACGTGGTGTGACCCCCGATCCAAACGAATGGCAATTTGATCACAAGATAGCGAAAGCTAAAGGTGGGACGAATGAAAGTTCAAATATTGCCATTTGTAGCCGAGCTGAAAATCGCGCAAAGAGTTGCAGCTAGGAGCTTGTTATATGTACTCGATAACAAATATAAACTTATTACCTTCCATACCAATTGTTATGGATTTATGCCAATGCTTGGCGGTAGTCGATTGTATATTAATGCCTGAGTGGGAGTATCGTTATTTTTCGTTCAACTCTCTATGGAATTCTGAAGAAAATGAGAAAATGGCATCCATGAGAACTGGGCAAGGCCACGAATATTTCATTTCATTCAGCTCTAAAGGGGCAATTGGAAAAGTTTATAGTGGAATAGATGCCATGCCTTTCGCGATTGAATGGGACAAAGTCCCAAGGGTATTCGAGGGTTTCAAACTCGAGCCTGCGTTCAAAACGGAGGAGACAAGTTTCTTGTTTTGGAGGGAGGCCTTAGCGGAGCAGTGGAGCGTCAATCCAAGTTTGGAAAGTTATAATTTGTTATCATTTTTGGTTGGAGGAGCTGACTTTTATCAAAAATGGGCCGAAAATTATTACGGATTGTCTATAAATATTGATCACATTCGTGATGTTTTTAGCGGAAATTTGAATAAAGAAATTATTTATTCGCTGAACAGTGAGGTGGATATTTCTATCGTAGAAAATGATTTGCGCGAAATATACGGTCGGGAGTTCTTTTTGCATGATAAATAACGGCGTGGGCTGAGTTGTCCGGCGTCAGCGTGAATGGG
>NZ_JBKFEE010000013.1:0-76021 GCF_046503825.1 Asticcacaulis sp. W401b
GCGGCATCGTCGGAATCCGCACGATGATGGCGGCGTTGAGGTCGGCGATGTGGGATGTACGTGTGTCCAGCGCTGTATCAACAAGTTCCATGACCAGACGGAAGTGCGGTGCTTTGCGATAGGCGGCCGCAAGCTGGCCGCGGATGCGTTCGCGCCAGGGCTGGCTATCATCTATGCGCATGTCGCGGATGCGTGTGTCACAGGCCGAACGGTGCAGGGGGACGACCATATAGGTCCAGCCATTGTCCGGGCGCAGGATCCGGTTGCGGTTGATCCAGCCGTGCCGGATATATTGCACGTCGTCATTGAGGACGAAAATATCGCTGGCTGCGATCAACTGCCAATAGCCCAGATAGGGAAAGAAATAGGGCTGCATGATCGCCAGAACGGGGCTGTGCCTCATGTATCCCACGCCATTGCAAGACGGGTGGCCGGGCGGCGGCGCAACTCATCGCGCAGCCGTGACCAGTTCTCATAGCGTTGTCGTTCCGCCGCTGGCAGCGCCAGATACTGGGGTTTGTCCCATGGATCGCGGCCGTGCCGATAAGCGCACCCTTGAGTACAGGCCTCAGCCGAATGCATGTCCGGCTGAGACTTCGCGCGAACAAAGACACGGATTTCCTGCGAGCACTTTATGCGACGGTTCGCGCGGAGGAAATGGCCGTCGTGCCTTGGCCCGAAGCCGTCAAGGCCGCCTTCCTGCGACAGCAATTCGATGCGCAGGATCTCTGCTACACGACTTCTTATCCGAGTGCACGACAGTGGATCATCATCCGTGACACAGGTGCGACCAGAAGGCCGGTCGGTCGTTTTTTCCTTTACTGCGGTGTCAAAGACTGGCGCATCATCGACATTGCCTTTTTGCCGGAATGGCGGGGAATGGGCATGGGGTCAGGCCTGATCACCGCCACGGCTGCCGATGCCGCCGCCGCCGGGTGCACGCTCAGCCTGCATGTCGACATCCATAACCGTGCGAAAAGCCTTTACCGGCGTCTGGGCTTTGTGGAAGACGGCGCGCATAACGGGCTTTACCAGAAAATGGTACGGGCGCTGCCGTAACGACCGCTTGCCATAGGACATCTTCCGCCTGACGACTCAGGATTGGCCGGGATCAAACACCTGGATCATTATGATTTCTGATAGAAACATAATGATCTGGATTTTTGTTTAGCCCCTCGCCGGGTACGGGCTCCGCCACCTTGGCCGCCGCCTCAATGGTGGCTTGAGCGGAATGTTTCTATTTGAAATCATTCCGCTTTAGGGGCGTGGATGTGTTGGTTGTCAGGTCCTTCTGTCATACCCCCGGAACCAGTTAATAAAAGCTGTAACGCCCTGTTTGATGCCCATGCCGGGCAGAAAGCCGGTTAAGGCCTGAAGCAAGCGGGTGCTGGCATAGGTGCGCGGCACATCGCCTTTTTGCATAGGCAGCATGTTACGCTTCAGCGGGGTTTCCAGCGCCTCTTCGATGGTGTCGATGAAAGACATCAGGCTCACCGGCTGACCGCCCCCCAGATTGACCACCCGGAAGGGCCCCAGTCTGGACAGGGTGTCACGGGCCTGATCGTCCGGCACACGATTGTCTTCGGAAGGAATGACCGGGATCAACCGGACAATCGCCTCGACCAGATCGTCGATATAGGTAAAGTCGCGCGCGTGTTGTCCCATGCCGTAAACGTCGATGGCTTCATTCCTGTCGGCCGCATTAACGAATTTAAACAGCGCCATATCGGGACGGCCGTAGGGGCCATAGACGGTAAAGAAGCGGAAGGCTGTCGTCGGTATCTTCCACAGATGCGCATAGGAGTGGGCCATCACCTCCATCGACTTTTTGGTCGCGGCATAGAGGGTCATCGGCTCATCCGTCTTGTCCACTTCCTCGAACGGCACCTTCTCATTGGCGCCATAGACAGAAGAGGTCGAAGCCAGCAGCAGGTGCTGTGGCGTGTACAGGCGGGCGATCTCCAGAATGTTGAAAGAGCCGATCACATTGGTATTGACGTAGGTACGCGGCTGTTCAAGTGAGTAGCGTACACCCGCCTGCGCGGCGAGGTGGATAATGATCTCCGGCTGACAAGCCTCAGCCGCCGTCATCAGCGCGTCCATGTTTTCCAGCATGGCCTCTGTGTGTGTGTAGAGAGGCTCACGCTTCAGCAGTTCCACGCGCGCGCGCTTTAACCGCACATCGTAATATTCGGTCATGCCGTCATAGCCGTGAACCGTATGGCCCTCGGTCAGCAGGCGCTGCGCCAGGTGGAAGCCGATAAAGCCTGCGGTGCCGGTAATAAAGACTCTCATATTATCACTCTCGCCCGGACGCCGAGGTGGCATCGCGTCCGGGATACATCAAAGACGTTAATCTGGAATCGCCGACAGACGGACCTGACGTTTGATTCTGAAGATCGGTGTTCGTCATCCTACTGACCGATCACTGTCAAAGCTGCAAGCCCGCGCGGTCATTCCGTGCATCTGAGCGGCAAATATCGGGCATTTATGTCAGCCTATGGGCGTAAGCCGCCGATCAATAGGCATTTTTATCGCGACTGATTATCAGTGCCGTCCGTATGAGGATAACGAGATCGTCGCGGATCGACCACGACTGGATATATTCATTATCCGCCTTCACGCGGTTTTCGATGCAGGCGGGTGTGTGGATTTCCCCGCGATAGCCACGGATCGCCGCCAGCCCGGTCAGGCCCGGTCGCGCGCGAAAGCGGGCGGTGTAGCCGGGGACGCGTGAAGCAAACGCTTTGTCGTGCGCGATGGCGTGCGGGCGGGGCCCGACCAGAGACATGTCGCCTTTCAGCACATTCACGAGTTGTGGCAGTTCGTCGAGGCTGGTCCGGCGCAGAAACCGGCCCAGGCGGGTGACGCGGGCATCGTTGCGCTGTGCCTGAACCACGTGCGCGCCATCCTCTGCGACCCGCATGGTGCGGAACTTGTAGATTTTAAACACGCGCCCGTTCAGGCCGGTGCGGCGTTGGCAGAACAGAACCGGACCAGCGGAATCGAGCCTGATCAGCAGGCTGAGGATCAGTAAGGCGGGCAGCAGGAACAGCAGCACCGGAAACGCAACCCCTATATCCAGAAAGCGTTTATAGGGGCTATCCGCCACCCGGCAGCTCTGAGGCTTCCGGTGCAGGATCAGGGCCTCGGGATCGGGGCGGCGGCGCAGAAGAGAGGCGGACAGGGCGGCAGGGGTATTTGCCACGTCGGCGTAATCCGTCCACCCAACATATTCCGACATGGTTGTAGCCTTTAAAATATTCGACAGACGGCTGTGTTTTGAAATGTCTGAAAATCAGGAAGTGTAAGGCTGAAAGGAAGGCATTTACTGAGTGGCCCCCGGCACTATCGGCCGCTGTTACGCCGGTTGCCATTAACCGCACGCCCGGGCGTTAACCATGTTTTTCGTCAAATTGGAGAATCTTGATATGCGACTCGCGTGCCTGGGGATTTTTGCCGAAGCGTGTGGTCTGTGGATCATCGGTCCTGAAGACGGTTTTGAGCCACGCCTGACGGGGATGTCTTGTGCGTTCGCCAAGAGCGCTCTAGTACGGAGGGCGAAAGGTGAGTCCCATGCGTATCCTCCTGACCAATGACGACGGCGTCGAAGCGTATGGCATGATGGTGCTGCGTGAGATTGCGGCGCAACTGTCGGATGACGTCTGGGTGTGTGCGCCGCTCTATGAGCAGTCGGGCAAGGGACGGGGGATCACCCTGCACGACCCGCTGCGCGCGCACCGTCTGGATGAACGCACCTTTGCGGTTACCGGCACGCCGACTGACTGCGTTCAGATTGCCGTCAATGACCTGTTGCCTGAACCCCCTGATCTGGTCCTGTCGGGGGTTAATCGCGGCTTTAACCTCGCTCAGGATGTGACCCTGTCCGGCACGGTGGCCGGGGCCTTGCAGGGGATGACGCTCGGCATCCCGTCGATTGCCCTGTCGCAGTGTCTGGACTTCGATCTGGACGTCGAAGCGCAGTGGGAAGCGGCGAGGGCCTATGGTGCGCCGGTCATTTCATCCCTTTTAACAAAGGGTTGGGCGAAAAACCTCATCTTCAATATCAATTTCCCCGACTGCGACGATGAGGCGGTGACGGGCGTGGAAATGACGCGGCAGGGCTTCCGCGACCTGCATGATCTGCACGCCGTCAAGCGCGTCGATCCGCGCGGCCGGCCCTATTACTGGCTCGATTTTCACGGTCATGACTGCGAGCTGGTCGATGGCACCGATCTCAAAGCCGTCGCCGAAAACCGCATTTCGGTGACGCCTCTGCATCTTGATCTGACACATTACGAGACGCTGCACGCCTATAAAGGCGTTTTCGGTGGCGCGGCCCCGAAGCGTATCCGTACCCCCGACCTCAAGGAGACCGGTCGATGAGCGAGGCCCTGCCGGAAACCCGCATCGAGCGCCTGCTGGCCAGCCTG
The DNA here is from genome assembly GCF_046503825.1 of Asticcacaulis sp. W401b. Taxonomy (NCBI): domain Bacteria; kingdom Pseudomonadati; phylum Pseudomonadota; class Alphaproteobacteria; order Caulobacterales; family Caulobacteraceae; genus Asticcacaulis; species Asticcacaulis sp. W401b. The sequence goes on from NZ_JBKFEE010000013.1 coordinate 4,434, forward strand.
AAAGCACAGGGTATTCAGGACGAAAAGCTGCTGCACGCTATGGAGTACACCCCGCGCGACCTGTTCGTGCCGGAACTGTTCCTTGACCGCTCGTGGGAGGATTCCGCCATCCCCATCGCCGCGGGCCAGACCATTTCGCAGCCCTATATCGTCGCCCTGATGACGCAGGCCCTCAAGCTGGAAGGTCGCCATCGTGTGCTGGAAATTGGCACAGGCTCTGGCTATCAGACGGCGATCCTGTCGCGCCTGTGCCGTTACGTCTATACGATCGAGCGTTATCGCTCCCTGATGCTGGAGGCCGAAATCCGCCATAAGCGGCTGATGATGGAGAACATCATCTATCGCTTTGCCGATGGCTGGGACGGCTGGCCGGAGCAGGCGCCGTTTGACCGCATCCTTGTCACTGCGGCGCTTCCTGACGAACCACTACCCCTTCTGGCGCAGCTCAAGGTCAAGGGGATCATGGTCGCACCACAGGGGCGCGGGTCGGTGCAGCGCCTGCTGCGCTATACGCGCACCCCCGAAGCCTATGAGGTGGAAGACCTCGGCGAGGTGCGCTTTGTGCCGCTGATCGAAGGCGTGGCCAAGGATGGCTAAATGATTAATCCGCCACCGGACTAATTATTCATCCTTGTACGGACTTGTGCCGCCGCGCGCGATAAAGCGGTCCACGGCCTGTTCCATCACCGGCAGGGGCACAGAGCCTAGTTCCAGAACCGTGTCATGGAAGGCGCGGATATCGAACTTCTCACCGAGCGCCGCTTCGGCCTTGGCGCGGGCCTTCCAGATGGCCATTTCGCCCAGATAGTAGCTCAGCGCCTGACCCGGCCAGGCGATGTAGCGATCGACCTCGGTGGTGATTTCATGCTCGGACAGGGCGGTGTTTTCACGCAGGAAATCGAGCGCCTGATCGCGCGTCCAGCCCTTGGCGTGCATCCCGGTATCGACCACCAGACGCGCCGCACGCCACATCTGATAGCTCAGCATGCCAAAGCGCTCATAGGGTGTCTGATACATGCCCATCTCGACGCCCAGACGTTCAGAATAGAGCGCCCAGCCTTCGCCATAGGCCGAGATGTAGCCATTTTGACGGAAGGGCGGCAGGCCCTTGTTTTCCATGGCCAGTGGCATCTGGAAGGCGTGGCCGGGCGCCGATTCGTGCAAGGTCAGCGCCATGACCGAATAAAGCGGGCGCGACGGCAGGTTATAGGTATTGACCCAGTAGCCGCCGGGTCCGCCGCGTCCGCTGGTGTAGAAGGGGGCGATTTCCGGAGCCACGGGGATGATGGCAAAGCGCATGCGCGGCAGGCGACCGAAATAGTCACCAGCCTTGCCGTCGAACATCTTGGCGGCCCAGGCCGAACGGTCGAGCAGTTCCTGCGGCGTCTTGGCATAGAATTGCGGATCGGTGCGCAGGAAGGTCAGGAAGGCCTTGAGATCGCCCTTGAACCCGACCTCTTTCATCACCGCGTCCATTTCGCCACGAATCTTGGCGACCTCGTCCAGACCGATCTGATGAATCTGGTCCGGCGTCAGGGTGAGGGTGGTGTATTCGTAGATCTGAGCCTGATAGAAGTTGCGGCCATCCGGCAGGTCGATAGCGGCGATGGAGGTCGTCGCCTTGGGCGTATATTCGCCATTGAGGAAGGTCAGCACGCTCTGGTGCGCCGGAATGACGCTTTTCTGGATGGCCTCAAGGCCGAGTTTTTTCAGTTCGGCCTGTTTGTCGGCAGGAATAGTCGCCGGGAAGTCCTTGAACGGCTTATAGAAGGGGTTGGCTTCACCTTTGGCCTCGATCACCTGCGTCAGCGAGACATCGCGGCCTTGCAGCGAGACGCGCGGCAGGGTGAAACCCCGCTTGAGGCCAGAGCGCATATTGTCGATATTCTGACCGAAATAGCGCGGCATGTCGCCCAGCGTCTTGATATAGTTGCGATAATCGGCCTCGCTGCGGAAGGTGCCGCTCGCAATATAACCCAGATCAGACCAGAAGGAGGTATCACCTGCCACTGGGCGCTCATAGAGCTTATAGAGCTGAGCATTGATCAGGGTTTCAATCTGAAAGCGATAGACGCGATAATTGTCAGCGTCCTTTTCTGACAACTTGCTGATGTCGATGGCATCCAGTTGCTTAAGCACAGTCTGCCAGTAAGCCAGTTTTTTGTCCTGAGCCGCCTTTGAGACGTCGGGCAGGCCGCCCCCGCGCTGATCGGCGGGCGTGTCTTCATTGGCCGCCGACTGCTTGCCGCGCCATTCCCATTCGGTCTTGTAGATCGTCGCGAACTTCGCCTGAACGGCCGGATCGACCTCGGCGCAGACAGGCAGGGCGGAGGTGGCGAGAATGACAGACAGGGCGGTGGCGCGCAAAAGGGCTTTCATGAGATCACTCTGTGAGGCGTGGCAATGTCAAAATGTATACCGTATAATTTGAACTTGGCAATCCGGGTTATACCGTAACACCTAATTTAACCGCACCGGCACTCGCACCGAAGCTCAGGCGGCGTAACGCTTAAGACTGAGATCGCCCGTTTCAATGTCCGGGATCTGGCCGCTGATCAGGTCCGCCAGCACCTTGCCCGAACCGCACGACATGGTCCAGCCCAAGGTGCCGTGGCCGGTATTGAGCCACAGATTGCCATAGCGCGTCGGGCCGATAATCGGCGTGCCGTCGGGTGTCATCGGGCGCAGGCCCGACCACAGGTTCGGGTGATTGAGGTCGCCTGCGCCGCCAAACAGGTCTTCGACGACGTATTTCAGCGTGTTGAGGCGGGCTTCGGGCAGGTCTTTTGAAAAACCAGCAATCTCGGCCATGCCGCCGACGCGGATGCGCGTGCCGAGGCGCGTGATGGCCACCTTATGCGCTTCATCCATCACGGTGGACAGAGGGGCGCGGTGTTCATCAATGATGGACAGGGTCAGGGAATAGCCCTTGACCGGATAAACCGGCACGTCCAGACCCAGCGGTTGCAGGAAGGCGGGCGTATAGCTGCCCAGCGCCGCCACAAACAGATCGGCTTCGATATCGCCATCGGCGGTCTGCACCGCCTTTATGCGCTCGCCCTCGCGGACCAGTCCGCGCAGATCGACACCGTAGCGGACCACCACACCCGCCGCCTCAGCTTTTTCAGACAAGGCATTGGTAAATTTGAAACAATCACCCGTTTCATCATTGGGCAGACGCAGGCCCCCGACGATCTTGTGACGTGAGGCCGTAAGCCCCGGTTCGGCGGCAACGCAGCCGTCGGTATCGAGCAGTTCAAACGGCACGCCGCCGTCTTTCAGCACCTGAATATCCTTGGTGAGGCCGTCGATCTGCTTTTGCGTGCGAAAGACTTCCAGCGTGCCTTGCGTGCGTTCATCATAGCGGATGCCAATGTCCTGCCGCAGCGCCATCAGGCAGTCGCGGCTGTATTCGGCGACGCGCACCATCCGGCCCTTGTTGCGCTTATAACTCGCGCTATTGCAGTTCATCAGCATCTGCCACATCCAGCGCACGGCCTGCGGGTCGAGATTGGGGCGGATGATCAGCGGCGCGTGGTTCATGAACAGCCAGCGCAGCGCCTTTTGCGGGATACCGGGTGCTGCCCACGGCGAAGAATAGCCGGGCGAAATTTCTCCGGCATTGGCAAACGAGGTTTCCAGCGCCGGGCCGGGCTGACGGTCGATGACCGTCACCTCATGCCCGGCCTGACGCAGATACCAGGCCGAGGTGACGCCGATGACCCCGGCCCCCAGAACGACGATCTTCATGCCTCAGCCCTCCGCTGCGATGAGGTGACGGTGATACCGCGGACCCAACTGGGTCAGGATTTCGTAGGCGATGGTGCCGGCGGCGGCTGCCACATCGTCCAGCGACTGATGCGGACCGATAAGCTCGACAAAATCACCGGCCTTCAGCGCGCCTTCGGGCAGGGCGTCGATGTCGATAATGATCGAGTCCATCGACACGCGGCCGATAAAGGGCAGGCGCACGCCCTTGAAATAGACCGCGCCCTGATCGCCCAACCGGCGCGGCAGGCCGTCGGCATAGCCCGCGGATAGCGTGGCCAGACGCTTGGGCGCGTCGGTCACCACCGTGCCGCCATAGCCGATGCGCGTCCCGGCGGGGACGCTGCGGGTCTGGATGACGGCCAGATCGAGCGCAATGACCGGCTGCATCGGATTGGGTCGCTCAAGGTGCGGCGCGGCCCCGTACTGGGCAATACCGGGACGGCACAGATCGGCGTGGTATTCCGCCCCCAGAAACAGCCCGCCGGAATTGGCAAAGCACAGGGGCGTGTCGGGAAACAGGCGCGAGGCTAACTCAAAGGCTTCCAGTTGCTGGCCATTGGCCGGACTGGCGGGCTCATCGGCGCAGGCCAGATGACTCATCAGATAGTCAATGCGCACGCCCTCAAGACGCTCCGGTGTGTGGGCCAGCGCCTTAAGGTCTTCGGGCATGAAACCCAGACGCGACATGCCGGTATCGACCTGTAGCAGGGCGGGTAGGGTCTGCCCCATCTGGCGCGCTACATTGGCCCAGGCGTCGAGCTGTTCGGGGCAGTTCAGTACAGGGATCAGCCCGGCTTCGGCAGCGCGGTCTTCGCTGCTCGGCGTCAGTCCGTTCAGCACATAGAGCGCAGCATCAGCGGGCAGATGCGGGCGCAGATCGAGCGCTTCGCGCGTCAGGGCCACGAAGAAATGGCGGCAACCGGCGGCGTAAAGGGTGTCTGTCACCGCTGCGACGCCCAGACCATAGGCATCGGCCTTGACAACGGCGCTGACCGGGGTAGGCGCCGCCAGCTGGCAGAGTTTAAGATAGTTGGCTTTCAGAGCGCCGAGATTGACGCGCAGAATGCCGCCTGCGCCGTTTGCCAAAGCCTCATTCGCCAGAACCTGATCCATGCCGCCCTCTTTCCGCCAATAGAGACAAGATTAACGCAAGGATCGTCGAATGTTCGTGCTATTTGACGTGATTAGTTCATATATGTGTCATATGTCGCAACAATTGTTCGCTTTTCGAAAGAATCTGTCATGCGCCCTCTCGATGCGGTGGACCGCAGCCTGATCCGGCTTCTCCGGCTCAATGCGAGAATGAGCAATGCCCGACTGGCCGCCGAGGTGGGCCTGTCGCCTTCGGCCTGCCTGCGGCGCATTCAGTTGTTGGAAAAAAGCGGTGTCATCCGCGGCTATACCGCCCTGATCGGCGAAGAGGTCGAAGGCGAGTCTATCGCCGTCATTATCCGCATCTCGCTGGAGCGACAGAGCGAGGGGACGCTCAGGCGCTTTGAGGCAGCGGTGCGCCGCTATCCGGAAATCCGCGAGTGTCTGCTGATGACCGGGGACGCCGACTATGTGCTGCGCGTCGATATTGCCGACGCCCGCGAATTTGAGCGTATCCACACCGAGGTGCTGTCGAAGCTCCCCGGTGTGCAGCGCATCCATTCCAGCTTTTCGATCCGCAACGTACTGGCGCGGGCGGTCTGACTATTTCGGCGGCGTCAGCCGCGCATCGACCGGCGCATTGCGATCGACCGTCAGCCAGCCATCGGGGCCGATCTTCAGTTCGGCGACCTGAATGACGGTGCGCTGACCGTATTTGGGGTTGGTCGCGGCTTCCGGGGCCTTATACTGATGCACGAAGTAGTAGATCAGGGCGCGGCCATTGTTGACCACCACGTCGGGATGCTGGCCCTTTTCATTATCAGTCGCCTGCGTGCCCGGCTGTTCCAGCAGGCGGTTGGGTTGTGGCGTCCAGGTCTTCAGATCGTCCGAACGCAGGACCATCAGCCCCTTCCACACATCGGCGATCAGCCAGTAGTGGCCGCCGAACTGGAACACCTTGGGCCCTTCGGCATTGGTGTCGATGACCGGATCGGGCTGACGCACCCATGATTTGAGGTCCGGGCTTTGCAGCACAAACAGGCGGCTGCCCTTGCGCTCGTCCTTGAACCACAGGCGATAGAGGCCGTCCTTCTGGATGACGCTGGCATCAATCGCTCGGTCGGTTCCCAGTTCCAGCCGCTCACCGCAGGTCCAGTGTTTCAGGTCCGGGCTGGTCAGGTGGACGATGAAGCGCCCGGCCTTCCAGTCCTTGAAAACGCCCGGAACAACCGTCAGCCACATGTGATAGGTGCCGTTATCGGCATAGACTTCCGGCGCCCACAGGGTTTCGCCCGTGCATGACAGCGGGATATCGGCCATGCCCTGATAGGCCCAGTTCACGCCGTCTTTCGAGGTCGCTACCCCAATGGGCGTGCCATGCACCCACGATACGTCGCCATCGGGCGTTTTCAGCGTGGCGCGGCGGTTGGTGTAGAACATCTTCCAGTCCCTGGCCGCGCGGTCGTAGATGATCGACACATCGGCTGCCCCATCATAGACCGGGTCGCGGTAGAGGGGCTTCGGCGCTATGGACGACGCCTCGGTGTGGGGCAGGGCGGCGCAGCCCGCCAGCGACAGAGCTATAAGGGCGAGGCTGAGGCGCATTTTCATCGGACGTTTCCCTTTGGTTATTTGTCTGACTTATAGAGCAAATACGTTCAATTCCAAGCGTTATCGCGCACAAAAAAACGCCTGCCGAGCGGGTCGGCAGGCGTCAGAGTCATGAAGAGCCCGGTTTACACGGTCCAGTCGCCACCCAAAGCGCGGATGAGGCGCACGGTTGCCTGATATTGCTGGGCGCGCACCTGAAGATCCTGACGGCGGATGCGCAGATAGGAGCGCTGGGCATCCAGCACTTCAAGCTGCGACACATAGCCGTGTTTGTAGCGCGCCTGCGACAGGTCGAGCGCCCGGCGCGCCGCCGCCAGAGCCGTGGCTTGGGTCTCGGCTTCGCCGGTCAGGCCGTCTATGTCCGACAGGGCGTTTTCGACGTCGCCAAAGGCCACCAGAACCGACTGACGATACTGCGCAAAGGCAATGGCCAGATCACCCTGCGCCAGCTCGACGCCGGCCTTGCGCTGGCCGCCGTCGAAAATCGCCTGCGCCACAATGGCGGTGAGCGACCAGTTGCGTGCCCCTTCGGAGAAAATGTCCGACAGCTCGTTCGACGTGCCCCCGGCAGAGGCGGTCAGGCTGAGGCGCGGGAACCACGCGGCCCTGGCGATGCCGACGCGCTTCTGGGCGGCCTGCATGGCCTTTTCGGCGGCGGTGACGTCCGGGCGGCGCGTCAGAAGCTCAGACGGCAGCCCCGCCGGGATCAGCGGCCCGGCCCCGGCCCAGGGCTGTGCTTCCCACGCTTTGCTTTCGACGCGGAAGGTCGAAGGCAGGTCACCGACCAGCAGGCTCAGGGCGTTTTCGACCTGCGCCCGCTGACGATTGAGCGCCTTCAGCTCGGCCTCGGTTGTTGCGACCTCGGTTTGCAGCCGCACCACGTCCAGTTCGGCGATATCACCGGCCGCATAGCGGTTTTGCGTGACGCTGAGCGTGCCCTGATAGGCCTCCAGCGTTTCGGTCACGATGGCGCGGTCTTCATCGAGGGCGCGCAGGGCGAAATAGGTCTCAGCCACCGCGCCCTGAACCAGCAGTTGCGCCCATTTCGCAGTGTCTTCGGCGGCAGAGGCGTCGAGCGTCGCCGCCTGTGTCGCCTTCGACAGACGGCCGGACAGATCGACCTCATAGCCGAGGTCGAGGCCGGCCGCGTGCAGGGTCGAGGCCTTGGGCGACTGGCCCGTTTGCGAGGCGCGCGACGATTGCAGTCCGGCGCTGACCTGCGGCAGCTGCACGGCACGGGCCTGACGGATCAGGGCGCGGGCCTGCTGCACGCGGGCGGCGGCGATGGCCACGTCTGTATTGCGGGTCATGGCGCGCGCTTCGAGATCGTCGAGCACCGGGTCACCGAAGATCAGCCAGAAGGCGTCGGCCTTCTGGGCCAGAGGTGGCGCGGTGGTCTCGGTTGTGGCCGGGGCCTTGAAGGCCGCGGGCGGGGTGAGGCCCGCGTCCTGCGTCAGGGGGGCGGTAGCGCACCCCGTCAGGAGAAGGGCCGCAAAGGTAAGAGGGATGACTCCAAAGCGTGACCCGTCACGCTTTGGCAAGGCCGACTGGCCGCCCGAGGCTTTGTGCTCAGAGAGCGAAGCGTTAGCACGCTTCGATGGGCGAGGAGCCCCGCGGCGTTTGAGCGATAAAAATGGGGACATTAATGTGCCTCCGGATGTGAGTTCAGCGTGGCGGTGCTCGGCGCGGGGTCGATCCCTTCGTCGCCGGACTCATCGGGGTGGGTATGGGCCTTGAGCGGGCGATTGCCGGTCAGGGCGCGCAGGGTGACGTAGAAGACGGGCGTCAGGAACAGACCGAAGACGGTGGCCCCGATCATGCCGGCGAAGACGGCCACACCCATGGCGTGACGCATTTCTGACCCGGCTCCATGCGCCAGAACCAGAGGCAGGACGCCCATGATGAAGGCGATGGAGGTCATCAGGATCGGGCGCAGACGCAACCGGCTGGCCTCAATAGCGGCCTGTAGCGGCCTGTGTCCGGCCAGTTCCAGCTCGCGGGCAAATTCCACGATCAGGATGGCGTTTTTGGCCGACAGCCCCACCAGAACGAACAGGCCGATCTGGGTGAAGATGTTGTTGTCGCCGCCCGAAACCCATACGCCGGTGATAGCGGCCAGCAGACCCATCGGCACGATCAGCAGGATCGACAGCGGCAGGACCAGACTTTCATACTGCGCCGCCAGCACGAGGAAGACGAGCAGGATGACCAGCGGGAAGATGATGGCGGAGGAGTCGCCCGCCAGAATCTGCTGATAGGTCAGGTCGGTCCATTCGTACTCGATCCCCGGCGGCAGGACTTCGGCGGCGATTTTGGCGGCGGCGGCTTCGGCTTGACCCGAAGAGAAGCCGGGGGCGGGGCCGCCATTGATGTCAGCGGCCAGATAGCCGTTATAGCGGGTGGCGTTGACCGGCCCGAAGGACGGTTCGACCTTCAGAAGCGCCGACAGGGGGATCATTTCGCCGCTGCTGGCGCGCACCTTGAGCTGACCGATGTCTTCCGGGCGGGCGCGGTAGGGCGCATCGGCCTGAAGACGGACGGAGTAGGTGCGGCCGAACTTGTTGAAGTCGTTGACATACATTGAGCCGAGATAGATCTGCATGGTGTCGAAGACATCCTGCACATTGACGCCGAGCTGACGGGCCTTGACGCGATCAATGTCGGCATAGACCTGCGGCACATTGATTTGATAGTTGGAGAAAACGCCGGCCAGTTCCTTGGTCTGATAGGCCTTGGCGACAAAGGCCTTGGTGGCCTGATCGAGCGCTTCGGGCCCAAGCGCACCGCGATCCTGAAGCTGAAGCTTGAAGCCGCCCGTGGTGCCGAGGCCGAGGATCGGCGGCGGTGGGAAGACGACGACATAGGCGTCGCCAATGCCCAGAAACTTCTGGTTCAGCGCACCGGCGATGGTGCCGGCATCGAGGTGGTTTTTGCCGCGTTCCTCAAACGAGTCGAGCGCCAGAAACACTACCGCCGAATTGGAGGCGAGGGTAAACCCGTTGATCGACAGGCCGGGGAAGGCAAGCGCGTCCTTCACGCCTTCTTGCTTCATGGCGATATCGGTCATGGCGCGGGCGGCAGCTTCGGTGCGGTCGAGCGTTGCCCCGTCGGGAAGCTGCACCATGCCGACCAGATACTGCTTGTCCTGCGCCGGGATAAAGCCGGTGGGGACGGTCCTGAACATGAACAGGGTGGCCAGCACCAGCACCGCATAGACGCCCAGCATCAGGGCCTTGCGTGAAATAATGCCCCCCAGACCCCTGCCGTAGTTTTCCGACGACCGGTGGAAGAAACGGTTGAACAGGCGGAAGAAGCCGCCCAGCCAGCGGTCCATGAAGCGCGTCAGGGCGTCCTTTTTGGCGTGGTGGTCCTTGAGCAGGAGCGCCGCCAGAGCCGGGGACAGGGTGAGCGAGTTGATCGCCGAAATGACGGTTGAGATGGCGATGGTCAGCGAGAACTGACGGTAGAACTGACCCGACAGGCCGGTGATGAAGGCCAGCGGCACGAAGACCGCGACCAGCACCAGTGCGATGGCGATGATCGGGCCGGAGACTTCGCGCATGGCCTGATAGGTGGCTTCCTTGGGCGATTTGCCGGCTTCGATATTGCGTTCGACGTTTTCAACGACGACGATGGCGTCATCGACGACGATACCGATGGCCAGAACGAGGCCGAACAGGGTCAGGGCATTGATCGAGAAGCCAAAGGCGTGCATCACGGCGAAGGTGCCGATAACGGACACAGGCACGGCCAGCAGCGGGATGATCGAGGCGCGCCAGGTCTGAAGGAAGACGATGACGACGATCACCACCAGCAGGATGGCTTCGAGCAGGGTGTGGATCACCGAGTCGATGGATTCCTGCACATATTCCGTGGTGTCGTAGGCGATGCGGTATTCGACGCCTTCGGGCATGGTCTTCTGAAGCTCGGCCATCGCCTTTTTGACGTCGGCAGACACCTTCAGCGAATTGGCCCCGGCCTGTTCAAAGATCGGGATACCAACGGCCTTCTGATTGTTCAGCAGCGAGCGCAGCGAATAGTCAGCGGCCCCCAGTTCAACGCGGGCCACATCGCCCAGATAGGTGACGGCGCCGTTATCGGAGCGGACAATGATGTTGCGGAAGTCCTCTTCGGTTTTCAGGCGACCCTGTGCATTGACCGACATCTGGAGCGTGATGTCGGGTTGTCCGGGCGAGGCCCCGACGATACCGGCGGCGGCCTGCACGTTTTCGCCGCGCACGGCATTGGCGACGTCCGATGCCGACAGGCCGCGTTCGGCGACCTTTTGCGGGTCAAGCCAGATCCGCATGGAATATTCGCCGCCGCCGAACATCTGGATGGGGGCGACGCCTTCGATCTTTTGCAGACGGTCCTTGACGTGGATCAGGGCGTAGTTGCGCAGATAGTTTTCGTCATAGCGGCCATTGGGCGAGACGAGGTGCACAACCAGCGGCAGGGAGGACTGGCTTTTTTGCGTGGTGACGCCCAGCGCCCGCACGTCTGAGGGCAGGCGGGCCTCGGCCTGCGACACGCGGTTTTGCACCATCTGCTGCGCCAGGTCCGGATTGGTGCCCAGCTTGAAGGTGAGGGTCAGGGTCATCTGCCCGTCGGAGGTCGAGGCCGAGGACATGTAGATCATGTCTTCGGTGCCGGTGAGGGCTTCTTCGATGGGGGTGGCGACGGTTTCAGCGATGACGGCGGGGCTTGCCCCCGGATAGACGGCACGCACCACCACCTGCGGCGGCACGACTTCCGGGTATTCGGAGACAGGCAGGGTGCGCAGGCTGAGGAGCCCGAACACCACGATAAGCAGCGACAGCACACCGGCGAAGATCGGCCTGTCGATGAAGAATTTTGAGAGGTTCATAAGTGCCCCCTTATGGGCGGACGGGAAAAGATTGCGGCGCAGGCACGCCCTCCTCCCTGTGCCGCAGGCATGGGGAGGTGGATTTTGACGCGAAGGGGCAAAAAACGGAGGGGGATTACGCCAAAGGTTTCAACGAAATCAGGCTTTGGGCGTTACCCCCCCATCGCTGCACGACAGGGAGGAGATTTTTACGCGTTCGGCTTGGGCGTGGCGTCGATGACCGGACGGGCGGCGATCAGTTGCGGCGCGACGACCGTACCCGGCCGCAGGGCCTGAAGCCCCGACATCACCACGCGATCACCGGGTTTTAGCCCCGCCGTGACTACCTTCTGACCGTCAATCGTGCCACCCAACTGGACTTCGCGGTATTCGACCGCATTGCCCTTGCCCACCACATAGACGAAGCGCTTGGACTGATCGGTGCCGATGGCCACTTCGTTGATCAGTATGGCCGGCTTGGCCGTGGCCTCCCCCAGCTTGACGCGCACAAACTGACCGGGGATCAGCTTGCCGTCGGTATTGGCGAAGACGGCGCGGGCGCGCACGGTGCCTGACTGGCTGTCGAACTGATTGTCGATCAGTTGCAGGTGGCCGCTCAGCGGTTCGGAACCGTTATCCAGCTCCAGCTTCACCGGCACCTTGCCAAATTCCGCCCCGTTGAGATCGGCCAGCGTGCGGTTGATCACCTCTTCATTGGCATCGAAGCTGGCATAGATGGGCGAGACCGACACCAGGGTCGTCAGCACGGCCGAACCGGGGCCGGAGGCGACCAGATTGCCCTGCGTGATTTCAATCTTACCCACGCGGCCCGACACCGGGGCGCGAACCTGCGTGTAGGAGAGGTTGAGATTGGCCGATTGCAGAACGGCCTGCGCGGCAGCGAGGTCGGCTTCGGCGCTGCGCAAGGCATTGATGCGCGTTTCGGCCTCGGATTGCGAGATGGCACGCTCAGTCAGCAGGCGTTCCGCGCGGCTGTTTTCAGAGCGCGCCAGCGTCAGGCGCGCTTCGGCGGCCTGCACCTGTGCGCGGGCGCGGGCAACCTCAGCGGCGTAGGGGGCCGGGTCGATGGTCACCAGAAGCTGGCCTTCCCGAACGAAAGCGCCTTCACGGAAATGGATGGCCTTTACGGCACCGGAGACGCGCGAGCGGATTTCAACGCGCTCGACCGCTTCCAGACGGCCGGAGAAGGAGTCCCAGCCGCTGACGGTCTGTTCTTCGATGAGCGCCACCTTGACGGGAATGGCCTGCGGGGCGGCGGCGGTGGCCTGAGCGTCGGCTTTTGTGGTCAGGGCGTAGATACCGAAGGCCCCCACGCTCAGGGTGGCGATGGCGGCGGCGGTCAGGAGCGCCTGACGCGGCGCGCGCCGGTAAAGATCGGACGGGGTCAACATGCGGGTCACCTTTGGGGAGAAAGGGAAAAGAAAGGGAAGCGGCCACAGGAACAGCCCTTGAACCGGAGCCGCAGACATCCATTTATGTACTGTTTCGCAAATTAATAGAGGCTCGGAAAAATATTTGTGCGAATTGGTACAAAAATCTGTCAGCAGTCGCGAAAGGGGGGGCGAAATCTTAAGGTCAAGACGGCAGATATGACATCTGCGTGTCGGGGACTGGCAGCAGGGGAGCGGACACGCTACATATGGGGCAGTAAAAGGAGTAATCGTGTTGCCATGGTGCACCAGCCTTACGAGACGCTGATCCATAAGAGCGAGGCCGTAGAGGCCGACGCTGTGTCGCTGGGTCTGCCCGATGTCTGCGGGGATCAGGCGCTGGAGGCGAGCGCGTGCTGCAAGCGTCCGCGCGGGCGTCCGCGTGCCTATGACCCCGATCTGGTGCTGAAAAAGGCCCTGCATGTGTTCTGGCAAAAAGGCTTTGCGGCGACCTCTCTCGACGATCTGGTCGAAGCCACGGGCGTCAACCGCCCCAGCCTCTATGCCGGGTTTGGCGACAAGGAAGCGCTCTATCTCAAATCCATGCAGCATTATCGTCAGCGTATCAGCGAGCAACTGGATACGGTGCTGAGCTGCAACGGGCAGGGCGATAGCTTAAGCACCATTGTCGGGCGCTATTTCGACATCATGATCGGCACCTATACCGGCCAGAGCGAACACCCGCTGGGCTGCGCCTTTATGTGTACGGCGCTCAACGAAGCGCCGCAGCACGAGTCGATTCTGGAAATGCTGCAAAACACCATCGAAGAGTTCGATGTGCGTTTCGAGCGCTTCTTTACCGATGCTCAGACCTATGGCTGTCTGGCTGCCCATCATGACCCGAAGGTGCTGGCCCAGATGATCGGCGGCATCACCGCCAATCTGGGGGTGCGCGCCCGTGCCGGGGCATCGGCCGACGAATTGCGCCTCATTGCCGGGAACATGACGCGGATGCTGTTCGGAGCCTAAAATAGGCACATCTGCGGGTCACCGCCACGAAATTGCGTCGAATTGAGGGGTGTGCGCGGCGCATCCAGCCCATACCGCCGCAGCGCCAGCTCATAGCGCTGTTTCAGCAGGTCGGCCTCCAGTCCCGTGCCGGTCATGCGCGTCTTGAAATTGGGATCGTTCAGCTTACCGCCGCGCAGGGCCCGGATACGATTAAGCACGCGATCGGCGCGGTCCGGAAAGTTGAGCCGCAACCAGTCTTCGAACAGCAGCTTGATCTCGTGCGGCAGGCGCACCGGAATATAGCCGCCGCGGATGGCACCGGCCTCGGCACCGGCCTTGAGGATGTTTTCCAGTTCATGACAGGTCAGGCCGGGGATCAGCGGGGCCGCCAGTACATTTACCCGAATTCCGGCGGCACTGAGCGTGCGGATGGTTTCGATACGCTTCATAGGCGTCGCGGCGCGCGGCTCCATCACTCGCGCAATATGGCGGTCAAGCGTCGTCACCGACAAGGTGGCGGAAAACAGATTGGCTGCCGCCATAGGGGCCAGAATATCCAGATCGCGCAGGATCAGGGCCGATTTGGTGACGATGTGCACCGGGTGGCGAAACTCCCACAGCACCTCCAGCAGGCGTCGCGTCAGGCGTTCACTGCGCTCAATCGGCTGATAGGCGTCGGTATTGATCCCGAGCGCCAGCGGCGCGGCGCGGTATTTGGGGTGCGACAGTTCTTCGCGCAGACGTTCGGGGGCGTCGGGTTTACGAAAGATGCGGGTTTCGAAATCCAGTCCCGGCGACAGGTCCAGATAGGCGTGGGTCGGACGGGCGAAACAATAGATACAGCATGAGCTCGCACCCCTTGTACGGATTGATGGAGCGGCTCGACCCTACATCCGGCGAGTCGTTATAGCTGATGATCTTGCGCACGGCGTCTATGCCGAGGATGGTCTGCACACGCTCGATATCAGGATGGTCTTCGCTCTCCCAGCCGTCGGTAGTTTCATAGCGATCGGGCGCATCGAAACGGCCGCTCAGGCGGTTCGACACCGCGCCGCGTCCCTTGCGCACCCGATCGGGCAGGGCGTTCTCGTCGGTGATGCGTTCGGTGCGCAGGGCAGGGAGGGGCTTTGACGTCATGCCCTGAGATTAGCATCAAATAAGAACATAACAAGAACAAAATTCAGAAAAACGACTTGGGCCTGTTCGGTAAAAAAGCCGTGGGTAAACGTTGTCACCTGTCCGGATTCCGGTTTACAGTGCGACCACTGCATAAGTTCAAACAGAGGAAAACGCCCATGATGGATCGCCGACAGCTTTTACTAGGTGCCGGAGGCCTGCCGCTGGTCGCCAGTGCCGCCGCTACCGCCGCAGCCACCGCTCAAACAACAGGCAAAGCCGCCGGTCAGCCCCTGCCCAACGGGGTTGATCTGCCGGAGCCGCCCAAAAAGCGTCTGGGCTGGGCCGTGGTCGGTCTGGGCAGCTACGCCATTAATCAGGTGATTCCCGGCTTCCTTCAGGCCGATGAGTCGCGCATGACCGCCTTCGTCTCCGGCAATCCGGCCAAGGCAAAGGACCTGGCTGAGCGGTATGGCGTGGCCAAAACCTATGGCTATGACGATTTCGACAAGATCGCCGCCGACAAGGACATCGACTGTGTCTATATCGTCCTGCCGGTGGGTCTGCACGCCGAGTATACCATCCGTGCCCTGAAGGCCGGCAAGCACGTCCTGTGCGAAAAGCCGATGGCTTCGACGGTCGAGGAATGCGAGGCCATGGTGGCCGCCGCGAAGGCGGCCAATCGGCAATTGGGTGTGGCCTATCGCGTGCATTTCGAGCCGCTCAATATCGAGGTGAAGCGCCGCTGCAAACAGGGTGAACTGGGCGACCTGCGCTATATCACCGGCGATGCCGGGTTCAATGCTGACCCGCAATACCCGCCGATGAAGTGGCGTCTGGACAAGCCGCTGGCCGGTGGCGGTTCGATGTACGATATCGGCATCTACGCGCTGAACGGTGCCCTGATGCTGGCCGATCAGATGCCCGACACGGTGTCGGCCGTCTATGCCTATCCGAAGGACGATCCGCGCTTTAAGACCGTCGAAGGCGGGCTGAACTGGCGCATGACCTTCCCCTCCGGGCTCAGCGCACAGGGCTCGTCCTCCTACTGCTACGCCGGCGGATCACGCATCAAGGTGTTCGGTGCCAGCGCTGCCATCAATATGGACCCGGCATCGGACTATTACGACAATCGCGCCAATCTGCACCGCGGCTGGGACCCCGGTACGCCGGTGCGCGCGGCCCCGCCCTACACGCAGTTCGCCGCGCAGGTGGACGGCTTTTCGCAGGCCGCGCGCAGCAATACGCCGCACCGCACGCCGGGCGAGATGGGGCTGCGCGACATCCGCCTGATTCAGGCCATGTACCGCAGCGCCGATCAGGGCGGGGTAGTGGTTAAGGTTTAACCCGCAAAAGGCGTCGCGGGCAGGCCGGTGTGCCCGCGCAGCCGGGCCGGCGACACTTCAAACAGTGTCCCGGCCACGGCCTTATCCGGCGCAGTGTCGGGCAGGAACTGCGCCGCTGAGCTGATATACAGGTGGTCGAGTTTGGCGCCGCCGAAGGCCATGCTGGTAATCTGGGTGGCGGGCAGGGCAATAGTGAAATCCAGTTTGCCTTCCGGAGTGTAGCGGCTGACGCGGCCGCCGCCATAATGGGCGATCCATACGCCGCCCTGCGCATCCGTGGTCATGCCATCCGGCGCGCCCATATCGCCGTCAAATTTTACGAAAAGCCGCTTGTTCGACAGTGCCCCATCGGGTGCGACATCGAAGGCAAAGACCTCCTTGTCGTAGGTTTCGGTGTGCCACAGGGTGCGGCCATCCGCGCTGAAGGTCGGGCCATTGGCGCACAGATAGGGACCATCAACCCTGGTGACGCTCAGATCGGCGTCGATGCGATAGAAGGCCCCGACCTTTTCCTTCCATTTGGTGTCCATGGTGCCGGTCCACAGACGGCCTTTGGCATCGACCTTGCCGTCGTTCAGCCGCGTATCGTCGCGCTTTTCCGGTTGAACCAGAAGCGTGAAGGCGCCGGTCTTGGGATCGAAGCCATAGACCCCGTCGCTAAGGCCCGCAATCAGGCCGCCGGATTTGCGATCGGCGAGGAAGCAGACGGGCTTGGGCGTTTTCCAGGCCTTCAGATCGCCGCTCTGCGGATCGAGCGCGTAGATGGTCTGCCCTGAAATATTGACCCAGAAAAGGCGCTTGTGTGCCGCCGACCAGTAGGGACCTTCGCCCAGCGCATCACCCGCCCCCCCAAGGCCCCGGATACCCGTGTCGGCAGCCACGGCCTTTATCGGTAGCGTAAGGGCGGCCAGTCCAAGGGCAAGGCTGTGGCGACGGGTGATCATGGCGGGTTTCCTCTGTCCGGAGGGCGCGGATTCGCCCTGCTTTATAGGGTGACAACGTTATCACCTCTCGCGCCGCGCGAACAGAAAAAAGCGCGCCTCAGCCCCTGTCGTGACAGGGGCTCATTCCACACATCAGAGAATTTGATTCAACCAATATATTAGAATATATCAACAAAATATTGTTTTTGAATAATAATATGAATTATAATAAGCTAATACCTTAGGTGTGAACTCAGAATTTGAAACCCGTGCGAAGGCTCAGTTTGTAATTGCTGTATTCACTGTATTTTTCGCCTTCCGCTTCAAGTGCCACATAACCATATTCGTTGCCTGCCATCATACGCATACCGATGACCGGCGCGCCGCCCTTCACGTCGCCTGCCGAGAGGGTAAACGCATCCCCGCCCGTAAAGCGCGCGACGGTATCGTCCACCTTCACCGAGACATTATTGCGATAACCCACCCAGAATTCCGGTTGCAGCAGGGCCGTAAGGTCACCGCGCCCAAAGCTCAGGAGCGCAGAGGCCGTAGCGATATGGCTCTGGCGTTCGTCTATGCTAAGGTCGAAGGCGCTTCCGCCGCCGCTCTCATCCCGCGCGTCTTCTTTCAGCGCGTAATAGTCTATTGAGACAAGCGGCTTTACGCTGATTGGCCCCAGTGTCGCCCGATAGGAGGCCCCCGTACTGCCTGAGAGGCTGTAGCCGTTCCATTTGGCGCGCGCCGTGAGGGTATTGGCGGAGCCCACCATCTGACGCTCCGTCTCGAAGAAGGTGCCGCCCACCCCGGCGCTTAACCAGGCTTTCAGACCACCGCTCTCCAGTCGCCAGTAGCCGCCCACGGTGAAATCGGCCGCCGAAGAGGTTTCATAGGCGGTGGCGTAGGTGTCTTTGGGAGTCGCCGCTGTGTAGCTGGTGAAAAGACCCACCGCCTGCCCATAGCCCAGACCGCGTTCGATACCGCCGGCAAAGCTGAACCCCGTGGTTTTGAAACCCAGGGTCTGGCCGCGTTCGCGGTTGAGCTGATAGCCCTCTTCCTGAAGCCAGTAGTGAGTTTCGCCCACGCCGGGCAGGATCGACTGCTTTTGAATCGAGCGCGTAAGGGCCTCACGGCCGCGCGACAGAGACAGCAGGGTTTCACCCGAAAAATCGGGCAGGAAGGCCGCATAGGTGCTGACAAAACCGGTTTCAGTGGTAGCGGCCAGTAGCGTACTGGTCGTGTCATCGTCGGTCGCGGCCGCCGTCAGCACCGCCCCCAAGGCGCTGTACTCGGTGACGCTCAAACCGGATTCGGACTGCGTGCGCAGACGAAAATCGGCATAGAGCCCGTCATTGGCGCTGCCCGTCGTCAGGGTGGATTTGTAAAGCCAGGGGACCTGCTCATCCATGTCTGCGAAGTCGAGCGTTCCAAAGTCGATGTTTTTGCCGGTCATCAGAGTGAAGCGCGTCGGCGTCTGGATAATCTTGTCCAGCGTCAGATAGAGCGCCGCGCCATCGTCGAACACCGTCGTGCCGGTATTGATCAGAAGAGGCCTAGTGGGGTCTGCGGTGCTCAGCCCCAGATAAAGCTCGCTCTCACTCCCCACATGCAGGCTCGACAGGGTCAGTTGTGAGCCCGCGCTCAGCCCGAGACGGCCGTTGGCGACATCGACGGCCACCGTTCCGGCCCCCGTCAGCTTGCCGAGAACGACGCCTTCCTCTTCGATCGTGAGGCTATTGCTACCCGCACCGAAGTCGATATTGCCATAGATATAACCGTTGGACACGCGGACGGTATCATTGCCGGAACCCAGTTTCACATCACCGGCGATATAGGGAAGGGCATAATCGTCATCATCGAGATGGGCATTGACCAGCTCAATCGTCGTTGCCACGCTATTGCCGCTGAGGTCTATGGCTACCGCGCGGTTTACGGCGGTGTCGGTCACATCGTCTTCGTCCTCATCACCTGGCGTAATGCCGGCGGAGATGCTGCCATTGACGAGTAGGGAGGTCAGGGTGTTGGAAGTGTCGCGCAAGGCCGTGGCATTGGCCGTCGTGCCATAGCCGTAGGCGGTGAGGGCACCCCCTGTTTCAATCTTCAAGGTGCTTAGTGTCGCGCCGCTGTCGATATCCAGACCATAGGCCGTGTGAGAATCGGTTGTGGTGGTGTTGGCCGACAGCGTGCCCGACAGATTAAGCGTGCCAACCCTGGCACCGCTTTTTAGCGCCAGACCCGTGGCTATGGCTTCATAAGCGGAGGCGCTGACCGATCCGGACAGGCCAATGCCATTGGTGACCAGTACCTCGTATCCCAGACCAGCAATCTGTGCGGCTGTGGCATTTACCCCCTCATAGACGCCATAGGCCGAGACGGAACCGCGTATATCCAGTCCATAGGTCCGGCTGCTGTAATCGTCAGTGGCCGTGTCATTATAGGCTATGGCCCCCAGCGTAATGGCTTGCGTATCGGAACCGATCAGCAGGGCCGGCGCCGTGCCGTACTGGGCGATAGAGGCCGTGCCCTCTTCGGTATCTTCTATACCGTTGCCGTTTTCGTCGGTATTGGTGTCGTCCTCGCTGGTGACGGCGGCGTTGATCAGCACGCCACCGCTGACAGTATTTGAGACCTGCACCGCGGCCCTGGCCTGATAGAGGTCATCGGCGTCCAGAAGATCCAGATAATCGTCAGAGATGCTGGTGTAGCGATAGCCGGTATTGGTCACCGAAGCGTCGATGACCAGAGCACCGTTGATCGCGCCGGACAGCTCAACCGCCTGTGCGCCCTTGCCCTGCGTATAGATAGAGCCACTCAGATAGACCTGACCGGTTTGCGGGCCGCGCAGGGCGATACCGCGGGCGTCGTCGCCCAGAACGCTGATCGTCCCGTCAAACAGGAAATCACCGACCTGCCCCTTTTCAAACAGGATGGCGGCGGACTGATTGCCGTGCACGGTGATCGTCGAGTCGATATCGGCGTTGCCGGTCAGTAGGCCGGTGGCGCGCACCCCATAGCGGTTGGTCCCTTCTGCGAAGACACCATCGACGATATCATCATCGTACTCGTCTTCGGCAGTATAGTCGTCTGTGACCGTGATCGTGCCTGAAAGGTCTAGGTTGGTTGTGCGCGCCCCGTCAATCAGAATACCCGTAGCACCGCTTTCTGACGCCGACATTTCGATCACACCATTGAGAACCAATGTGTTGTCGGAATTGACGGTGAGGGCGGTGCCGCTGGTTAAGGTGATCGTGGCGGCGTCGGTGATGTCGATATCGTCTGCACCACCGCTATTGGCTGTGGCCGTTTGTAAGGGCGTGGTGGTGGCCGTCGAAACCGTGGTGGTCGCCAGTGCCGCCGGGGTCGCAAAAACGAGAGCCAGAGCGGTGGCAGAAAGAAGCAGCGAACGACGGGGATGGCGCATGATCGACCTTGGCGGGGAATGACAGTCGCCAAGGGGGTAAAGGGCCGCTGAGGCGGCAGAAGGGCCTTAAGATTACGCGCAGGTCGCAGAGTGTCAGGGCTGCAATCCAAAGCGACAGAGCAAAAAAGTCATCGGAGGATCAAAGACGGAAAAGCGATGCTTGCTTAATCCGATGTGTAAGTCATAATTGTGTAAGACGACTCTGTTCGGTTGAGTTGTACACATCGCGGGGAGGGGGCTTTGTCCGCTTATTCACGCCATGGTTTTCCCATGGTCGCTTTACTGTTTGCCGCTCAGTTCGCTTTGCCGACGACGGGGCATACCCAGAACGCGACCAAAGCGACAGAGGCGAAAAAGGCGGAAACGCCTAAGACCCCGGAAGGTGATGATAAAGCCGCTACGACCGTTACGGTTCAGGGCAAGAAGCGCGTGGACCCAACGGGTAAGGAGGTCTATGACGTTTCGAAGGACCCGGCGGCCGCCACAGGAACAGCGGCCGAGGCCCTGAACAAGGTACCCGGTGTGTCCGTCGATGCGCAGGGCGATGTCAGTGTGCGCGGTCAGATCGCGCGGGTTTATCTGAACGGTCGTCCATCGCTGATGCTGTCCGGAGATAATCGCGCTGTGGCACTGCGCGCCATGCCGTCGGCCTATATCTCCAGCATCGAAGTCATCTCCAATCCCGGCGCGCAATACTCTTCCAGCGGCTCGGGGCCGATTGTTAATATCGTCACCAAACGCAATCTGCCGCCGGGCTTGTTTGGGTCCGTGTCTGCGCAGGTCGCTTCGCGCGGTGGCGGTAACGCCTACACCTATCTCAGCTACACGCAGGGTCAGCTGAATATAAGTGGCTTTGCGGCGGTGTTTGACGGACGTTCCGAAAGTGATTTCGATAGCGCCTCCACCGCCTTTGATGCGTCGGGCAGCGCAATCCGTGAGGCGCGATCCGAGGGTACCGTCACAGGTCGATACCGCATAGGCTCGCTGACGACGAATCTGCAATACGACCTGAGCGACAATGATGTTCTGACCGGCGGGCTCAGCTACACCCAGGTGAAGGTGAATAGCGACTTTGCAGGCTATACCGCCTCCCGTGGGGCCGACGGTGCTTTGAGCGATGTTTTTCGCTCGCAAAGCGACGGGCGCACCCCTAACGACAACGGCAGTCTGAGCTTTGGTTACACCCACTACGGACAAAAGCCGGATCAGTCTTTCAAGCTCGACCTGACGGTCTCGCAATCGAACCGGGACACGCCTTCGCTCACTCGCTTAGACTATGAACGCGCTTCGGTAAGCACCAACACCGGCACACGCTATACCCGGCGCGATGGGGGTTCCAATACCCGCACCGCCATGCTGTCCGCCGCGTACAACACCACCTTTGACCGCGTTCAGGTCAGCGTCGGTGCACAATTCGATACGGAAACCAGCAAAACCGAGACCCTGTCCTATGGTCCGGCGGGCTCCGTCGCGGATTTGCAGCTTGATGCCCTTTTAAGTAATCGCTTCCGCTATGAGCAACAGTCGGCGGCGGTATATGCAACGGCGCAGTGGGAACTGACGCCCAAATGGACACTGCTGGCCGGTCTGCGGGCCGAAACCCTTGAGCTTTCGACCGAAGCGCCGGGAACGACGCTTGAAAAT
The DNA here is from genome assembly GCF_046503825.1 of Asticcacaulis sp. W401b. Lineage (NCBI taxonomy): Bacteria > Pseudomonadati > Pseudomonadota > Alphaproteobacteria > Caulobacterales > Caulobacteraceae > Asticcacaulis > Asticcacaulis sp. W401b. The sequence goes on from NZ_JBKFEE010000013.1 coordinate 26,603, forward strand.
CATATCGACTACACCCGCTTAAACCCCAGCCTGTTTGCCACCTATGCCTTTTCCCCCAAACGCCGTCTGCGCTTCAGCTATACCCACAAGCAGCAACGACCACAGCCTGTCGATCTCAACCCCGGTCTGGTGTTTAGTTCTGCGACTGCCGTCACCATCGGGAATGCGGCCCTTGGGCCCGAAGAGGCCGACAATCTGGAAGTCACTTACGAGGTTAACCGGCCGCATTCGGACTATAGAATAACGGGCTTTTATCGGTTCAAGGACAAAACGCTCGTCACTTCAAGCCGCGTCATTGCCGATCCGCAGAACCTTGGCAATTTCGTCACCGAGACAACGCGAAAGAATGCGGGCCAGGAACGCAATTACGGCCTGACGGCGACCTATAGTCAGCGATGGAACAACACGCTTACTGTGAACTTCGACACGACGGTGACCTTTGTGGACATTGATGTGCCGGAACTGTCGATCAGTCGTTCGGATACAGCCCTTAGTGGCGGTGTGTCGCTCAACTATACGCTCAAGACGGGCTCTCTGTCGCTGAATTACAAGCTGAACGGGCGACGCTACACGACGCAGGGGTATCGCGGCGCCAATGGTTACGGGATGATTGACTATCGTCGCAATCTGATGCCGAAGCTGTCGCTGGTGATCACGGTGCAGGAACCGCTGCCCCTGACGAAGATCGAAACGGTTACCGAGACGAATCGCTTCCGTAGCGTGTCTGCCAGCGAAAATCGCACACCGACCATAATGATTGGCCTCAGCCGGCAGTTGGGTGGTTTCAGTTCCGTACCCAAAAAGCCCTGATGCGGTTTAACAGCACCGTTCAGAAAACCGTCGCAAGCGCTTGATAATGTCAGCTATATGACTAATCGGGCGGGGCGGCGGTGATATCGAGATTTTTTATCCTTCAGGGTGTGTGGTTGCTGACGCTCGCCTGCGCGGTGGCGGGCTATTTTGTTGATCAGCATCTGTGGTGGGGTTTGCTCCTCCTTACGCCGTTGAGCCTGATCGGTTTGCGCGACCTGACCCAGACCTCACACGCCATCCTGCGCAACTATCCGATCATCGGGCATTTTCGCTTTATCCTTGAGGCGGTGCGGCCGGAAATCCGCCAGTACCTGATCGAGGACGACCGCGACCCGGTGCCCTTCACCCGCGAACAGCGCGCGCTGGTCTATCGCCGCGCCAAGAATGTGTCGGACAAGCTGCCCTTCGGCACCATTCGTGACGTCAATGCCGTGGGTTACGGCTGGATATCGCATTCGATGCGCCCGTCCAAAATCGCCTCCAGCGACTTTCGCCTCAGCATAGGCGGGCGCGATTGTCAGAAGCCCTATTTCGCTTCGGTGCTGAATGTTTCGGGCACCAGCTTCGGGGCCGTGTCGGCCAATGCCATCATGGCCTTCAACAAAGGGGCGAAGCTGGGCGGCTTTGCCCACAATACCGGCGAAGGGGCCATTTCCAAATATCACCGCAAATATGGCGGGGACCTGATCTGGCAGATCGCCTCCGGCTATTTCGGCTGTCGCACGCCGGAGGGCCAGTTCGATCCACAGGCCTTTGCGCGCACGGCGGCGCTTGATCAGGTGAAGATGATCGAACTGAAACTCAGTCAGGGGGCCAAGCCGGGACACGGTGGCGTTCTACCGCGCGCCAAGATTACTGGCGAAATCGCCCGCACTCGCCTGATCGACCGGACACGCGATTGCGTGTCGCCCGCCGCCCACCCTGCCTTTTCGACGCCGCGCGAAATGATGAGCTTTATCGCCGAACTGCGTCGCCTATCGGGCGGCAAACCTGTGGGTTTGAAACTGGCGATCGGCCACCGGGCCGAGTTTCTGGCGCTGGTCAAGGCCATGCTGGCCACCGGCATCACGCCGGACTATATCGTGGTCGATGGGGGCGAAGGCGGCACAGGCGCGGCACCGGTCGAACTGTCCAACCACGTCGGTCTGCCTTTGTTCGAAGGGTTGAGCTTTGTGCACAATGCGCTGGTGGGGGCCGGGCTGCGCGGTCATATCCGCATCGGCGCCTCGGGCAAGGTCGTCTCGGCCTTTGACTTTTGCCGCGTGCATGCGCTGGGGGCCGATTTCGTGATGGCGGCGCGCGCCTTCATGTTCGCTGCCGGCTGTATTCAGGCCCGTGCCTGCCATACCAACCACTGCCCAACCGGCGTGACGACTCAGGCCTGGTGGCGCAGACGCGCGCTTGTGGTCAGGGACAAGGCCCCGCGTGTCGAACACTATCATCGCAATACGCTGAAAGCCTTATCCGAAATGCTGGCGGCGGCGGGCCTCAACCACCCGCGTGACCTCAAGCCGTGGCACCTGCACGTGCGCGCCGCCAATGGTGAGGTTGTGCGTGGCGATGTCGCCTATCCGCACGTCGAACCGGGCGCCATTCTCAACGGCACAGCGCGCGAAGGACTGATGAAGCAGTGGCACCGCGCCCAGATCGACACCTTCGAACCGCTGGACGAGGCCATTGTCGAGCAAATGTTGAAGGCCTAGGGCAAGACAGGGGGGCAAGACAGGGGGGGGCAAGGCCCCCTTGACCCCAATACTTTAAGTCAGCTTACCCAGGACATTGCGCAGGTGCCCTCACGCCGCCATTGACCTGAAAAGCGGTTATAGGTGCATATATAACCGGAACCTGCTTCGACTTCATGCCCATAGGCAATGACGGCGCGCGTACGAAACAGGCTGTATTGGGGTCGTGAGACGTAGGTATGGCGATAGGCGAAGGCAAAGACGTCGGCCGATACACGGCGTTCGTCAAGGCTATAGTAGTTCATAATAAAATATCCGCCTTCGGGCTCGTGTTTGGTATAATGCTTGAGTCCATATTTTGAAAAAGGACAGTTCATCTGACCCTTGACGTTCAGATAGACTTCGCCATCGCTTTCAGCCTTGGCCTCGTCGCGCAGCACTGTGGCCATCAGCGCGCAGTCTTCATCGGGTATGTTTTGAGGAAAGATGAGGTCGAAACCGTTTCCGGGGGCATATTCCGACAGGTTGGCCTCGCACTCAGTACGCTCTTCTTTCCCGATGCTATCCCCGCAGGCGTATTCCACATAGGGTTTGGGCAAGGTCAACGCCCGCCACTTCGCTTCATCGGCCGGGCGCAAGCGGGCGCTATCAGGTACGTAATAAAGTCCGATGACAACAAAACCGGCAATCACCCCCAAACTTAAAACCACCGATACCCAAAAGCGACGCATGTGAACTCCCCCCATCATAACTTAGCGCCGATAAGTTATCAGGAACGATAAAAAACGCAATCGCAAAGCGCAGGCACCTTTGATGAGCCTTTGCCCACAAACAAAAACGGCCCCGTTTCCGGGGCCGTTTGTTTTAATCTTCCTTGGCGCGCTTCTTACGGAACGAGGGGTTCAGTTCCTTCTTGCGCAGGCGGATGTTGAGCGGGGTCACTTCGACCAGTTCATCGTCTTCGATATAGGCGATGGCCTGTTCCAGAGTCGGGCGACGCGGCGGGGTGAGGCGGATGGCTTCATCCTTGCCCGACGCGCGGACGTTGGTCAGTTGCTTGGCCTTCATCGGGTTGACGTCGAGGTCGTCGGCGCGCGAATTTTCGCCGATGATCATGCCCATATAGGTCTTTTCGCCGGCACCTACGAACATGACGCCGCGCTCTTCGAGGTTCCACAGAGCGTAGGCCGCCGTTTCACCGTCCGAGTTCGACACCAGCACGCCCTTGCGCTGCTGCTCGATGGGGCCCTTATAGGCTTCGTAGTGCGAGAAGACGCGGTTGAGCACGCCCGAACCGCGCGTGTCGGTCAGGAATTCGCCCTGATAACCGATCAGCGAGCGCGACGGCGACTTGAGCTGGATGCGCGTCTTGCCCGCGCCCGACGGGGCCATGTCCTTCAGTTCAGCCTTACGCGCCGACAGCTTTTCGATGACGACGCCGGTGAACTCTTCATCGACGTCGATCATCACGTCTTCGATGGGCTCCATGCGCTCACCGGTTTCCGGATCGGTCTGATAGACCACGCGCGGACGCGAAATGGCGACTTCGAAGCCTTCGCGGCGCATGTTTTCGATCAGCACGCCCAGTTGCAGTTCGCCGCGACCGGCGACTTCGAAGGCGTCCTTTTCACCCGACTCGGTGACGCGGATGGCGACGTTGGATTCAGCTTCCTTCAGCAGGCGGTCGCGGATCACGCGCGACTGCACCTTGGAGCCTTCACGACCGGCCAGCGGCGAGTCGTTGACCGACACGGTCATCGAGATGGTCGGCGGGTCGATCGGCTGCGCCGGCAGGGCGGTGTCGAGCGACATATCGCACAGCGTGTCGGCAACCGTGGCCTTCGACAGTCCGGCGATGGCGACGATGTCACCGGCTTCCGAACCTTCGTCCAGCGGCTGACGCTTCAGTCCGCGGAAGGCCAGCACCTTGGTGATGCGGCCGCGCTCGATTTCCTGACCGTCGCGATTCAGCGCCTTGATGGCCAGACCGGGGGTGGCCTTACCCTGCGCGATACGGCCCGTCAGGATGCGGCCCAGGAACGGATCGGATTCGATCAGCACGGCCAGCATCTGGAACGGTTCATTGACCTTTGCCTGCACGGCGGGCGGCGGCACGTGATCGACGATCAGGTCGAACAGCGGCGCGAGGTTGTCGGACGGCACATTGAGGTCCAGCGTCGCCCAGCCCGAACGGCCCGACGCATAGATGTGCGGGAAGTCGAGTTGCTCATCCGTCGCGCCCATGGCGGCGAACAGGTCGAAGGCTTCGTTGTGCACGCGGTCCGGATCGGCGTGGGCGCGATCGACCTTGTTGATGCACAGGATGGGACGCAGACCCAGCTTCAGCGCCTTACCCAGCACGAACTTGGTTTGCGGCATGACGCCTTCTTCGGCGTCCACGAGGATGACGCAGCCGTCCACCATGCCCAGAATACGCTCAACCTCGCCGCCGAAGTCGGCGTGGCCCGGCGTGTCGATGATGTTGATGCGGGTTTCGCCGGCCTTACCGTTCCACAAGACCGAGGTACACTTGGCGAGGATGGTGATGCCGCGCTCGCGCTCCTGATCGTTGGAGTCCATGGCGCGCTCAACCGTGGCTTCGTTGGCGCGGAACACGCCCGACTGAGCCAGGAGGGCGTCCACGAGCGTCGTCTTGCCGTGGTCAACGTGGGCGATAATGGCGATATTGCGAAGATTCATAAAAGACTCTGATCTTTCCTCGGCCCATATCGGGAGAGGATGGCGCGCCGATATATAAACCGGGGGCCGGGTGGGGGGCTTTTCCGCACGCCTCCGTCAGGTGCCGGAGGCGCTTGCCAACCCATAAAAAAGCCTCTCGCAGACATATGTGAGAGGCCAAACCGGTTCGGCGCGCGTGATTTGGCGCGGTCTATAACCGAATCTGCGTCAAAGCGCCACCCCGAACCGTGGATTATTTTTGCGGATGCGAAGTACGGAGCGCCTCTTACCGGAGGCGCTCCGTACTTCGCTTACTTCGCGGCCGGTTTTTCTGCCCGCGGCGGGGCGTTCTTGACATAGGTATCCAGCCAGCGCGTCATTTCCCACAGCGTATGCAGGTTGGACTCGCGCGCCCGGTAGCCATGCGCCTCATTGGGCAGGACCACGTAGCGCACATTGGCCCCGGCGCCTTTCAGGGCGGCGTAGAAGCGCTCGCTCTGGATGGGGAAGGTGCCGGAATTGTCGTCCGCTTCGCCGTGGATCAGCAGGATCGGGTCCTTGATGTTACGCACATAGGTGAAGGGGCTCATCTTGGTGTAGGTGTCGGTCGCCTCCCAGTAGGTGCGCTGTTCCGACTGGAAACCAAACGGCGTAAGGGTGCGGTTATAGGCCCCTGAGCGCGCGATCCCAGCGCGGAACAGGTCGGTGTGCGCCAGCAGGTTGGCGGTCATGAAGGCCCCATAGCTGTGGCCGCCCACGGCAATGCGGTTACGGTCGGCGACGCCCAGAGCGACGACGGCATCGACCGCGGCCTTGGCGCTGGCGGTCAGTTGCTCGACATAGGTGTCGTTCGGTTCGGCCCCGTCCTTACCAATGATCGGCATGGACGGCCCGTCCAGCACGGCATAGCCCTGGGTCAGCAGGAACAGGTGGCTGGCCCCGCCCGGACGGACGAAACGATTGCCGCTATCGACCGTCTGGCTGGCGACCGAGGCGTCGGTGAACTCTTCCGGATAGGCCCACATGAACAGGGGCAGGGGACCGTCCTTGGCCTTATCGTAACCGGCGGGCAGGTAGAGGGTGCCCGACAGCTTGACGCCATCGGCGCGCGTATAGGTCAGGGTCTGTTTGGTGACGCCTGCAAATTGCGGCGCGCGGTCCGGGAATTGCGTCAGGGCGCGGGTCTTTGAGCTTGTGCCCACCGGACGGATGAAGTAGTTGGGGGCGTCGTCCTTGCTTTCGCGGCGGGTGATGACCGACTTGCCCGCCAGATCGGCCAACGCCACCGGCGCTTCATAATAGGGGGCTTCGGCCTGCCACAGGCGGGTGACCTTGCCGTCGCTCAGGGACATCTTGCCCACAAAGGGGAATTCGCCCCTGGCCGAGGCGCCGGCCCCCATCACGAAGACCGACTTGCCGTCCGGGGTGAAGTGCAGCACCTCTTCGCCCTCGGCGGTGAGGCGCGACACGGCGTTGCCCGGATCATTGTAGCGGTCCTGATAGTTGCGCTCCAGCAGTACGCGGCCGCTGCCGGGCCGGGAGGGATCGAGCGCGATGCGCTTTTCCTTGCGCGTGTCGAACCAGCGGCTGGTGACCAGCGCGAAATCGGCGCGGCCCCAGTCGAGCCCGGCATAGCGCTGATCAAGGTCGATCAGCTTTTGCGGCGTGCCATCGAACGGCGCGTTGAGCGTAAACAGGGTGTCGCGGACGGCCGCCTTGGCTTTCGGATCGCCGCCGTCCTGTGCTTCGGCCCACACCAGCGTGGCCGGGGCATCGGCGCGCCACGAGACGGAGCGTGGCCCGGTGGGTACGGCGTCGAAGGCCGCGGGGAGATTGTCCGTTAACGGACGATCAGCCAGAAGCTTGACCGGTTTGCCATCCAAAGTACTCACCGCGATTTCGGTCGGGAAACGCCCGGCGGGGACAAGATAGCTGTAGGGACGCTTCAGGCGGCTGGTCAGCAGGTATTTGCCGTCCGGCGAAACGGACATCGAGGTATAGAGACCCGGCGTGCCGATCGGCGTGATCGCCCCGTCGCTCAGGGAAACGCGCGTGATCTGGGACGTGAAATAATAGTCGAACAGGGCCTCGTCATAGGCATTGGCCAGCAGGTCCTGATAGGTGCGGATGGCGGCGGTGCGTCCCTTCGATTCCTGAATAACGGGGCCGGACGGCGTGGTGTCCTTCACCGGGGCGGCGCCGCGTCCGGCGGGAACGGCCGAGACGAGAACCCCCGAACCGTCAGACAGCCAGTCGAAACCGGCGCCGAAGGCCGCATTGACGATGCCGCCGGTCAGCTTTTTGGCCGTAGCCGTTTTGACGTCGGCGACCCACAGTTCAAGACCACCGCTGGCATCGACCAGAAAGCCCAGCTTCGTACCGTCCGGTGACCAGCGCGGCGACAGGAAGCGCGTCCCGGCGGGCAAGGCAACCGGACGCACGGCCCCCGTGGCCACGTCTTCAAAGGCCAGACTGTTCAGCCAGGCAGCGCGGGCTTCGATAGGGCCATTATTGCGCGGATTGATGCGATAGCCGCCCAGACGCAGGATCGGTTCCGACACGGCGGCGATGGAGGGCAGGTTCTCACGACCGATCTGCGCCATGGTGCGGCGTTCGGGGCTGACCATGACGCCGGGGGTCGGCGGGGCATCGAGTATCTGCGCAATCGGTGCCGGAGGTAACTGATAGCCTGTGGCCGGTGCGGCCCAGACCGGAGTCAGGCTGGCGGCGGCAATAAAGGCGGTGACGGCGGCCGCAGTGGCGCGCAGATGGCTGAGTCTCATGGCATGGCCCCTTTTGATTAGGGCGACAGTCTTACGTTGGTCACAAATGTAATCAAGGGGCGGATACACATATCACCACAGGGGTGCGACGATTTATCATAATGAGAATTGTTTTCAATGCGCTTGCGAATGAGTTGCAGGAGTGCTAGTCAGCCCTATCATCCGGATCGTTGGGGTCCGGTTCGTTGTCACTGGCTTTTGACGCATGACCGCTCAGAGTATCCTCACCGACGCAAACGGCACAACGCGCAGCGAACGTAGCGTGTCTGCCCCTGTGAAGCGTCGCAAGGGCACAGGCGGCGGGGCATCGGTGGCCATCGGTGTGTCCTTGGCGGTCCATGCCGCTCTGGCCGCCTATATCGTCAGTACACAGTTTAGTCTGACGACCCCGGAGGTCGAGGAAACCGCGCCCGTGGTCGTTGAGATGGTGCCGATTGAAACGCGCCGCGCACCGCCTAAGCCCGTGATCACGCCCGATACGCCCAAACCCGAAACGCCTGTGGTTGAGCACAAGCCGATGCTTCAGCCGCGCGAAACCCCGGCCCCCGTGGTGGCTCAGGTCGCGCCGCTGGATATGGCCCCCGTGAAGGCCCCGCCGGTGCAGGCACCGGTAGCAGCTCCCGTTGTGGCCAAGCCCGCTCCGGCGGCGGCGCAACCGCGCAATGAATTTGTGGGTGTCGATGTCGAGTCGGCACTCAACAGCAATCCGCCGCCCGCCTATCCCCCGCAAGCCAAGGCGCGGCGCGAGGAGGGGACGGTGCAGCTACGCCTTCAGGTGCGCCCCGACGGCAGCGTCGGTGAGGTACAGGTGCAGGCGTCCAGTGGCTCCATGCGACTGGATCGCGCCGCCATAGACTCCGTCAAGCGCTGGAAGTTCCGGCCCGCGACGCGCGGCGGTCAGGCGGTCGAATCCTGGGCTACCGTCCCCATTACCTTTGGCCTCAGACGCGGCGACCGCCGACGGGGCCATGATCACAATTCTCTCGCATCAGAACAGACTTCCGGAGACTCCTAAATGACCCTGATTCAGCGCTTTCTGACCGGCACCGCCGCGCTGGGCCTTCTGGCGGCGGCCCCGGCGGCTCTGGCCCACAGCCAGTGGCTGCTGCCCTCGGCGACGCAGGTCGAAGCCTCGACCAATCCGCAGCGCCCGACCTATGTGACGGTGGATGCCGCCTCGTCTAACGGCCTGTTCTACGCCGACCATAACGCCATGCGCCTGACCAATCTTCAGATCAGCGCGCCGGACGGTTCGCCGGTCGAAGCCGAAAACGCCTCAACGGGCAAGCTGCGCTCGACCTTTGACGTCAAGCTGGCGACCGAAGGCACCTATCGCATCGCTTCGGTCAATCGCATGGTGATGGCCACATGGAAGGCGGGCGAAGAAACCAAGAGCTTCCGTGGTTCCGAAGACGACTTCGCCAAGCAGGTGCCGGCCAATGCGCCGGAGCTTAAGGTCAGCCGCAATTTCGGGCGGGTCGAAACCTTCGTGACGTCGGGAAAACCGTCTGAAATCAAGCCGGTGGGGCAGGGACTTGAACTGTTCCCGCTGCAACCGACGACCGATCTGGTGGTGGGTGAAACGGCAAAGTTCCGTGTACTGATGGATGGCAAGCCGATGCCCGGCCTAAAGGTCAAGGTGGTGCCGGGCGGCGTGCGTTTCCGTGGCGAACTTGACGAGCAGACGGTGACCGCTGATGCCGAAGGTACGATTGCCGTCAACTGGAAGTTCGGTGGTCAGTACTATCTGAACACCTCTTATCCGCCGCGTCCCGAAGCCGACGACGACCATGGTCCGCAGGGCGGTCCGCAAGCGGGTCAGCAGGCCGGTGCTCAGCCCGGCCCTCAGGGCGCCCGCCCGCAGGGGCAACCGGTGCAACGTGACATGCCGCCGGTGCGCTCGTCATACGCCGTGACGCTGGAAGTTCTGCCTTTCTAAGGTTTGTCAGAGGGTACCATATGCCTTACCCGCTCCGGCGGGAACGGGGGGCGGCGTTGCGGGTGTGGGACCACGGCGTCGGCCCCCGGTCATTTCTGCGGCGCTGCTTGTTGAATTTGCGACACACTTGCAAAAAACGACGTCATACGGTGGAAAAGGGTCATTTTGCGGTTGCAATAAAGCCGAAGTGCGGTATTTGCACCTGACAATTATTCGCAATTCCACCGAGAATGCTCGCAGGCCGGTCTGCCGGTCACCCTCCCTCGGCGTCAGACGGAAACCGCGACGCCTTTTTTCAAAGATGTTGATGCACATGTCTCACATTCGCAATCGCAAGCACGCTTCCAACCGTTATCTGACCGCCGCCCTCATGGCCGCAGCGGCGGTTCCAGCGCTTTCCGCAACGGCTCTGGCGCAGGACAAGAAGCTGGAAGGCGTCACCGTTACCGCCGATGACAACAGCTATAAGGCCGACGTGGTGTCGTCGCCCAAGCAGACCCAGGCCCTGATTGACACGCCGCAGACCGTAAGCGTCATCAAGAAGGAAGTCCTTCAGCAGCAACAGGCCGCGTCCTTGATGGAAGCCCTGCGCAATGTGCCGGGGATCACGGTCCAGATGGGCGAAAACGGCAATACCTCAGCCGGTGATACCTTCCAGATGCGCGGTTTCGACGCTTCGACCTCGGTTCTGGTCGATGGGGTGCGCGATATGAGTTCGGCGTCGCGCGATACCTTCAATCTGGAGCAGGTCGAAGTGATCCGGGGGGGCCGGCGGTGCTGATATCGGTCGCGGGGCCTCTTCGGGCTATATCAATCTGGTCTCCAAGCACCCGACGCTTGAGGCGGCGGCTTCCGGTACACTGGCGGCCTATAGTCAGGGTGGGGCGCGCGCCACGGTCGATGTCAACCGCGCTGTGGGTAAGACCAGCGGTCTGCGTCTCAACCTGATGGCCGATGACGTGAATGCCGTGGGCCGCGACGAGGTGAAGAAGTCGGGCTATGCCGTTGCGGCGGCCTATGGCATCGGCATCGGTACGCCGACGCGCCTCTATGGCTTTGCGCAAGTGTCAAAGGGCGACAATGTGCCTGACGGCGGCATCCCTTCGGTCGGTTATCCGGGGTTCTACAACGCTACGCCGACCATTCAGGCCGCTCCGCGTGTCGATTCGGAAAATTACTACGGCTCGGTGCGCGATTACGAAGACACGGAATCTTCGCAATTCACCGTGAAGTTCGAGCACGACTTTGAGTCCGGCGTCTATATGACCAATACGACGCGCCTTAGCCGTACCTCGCTCGATCGTGTCCTGACCGGAGTGAGCACGGGTAATGCCGGGATCACCGCGACCAATCTCAATGATCGTTCGACCTGGATCGTCAACCGTTCGCGTCAGCACGTGGTCAAGGATAATGACGCCCTGATCAATGCGACCAACTTTACGGCTTCGGCGACCACGGGTGCCTTCACGCACGATCTGTCCTACGGTCTGGAGTTTTCGACGGAAAAAGTCGCCGTTTATGGCGTCAACGCCGTGACCCTGACCACCGCCCAGCAGGCCAATCTGTACAATCCGAACCCCAATGTCGATCTGCCGGTCAATGGGCTCAACGGCACACGCGCCTTCGTTAAGCTGAATGTGGGTTCGGCCTATCTGTTCGACACTATCCATTTCGGTGAAAAGTGGCTGTTCAATGCCGGGGTACGCGTCGATAGCTACGGCATCACGACCACAACGGCGACCAATAGCCGTATCGAGGGCGACGGCACCCTGACCAGCTATAAGGCGGGTCTGGTCTATAAGCCGGTCGAAACGGCCAGCCTGTATGTGGCCTATGCCAATTCCAAAACGCCTCCGGGCACGGTCAATCTGGGCGCTTCGACCACCACGGTTGGCGGTAGTGAAACCTCGACCAATATCAACAACCCGAATGTTGATCCGACTGAGACGCGCAACCTCGAAGCGGGGGTCAAGTGGGACGTGTTGTCGGGCCGGGTGTCGCTGACCGCCGCCTATTACTCGACCGAGCATCTGAACGAGTTCGTCGAAGACCCCTTCAACACGGGCTTTGGTGAAAACTTCGGCAAGCGCACGGTCAAGGGTTTCGATCTGGGCGTGGTCGGCAAGATCACCGACAAGTGGAACCTTACCGCCGGTATCCAGACTATGGATACCGAGGTCGAAAGAGGTACGACGGGCGCGAACGCCACGGGGGCGGTGACCCGCTGGTCGCCGGAACTGGCGGCCACGGTCTGGACCACCTACGAAGTCTCGCCGAAGCTGACCCTGGGCGGCGGGGCGCGCTATACCGGTGAGCAGGTGCGCGCCAATACGCCAGGCGTCGATCTGGCGACCCAGAACGTGCCGTTCATCCCGGAATACTGGGTGGTCGATGCCTATGGTTCGTATAAGCTGACGGACAAGGTGTCGGTGCAACTGAACGTCTATAACCTGCTGGATGAAGACTATATCGCCACGCTGAACAATGGCGGTTCGCGTCTGATCCCCGGTGCGCCGCGTTCGGCCACCGTCACCCTGAACTACCAGTTCTAAAAAAGGCGGGGCTGCGTCACTGTTTCGCAGACGCGGCCCTTTCCACCTTCTATCAATCGCTTCATGATCTTCTGGCTCCGACCTTCCGGTCGGGGCCATGTTTATATGAGTTCGCCATGCTGCTGCATCTGCCCGAAGTCCTGAGCCGCGAAGAGGTGGCCGAGATACGCGCCGCACTCGCTGAGGCGCGCTGGGCCGATGGCGCGGCTTCGGCCGGGCCGCAGGCACAGAAGGTCAAGCAAAACAAGCAACTGCCCGCCGATGCACCTGAGGCGCGGATACTGGGGGAACGCATAGAGGCGGCGCTGCGCCGTCATCCCCTGTTTCAGTCGGCCGCTCTGCCGCATGTTGTCCTGACGCCGCGCTTTAACGCTTACGAAGGCGGCGGGCACTACGGCAACCATGTGGACAGCGCCCTGCATCACGATCCGTTCAAGGGCCTCACGGCGCGCACCGACGTTTCGACCACGGTCTTTCTCAATGATCCGGAAGCGTATGAGGGCGGCGAACTGATCGTCGAAGACACCTACGGCGCGCATGAGGTCAAGCTGAACGCCGGGGACGCCATCCTCTATCCGTCCACCTCGCTCCACCGCGTCGAACCGGTCACCCGCGGCGTGCGGCTGGCCGCCTTCCTGTGGACGCAAAGTCTGGTGAAGGACAGCGAGCAACGGCGGATGCTGTTTGAACTCGACATGACCATTCTGCGCCTGCGCAGCCAACTGGGCGACAGCGAAGAGGTGGTGAGTCTCACCGCCCACTATCACAACCTTCTGCGGCAATGGGCGCAGATGTGATGTCAGCCAAGGCGCCCCTGACGGTCATTCCCCCCGATATAGTCGCGGTCTCAGACTATGAGGCCTATGCGCGCGAGCGGCTGAGCGATATGGCCTGGGCCTATCTTCAGGCGGGGGCCGGGGATGAGCACACGGTCCGCCGTAACCTTGAAGCCTTCTCCGAAATTCTGCTGAAAGGGCGGGTACTGGGGTCGGTGGCCGGCGGTCACACGCGACTGAACCTCTTCGGCCATGTCTATGAACATCCGATCTTTTTAGCCCCCGTGGCCTATCAGAAGCTGTTCCATACCGACGGCGAGCGTGCCACGGCTTTGGGCGCAGCGGTGACCCAGACTCTGATGGTGCTCTCGACCCTATCGACCCTCGCGCTCGAAGACGTGGCGCAGGCCGAAACCGCGCCGCCGCTGTGGTTTCAGCTTTATCTTCAGGCCGATCACGGCGTATCGCTCGACCTGATTCACCGGGCCGAACGCGAAGGCTATCGCGCGCTGGTAATCACGGTCGATGCGGCCATGGCCGGGGTGCGTAATCGCGAACAACGCGCGGGGTTCCGCCTGCCGCCGCACCTGTCGGCGGTCAATCTGCCGTCTCAGTTGTCTGCACCTGTCGCGGCGCCGGGGCAAAGCCGCGTCTTCGACGGTCTGATGAAGACGGCCCCCGGTTGGGACGACATCGAATGGGTACTGTCCGAAGCGCGCTTGCCGGTCATCCTCAAGGGCATTATGGCCCCGGAAGACGCCGACCACGCCTGCCACATGGGGGTGCATGGGCTGATCGTCTCCAATCACGGCGGCCGGGTGCTCGATACCCTGCCGGCGGCCATCGAAGCCTTGCCCGCCGTTGCGGCGGCTGTGGCGGGGCGGGTGCCGATCCTGCTCGATGGCGGTATCCGGCGCGGCAGCGATGTGTTCAAGGCGCTGGCTTTAGGGGCGTCGGCAGTGCTGATCGGGCGTCCTTACGTGCAGGCTCTGGCCGCCGCCGGGCCTCTGGGTGTGGCCCATGCGATACGCACGCTAAGGGAAGAACTGGAAGTGGTCATGGCCCTGTCGGGAACGCCGACCTTGGACCGTATAAGAGCTGAACATCTGTCTATTTAAGATGTTTTGCTGCCTTGCAAAAAGCGGGACGCCTTGATAATGAGAATGATTATTAAATAGAGCCCCAAGCCTGATGACGACCTCGTTCAAACCGACACCCTCCTTCTGGCGCAATCAGTTACGCCAATGGCACTGGATATCCTCGGCCCTCTGTCTGGTCGGCATGATCCTGTTTTCGGTCAGCGGCTTTACGCTCAATCACGCCAGCCTCATCGAGGCCAAGCCGCAGGTCACCAACTGGGAAAAGGACCTGAGCGCGCAGACCCTGGCCCTGCTGCCGAAGGCGCAGGACAAGGCGCGCCTGCCGAACGATCTGGCCAGGGCGCTCAAGGCGGATACCGGCATTGACGTCTCAAAAGTCCTGCCCGAAGTCTCTGATAGCGAACTCTATTTTGCCATGCCGGGACCGGGCTTTGACGAATGGATGAGCGTCGAGCGCGATACGGGCTATGTGACCTACGAAAAGAGCCATCGCGGCTTTATTGCGGTGCTCAATGACCTGCATAAGGGGCGCAATGCCGGTCCGGCCTGGAGCCTGTTTATCGACATCATCGCCATTGCCTCGGTCATCTTCTGCGTCACCGGTCTGGGCCTTCTGTGGATCTATGCGCGGGGGCGGCGCATCACCTGGCCGCTGGTCGGTCTGGGCACCATCGTGCCCTTCATCCTCTTCCTTCTGTTTATTCATGCGTGAGGTTTATCATGTTCGCTAAAGCCGCCATCTGGACGACGGTCCTCAGCGCCGGTGCGGTCGGTGCCGCTCAGGCCGGGACCGTAACCGTCGATGTCGAAGTGCCGCGTCTCAATGTCGCCGAATACCATAAGCCCTATGTGGCGGCGTGGATCGAGGACGGCGCGGGCGCGCACAAATCGAACCTGTTTATCTGGTATCAGGTGGGCAAGGGCGACAAGTGGCTGAAGGACCTGCGGACCTGGTGGCGTAAGTCGGGCCGCGACCTCAGCGCGTCTGAGGTCAGCGGTCTGTCGTCGGCCACCAAGGCCCCAGGCCGTCAGACGGCGAAGATCGACACCTCGGCTTTGAAGGGCCTGACGCCCGGTGACTACGTGCTGAATGTCGAAGCGTCGCGCGAAGGCGGCGGCCGCGAAGTGGTCAAGGCGCCGTTCAAGTGGGACGGCAAGAAGGCCGTGGCGGCTTCGACCAAAGGCACGACCGAACTGGGTGCCGTGGCGTTCGCCATCAAGCCGTAAGAAAATCCCTCTCCTGATTTCGGTCGAAATAGTGACAAAGGCGGTGGGGGCAAAGCTCGGCCATTAACCCCACCGTCATTCTCGCCTGGGGCTCGAATGCCACCTCCCCTAAAATTAGGGGAGGGGCTTAAGCTAAGTGTAATGACCCAAACTGACACTTTACCAAACCGGCGCGTTCTGGTTCCGGCGCGGATCACGCCGCCGGAAGATGTATCGGCGTGCCTGCCGTGCGAAGTGTCAGGGAAGGCCTTTGCCACAACGTGGCAGGTGCGGCTGTTCAGCGACGGGCCGGTGGATCGGCAGGGCCTTTGCCATCGGATTCAGGCTATTCTCGACCGCATTGATGCCGAAATGTCGCCCTATCGCGCTGATTCCGACCTGACGCGCTTCAATGAGGCCAAGGCAAGGGCGTTTGTACCCCTGCCGCCTATGCTGATGCAGGTTATCGCCCACGCGCTTGATATGGCGCGTTTGACCGGGGGGGGCTTCGATCCGGCCCTGCTGGAAGCCGTTGAACTGTGGGGTTTCGGCGCGAAGATCGTGCCCGAAGGCCTGCCGACACCGCAAGCGCGCGCCGCGCTGAAACAGCGTCAGGACTGGCGCGCGCTTGACTGGCGGCCGGACGGGCTAATTAAACCCGAAGGTCTCAAACTCGATCTGTGTGGCATCGCCAAAGGCTTTGCCGTCGATGCCGTGACCGACAGGCTCAAGGCGACGCCGGGGGTACATTCGGCACTGATCGAGATTGGTGGCGAATTGAAAGCGTTCGGCATCCGGTCCGAAGGTCAGCCGTGGTGGATTGAGATTGACCGCGCCGATAACGGCTTCAATACCGAAACCCTTGTGGCGCTCTGCGATCTGGCCGTGGCCACCACGGGTGACAGCCAACGCTATTTTATCCATGACGGCGTGCGCCTGTCGCACACGATCGACGCCGCCAGCGCCGCTCCGGTGCAGAGCGGTATCCGTCAGGTCAGCGTCTTTGATGCGCAGTGCTGGCGCGCCGATGCGCTGGCCACCGCTCTGATGGTGATGGGCGAACAGCGTGCCATGTCTTTTGCACAAACCCATGCTATCCCTTGTCTGATGGGGCTGAGCGACGGGCGTGAGGTGCTGAGCCCTGCCCTTGAGGACTGGCTATGATCGACTTCGTTACCACTGATCCGCTGCGCGTGGGACTGGCCGCCGGGGCCGGCCTGTTGTGGATGCTGATGAGCGGCGTCATGCTGACGCGCGGTCGCACCCGTGCGTCGGCCGTGGCCGTCGATGCCCTGATCCTCTCGGCCTCGCAGACCGGGCAGGCCGAAGAACTGGCGCGCCATACGCACAAGGCGCTGAGCACGGGCGGTCTGACCACGCGCCTGATGTCGCTGGGCAAGGCAACGGTCGAAGACCTGCAACAGGCCAAACTGGTGCTCGTCGTGGCCTCGACCACCGGTGTCGGGGATGCCCCGGACGACGGCGCGGCCTTTGAGCGCGCACTTATGTCTGCGCGTCCCGACCTGTCGGCCCAAAGCTTTGCCGTACTGGCCCTGGGCGACCGCAGCTACGAAGACTTCTGCGCCTTTGGCCATCGCGTGCACGACTGGTTTACCGCCTGCGGCGCGACGGCCAAAAAACCGATCACCGAGGTCGATGATCTCGATGCAACGGCCCTGAAACAGTGGGAGTCCTACCTCAAGGAATGGGGTGGCGCGGCGATGCAAGCGGATAATCCCTTCGCCCTGACGCCCCTGATCGCGCGCGGACGGCTCAATCCCCACAGCGCGGCGGCGGGGCTTTTTGCCATCGACCTGGCCATTCCGGAAGGCGCGACGTGGGTGGCCGGCGATCTGGCCGAAGTTCTGACGCCGTCCGGGCATCGTCGCGACTATTCCATCGCCTCCCTGCCCGAAGAGGGGCGGGTGCGCCTGTTTGTGCGCGAAGTCATCAAGGCTGACGGCTCACGCGGCGAAGGCTCCGGACTGCTGACGACGCTTCCCTTGGGCGAAAGCGTGCCGCTGCGGCTGAAGACCCATAAGGGCTTCCAGGCCCCGTCGGGCAACGGTCCAGTGCTGCTGATCGCCGCCGGGTCGGGTCTGGCCGGACTGCGGCCGCATCTGCTGGAATTGGCCGGGCGTGGGCGGGCGTGCTGGCTGATCTATGGCGAGCGCCATCCGTTGCACGATGGGCGTCTGTCTGATGAGATGCGCGGCTGGCAACACGGCGGGCGTCTCCGCAGGCTGGATCTGGCTTTTTCGCGTCCTGACGATGGCGTGAAAACCTATGTGCAGGACGTGATAGCCCAACAGGCCCCGGCCATCCGCGACTGGCTGGGGCAGGGCGGCAGCGTGCTGGTCTGCGGCGGGTTGGATATGGGGCGCGGAGTCGATGCGGCTCTGAAAGAGGCGCTCGGCCCGGACTGGCTGCAAGCGGCGCTCAGCGATGGGCGTTATCGCCGCGACCTGTATTGATCCAAAAAAGAACCCGCCTCAGGCAGAGGCGGGTTTGAGTGCACCGAGGATAATTGAGCGACAAGACGTCCCTCAGAAAGCGCCGGAAGGGGAGGCTGTCCGGTCCCGAACGCTTGAGACTATCTAGCCCTGATTGCGTGCATTCGTCAATGAGAATTATTCGCATTATTGGCCTTGCCGGTTTCCGTTCACGGAAATGCGAATAGGTGTTGCGGCGATTTCGGTTACACTTGCAAGCGGTGACAACAACTGCGAGGGTACAAACCGCATGAAGTCAATGGCTGTCCTGCTGGGAGGTTTCTGTCTGGTGTTTGCAGCCGGACAGGCAGTGGCGCAGCCGTGCGAGCGGACGATTACGCTCGATATCCGCACCATAGACTACAAATCCAAACCCTATGATCCGATGCTCAAACCTCTGCTCGACAAGGTCGATCCGGACACTGGCCGCATCGAACTGACCTTTGCCTCGGTACGGGTGCACCCGGAAATCGTCGATCTTCAGGCCGCCGGTCTCAAATATGTGCAGTCAAAGATCACGCTTCAGGGCTACGACCCCGCTCTGATCCAGCGTCAGGAGGTCATGCTGCCGCGCAGTTTTGCCGGCAAGGATGAGCTTTATCGCCTGATCGTCACCTACGGCCCTAAAGAACACGCGCCCGCTTGCTGAACCGTCACCGGTTGCGGGTCGTATTGGCCACATGGGTACACTCAGGCTTGTTCTTGCGGATCAGTTGTCGGCGCGGCTCGACATCCGGACTCGCGCCGATAAGGAAACCGACGTTTTTCTGATGGCGGAGGTGGCCGAAGAGGCCAGCTATGTCCGACACCACGTCAAGAAAATAGCCTTCCTGTTTTCATCCATGCGCCACTATGCTGAGGCCTTGCAACAGGCCGGCTATCGCGTGCGCTATGTACGGTTTGATGATCCGGACAATACCCACAGCCTGAAGGGCGAGATCGAACGCGCCCGCACGGAACTGAACCTGTCTAAGGTGCAGGTGACCGAGCCCGGCGAATGGCGGCTGAAGCAGGTCTTTGCAGCCATGGACGAGGTCACCCTGCTCGAAGACAGCCGTTTTCTTTGTCCGCCGCAGTGGTTTTCACGCTGGGCCGAAGGGCGCAAACAACTGCGTATGGAGTATTTCTACCGCGAAATGCGCCGCGCCCACGGCATACTGATGGACGATGGCAAGCCGTGCGGTGGCGAATGGAATTACGACGCCGAAAACCGCGCGCCGCCGCGCGACGGTCTGGTCATTCCGCGCCGCCTCAGCTTCCGCAAGGATGCCATCACGCGCGAGGTGCTCGATCTGGTCGCCAGAGCCTTCCCTGACAATCCCGGTCAACTGGAGCCCTTCCATTTCGCGGTCACGCGTTCGCAGGCGCTGAAAGAACTCGATCACTTTGTGGCGCACATCCTGCCGCAGTTTGGCACCTGGCAGGACGCCATGCTGGGGCGCGAGCCCTATATGTATCATTCGCTGCTCTCGGCCTATATCAATGCTGGTCTTCTCTATCCGCTGGAAGTCTGTCAGGCCGCTGAGCGCGCCTATCGCGAAGACGGTGCGCCGCTAAATGCCGTCGAAGGCTTTATCCGTCAGGTGCTGGGCTGGCGTGAATATGTGCGCGGCCTTTACTGGCATTCCATGCCGGACTATGGGGCGATGAATGCGCTGGACGCCCACGAAGACCTGCCGTGGTTCTACTGGTCCGGCGACACGCAGATGAACTGCGTGCGAACGGCGGTGGCGCATACGCTGGAGCACGCCTATTCGCACCATATCCAGCGGCTGATGATTACTGGCAATTTCGCCCTGCTGGCCGGAATTGATCCAAAACAGGTGCACGAATGGTATCTGGCCGTCTATGCCGACGCCTATGAGTGGGTGGAACTGCCTAATACGCTCGGCATGGCGTTGCACGCCGACGGCGGGATTATGGCCTCAAAGCCCTACGCGGCGTCGGGCGCCTATATCAACCGCATGAGCGACTATTGCAAAGACTGTCACTATCGGGTCGATGTGCCGGTCGGTGAAAAAGCCTGTCCATTCAACGCCCTGTACTGGGATTTTATGGCACGTCACGAACAGCGTTTCCGCAAAAATCCGCGCCTGTCCTACGTCTATGCCAACTGGGCGCGCATGGGTGACGACAAGCAAAAAGCATTGCGCGCCCAAGCACAAGCCCACCTTCAGGCCATGCGCGAAGGCCGCCTGTGATGCCACGCGGGGTAAAGAAATCCGACCTGCCGCAAAAGACCTGTCAGGGGTGCGGCCTGCCGTTCACCTGGCGCAAGAAGTGGGAAAAGGTGTGGGCAGAGGTGCGCTATTGCTCGGACCGCTGCCGTCGGGCTAAAAAGAGCGCCCGATAACCGGAACCGCCCTCATGACCCTGCCGCCGCTCAATCCGGTCTATGCCGGAATTGGCACGACCATCTTCACCACCATGTCGGCGCTGGCGGCGGAGACCGGTGCTATCAATCTGGGGCAGGGCTTTCCCGAAACAGACGGCTTCCCGGAGGTGCGTGAGGCCGCCGCCCGCGCCCTGATCGACGGTTCAAACCAGTATGCGCCAATGAAGGGGCAGGCCGCGTTGCTGGAGGCGGTGGCGGGGTTTTATAGCCGCACGCAGGGCCTCAGCCTTGATCCGGCAAAAAATGTGCTGATCACCTCCGGCGCGACCGAAGCGCTGGCGGCTTCGGTGTTCTCGCTGATTTCTCCGGGCGATGAGGTGATTGTTTTTGAGCCCCATTACGACGCCTATGCGCCCCTGATCGAACGCGCCGGGGGCGTGGTGGTGCGTGTGCGCCTCAGCCCGCCCGACTGGCGCTTTACCGAGGCGCAACTGACCGAAGCCTTCTCACCGCGCACGCGCATGGTGATGGTCACCACGCCCAACAATCCGACCACCCGCCTTATGTCGCCCGAAGACTGGGCGCTGCTGGGGCGGTTCTGCATCGCGCATCAGGCCTATGTGGTGTCGGACGAGGTTTGGGAGCAGGTGGTGTTCGACGGCGCAGCCCACCACGGCGTGCTGAACGTCCCCGGACTGGAGACTTTGGGGGTCAAAATCGGCTCGGCGGGCAAACTGTTTGCCCTGACTGGCTGGAAGGTCGGCTTTGTCTGCGCCCATGACCGCCTGATCAGCCAGATGGCGAAGGCGCATCAGTTTTTGACCTTCGCCACGCCGCCCATGCTGCAATCGGCCGTCGCCTTTGGTCTGGGGTTGCCCAATAGCCGCTTTGCCGAAGAGGTGGCCGCCCTTCAGCGGTCGCGCGACCGCCTGCGCGCCGGGCTTGAGGCCGTAGGCTTCCGCACCCTGCCGTCCGAAGGCACCTATTTCCTCAATATCGACTTGCCGGGGTCGGGTGTGGCTCTGGACGGGCAGTCTTTTGCCCTGCGCGCCGTAAAAGAAGCCGGTGTGGCAACTATCCCGCTGGATGCCTTCTGCGCGCCCGGTGGCGAGGGCCTGCCGGTCGTCCGGCTGTGCTTTGCCAAGAGCGATGCGACGCTGGATCGTGGCATTGAACGCCTCAGCGCCGTGCGGCAGTTGTTGAGCTGAGATTGCCTCTTTTCCCGTGTGAGAAATGCGCTAATCTGTGATCACAGTTTTAGCGCGTATCGGGTCCTAAAACCGGACCACTTTCCGGGATGCGCTTGTGGAGGCTCCCAATGCGACACATCTCACACTTTATCGGCGGTCAGGCGGTAGCGGGGGTGTCGGGCCGGGTGGGTGAGGTCTTCGATCCCAATACCGGCCGGGTGCAGGCGCAGGTCGATCTGGGCACGCCCCATGAGCTGGCGCGGGCCGTAGCGGTGGCGAAGGCCGCGCAGCCGGGCTGGGCCGCGCTCAACCCTCAGCGCCGCGCGCGGGTGATGTTCGAGTTCAAGCGCCTGCTGGAACGCGATATGGACGCGCTGGCGCATCTTCTGGCCTCTGAGCACGGCAAGGTCATCTCGGACGCCAGGGGCGATATTCAGCGCGGGCTGGAGGTCGTGGAGTTCGTTTGCGGCATCCCGCACCTGCTGAAGGGCGAGTATACCGAAGGGGCCGGGCCCGGCATCGACGTCTTTTCGCTGCGGCAGCCGCTGGGGGTGGTGGCCGGCATCACGCCGTTCAACTTTCCGGCCATGATCCCCATGTGGATGTTCGCCCCGGCGCTGGCCACCGGCAATGCCTTCATCCTCAAGCCGTCCGAGCGTGACCCCTCCGTGCCCGTGCGGCTGGCGGCGCTTTTGCTGGAGGCAGGGCTGCCCGAAGGCGTGCTCAATGTCGTGCACGGCGACAAGGTGGTGGTCGATGCCATACTCGATCACCCCGACATCCGCGCCGTGAGCTTCGTCGGCTCGTCTGACATCGCGCAATACGTCTATGGTCGCGGGTCGCAGAACGGCAAGCGGATGCAGTGCATGGGCGGGGCCAAGAACCACGGCATCGTCCTGCCTGATGCCGATCTCGATCAGGCGGTGGCCGATATTATGGGCGCCGCCTATGGCTCTGCCGGTGAACGCTGCATGGCCCTGCCCGTGGTGGTGCCGGTGGGCGAAGAGACGGCCGAGCGTCTTAGGCCCAAACTGCTGGCGGCCGCCGAAGCCTTGCGCGTCGGTGTCTCGACCGATGCCGAGGCCCACTATGGCCCGGTCGTGTCGGCGGCGCACAAGGCGCGCATCGAACACTATATCCAGATGGGTGTCGATGAGGGGGCCGAGCTGGTGCTCGACGGGCGCGGCTTTAAACTTCAGGGGCATGAGGACGGCTTCTTCCTGGCCCCCAGCCTGTTCGACCACGTGACGCCCGCGATGCAGACCTATCAGGACGAAATCTTCGGCCCGGTGCTGCAAATCGTGCGGGCCAGAACGCTAGAAGAGGCCATCCGCCTGCCGTCGCAACACCCTTACGGCAATGGGGTGGCCATCTTCACGCGCAATGGCGACGCAGCGCGCGAATTCGCCTTACAGGTCGAGGTCGGCATGGTCGGCATCAATGTCCCCATCCCGGTGCCCGTGGCCTACCACTCCTTCGGCGGCTGGAAGCGCTCCGGCTTTGGCGACCTCAACCAGTACGGCATGGACGGCGTGCGCTTCTACACCCGCACCAAAACCGTCACCCAGAGATGGCCGCAGGGCGGGGTGGTGCGCGACCAGAGTTTTGTCATTCCGACGATGGGGTAGGGGCGTTTTTGGCCCTTAGCGGCCATGGGGCACTGTCGAGTTGCAGTGGGTGGGAACCGGACGCAGCGGCTTGTTGTCGCGCCCTAATCCTGAAAGCGATAGCCAATGCCGGGCTCGGTCAGGATAAAGCGGGGCTTTAGCGGATCATCTTTCAGCTTTTCGCGCAGGTGCTGGGTGTGGATGCGCAGGTAATGGGTCTGGTCCGAGGTGTGGCGATTCCACACCGCCTTAAGAAGCTGGGCGTGGGTCAGGACCTTGCCCGGATGGGCAATAAAGGCCGAAAGCAGCTTATATTCGATGGGCGTCAGGTGGACGTTTTCCCCCTCAAGCCAGACGCGCCGGGCGGCCGTATCGACCTTAAGCCCGTTACGCTCGAAGACCTGCGGCACATCGCTCTGCTTTTGGGCGTGGCGCAGCGCCACCTTGATACGGGCCAGTAATTCGCCGGGGGCAAACGGCTTGGTCAGGTAATCATCGGCACCGTTTTCAAGGGCTCTGATCTTGTCCGCCTCCTGTTCACGCGCCGACAGCACGATGATGGGGATTTGCGACCATTCGCGCAGGGACGGGATGACGTCCTGCCCGTCATGATCCGGCAGGCCCAGGTCAAGGATGAGCAGATCGGGGGCATTGAGCGTCAGCGCTTTCAGGCCGTCCTGCGCATTACCAGCTTCAAGCACTTCGTGACCCTGCGCAGACAGGATGGCGCGCAGATGGCGGCGGATATCGCCTTCGTCTTCGATGATCAGAACCTTGGTCATGCGGGGTGTGTATAGGCTGGCAGGGTAAAGATAAAGCTGGCGCCACCGGTGGGGTTGGTCTTGGCGTAGATCAGGCCGCCGTGGGCTTCGATTATGCCTTTACAGATCGCCAGACCCAGACCGTTGCCCTGAGCTGAGCGGTCAGAGCTTAGCCGGTCGGAAGACAGCCCCCCCGCCCGGTGGAACTTCTCGAAAATCTGGTCTTCTTCACCGGGGGGCAGGCCCGGTCCATTGTCACTGATCCGAACGCGGACGCGATCCGCGTCGGTCTCAAAGCTGAGGGTGATGATGCCGTCGTCCGATGTATGGGCGATGGCATTTTCCAGCAGATTGATGAGGACCTGTTCGATCAGGGCCCCGTCGATATTGACCATCGGAATCTGGCCGCTCGTGACTGTACGAAGCTGGCGATCCCCCTTTTGAGGGTCAACGCGCTGCAACGCGGCCCCGGCGATTTCCTGAATGAGGTAGGGCCCGAAGTTGAGCTTGAGCTGGCCCGATGTGATGGCGGCCATGCGCAGGAGATTCGCTACGAACTTTTGCAGGCTGGTCAGATGCCCCCACAGGGAGGTCAGTTCATCGACCGCCTCACGCGGCAGCTTCTTGCGCATCTTTAGTAGCGACGCGACCGCGCCGTTCATCACGGTCAGCGGCGTCTTAAGGTCGTGCGACAGCGAGGCCAGCAGGACATTGCGCAGCTTCTCATTCTCGGTTTCGACGCGGGCGCTTTCGGCTTCCCGGCTTTGGCGGGCGCGCTGCAAGGCGCTGGCGATCAGGCTGGCGACGGTTTCAAACACCAGCCACTCGGCCCCGGTGAACTGACGATCGCGGTGGCGCGGCGTCAGCGCCAGCACACCGGGTTCGCCGGGCAGGGGCACGTAGAGGCCGCTGGCGGACGGAAGGGTGTCGGTATGCCGCCCCGCGATCTGGCGGTTTTGGGCCACCCATTGCATAGCCCCCAGCTCGCGCGGATCGGTTTCAGGGACGCCCGTGATCTGAGCGCCCTCGTTCCACAAGGCGACCTCGACATCAAAGGCCGTCGTCAGACCGCGCCGGACCGCGTCGCCTATCTCATCGATGCCCCGCGCCGCCGAAAGGTCTCGGGACAGGTCATAAAGCAAGCGGGTTTCGGCCTCGCCGCGGCGCGCCAGCCGGACGTGGAGGGACAGGCGTGCCGTCAGAGAGCCTACGATCAGCGAGGTCGCCAGCATGACGGCGAAAGTCAGGGCGTAGCTGATGTTGTCAAAGGTGAAGCTGTAATAGGGCTTGACAAAGAACCAGTTGAACGCCGCGACCGAAAGGACCGACGCCAAGATCGACGGCCCGATGCCATAGCGCGCCGCGACGATGACCACGCCGGTCAGGTACAGCATGACCAGACTGTCCGGGTCGATCATTTCGCGGAAGGGCAGGCCCAGAAGGGTCGAGACCCCGACGGCCACACCCGCCATCACGTAGTTGCGGGCGGCCGTGGCCAGAAGCGTGTGCCCGATGGCGTCGCGGGGCCGCGCTTGCGCCTGATCCGCCGTGAGCGTCGTAATCTCCAGCCCGGCCCCCTGCGCCATCAGCTTTTGTGATAGCGAGGGCTGGCCGAAGCGCCACCAGACGGGCCGGCTGTGGCCAAGCACCAGACGCGTAAAGCCATTGTGGTGCGCGTAGTCAAGGATGGTGGCCGCGGCACCGCCAGCGATCAGACGCACGACGCGCCCCCCCAGCTTTTCGGCCAGCCGCAGATGGTGCTCGACCCTCAGCCGGGCCTTGTCGGACAGGGTTTCGTGCCGGTCGGTTTGCAGGTAGAGGGCGGACCACGGCGTGCGTGAGCGGTCGGCCATGCGCTTGGTATGACGGATCAGGCGTTCGGACAGGGCGTCCGGCCCCACCAGCACCAGAATCTTGTCGCCCGTGGCCGCTTCGGATTGCCCCATGGCCGCGCTGAAGGCGTCATTATCCGCATCCACCCGCTCGGCGGCCCGACGCAGCGCCAGCTCACGCAGGCGGCCAAGATTGCCTTTTTTGAAGAAGTTGTCGGCGGCCCGCTGCGGCGCGCCTTCGGCGACATAAACCTTGCCTTCCGACAGGCGTTGCAACAGGTCTTCGGGCGGAATGTCGATCAGCGCGATTTCATCAGCTTCGTCAAACGCCACATCCGGCACGGTTTCCTTGACCCAGACGCCGGTCAGCCGCGCCACCACATCATTGAGGCTTTCGAGGTGCTGGACATTGAGCGTGGTGTAAACGTCGATGCCGTTTTCCAGCAGTTCCTCGATATCTTGCCAGCGCTTGGGGTGGCGTGAGCCGGGTGCATTGGTGTGGGCGTATTCATCGACCAGGATCAGATCGGGCTTCAGTTGCAGGGCGGCGTCGAGATCGAACTCACGCACGCTGACGCCCCGATGGTCGATCGTCTTTTGCGGCAGGACGGGCAGGCCGTCGAGCAGGGCGAGGGTCTCCGGGCGATTGTGGTGTTCCGCCACGCCGATAATGACGTTTCGCCCTTCGCCGTGAAGACGCCGCGCCTCGCTGAGCATGGCGAACGTCTTGCCCACCCCGGCGGAGGCCCCGAAAAAGATCTTCAGCCGCCCGCGCGACAAGCCGCCCGCGTCATGGCTGACGAGGGCGAGCAGTTTATCGGGGTCGGGTCGGGTGTCTGCCTTCACTTCAGCCTTCCGTCGAGTCGCAGATTCACCTCTAGCACATTGACGCGGGCTTCGCCGAGCACTCCGAAATCGGGCGTTTGTGTCGCGGCCGCGATGACGTCACGCACGCGCTGTTGCGGGATGCGGCGGGCGGCGGCGATACGCGGCACCTGTACCGCCGCCGCCGCCGGGCTGATGTGCGGATCAAGGCCGGAGCCCGACGCCGTGAGCAGATCAATGGGCACGGGGCCCGTCAGGTTCAGCGCATCGCGGCGGGCCTTGGCCGCTTCGATCAGGGCGGGATTATTCACGCCGTAATTGGAGCCTGACGAGGCGGCGGCGTTGTAGGGGGCTGGCCCCGTGGCGGAGAGGCGACCCCACAGATACTGCGGCTGGGTGAAGTTCTGCCCGATCAGGCGCGAACCGATAACGGTCTGACTATCGCGGATCAGCGAGCCCTGCGCCTTGTCGGGAAAGGCGGTCTGGACGATGGCCGTGGTCGCCAGCGGATAGAGCCCACCAAACAGGACGGTGAAGACGGCCAGAGAGACGACGGTGGGATGGATGTGTTTGATCAGTGACATGGTGGTTGTCCTTTGTGTGGGGTTAAACCAGACCGACCACGGTCAGGGCCATATCGATCAGCTTGATGCCAATGAAGGGCGCCACAATGCCGCCCAGCCCGTAAATCAGCGCGTGGCGGGTCAGCATGTGGGACGCGGACTCGGCCCGGTACTTGACCCCCTTCAGCGCCAGCGGGATCAGGGCAATGATGATCAGCGCATTGAAGATGACCGCCGACAGGATGGCGCTTTGCGGGGACGACAGGCCCATGACATTGAGCACGCCCAGCGCCGGGTAGGTCGTGGCAAAGGCCGCCGGGATGATGGCAAAATACTTGGCCAGATCGTTTGAGATGCTGAACGTCGTCAGCGCCCCGCGCGTCATCAGCAGTTGCTTGCCGATCTCCACAATTTCTATCAGCTTGGTTGGATCGGAGTCGAGATCGACCATGTTCCCGGCCTCCTTGGCGGCCTGCGTGCCGGAGTTCATGGCCACGGCCACGTCCGATTGCGCCAGAGCCGGAGCGTCATTGGTGCCGTCGCCGACCATGGCGACCATCTCGCCGCCTTCCTGCATCTTGCGGATATATCTGAGCTTTGTTTCCGGCGTGGCCTCGGCCACAAAGTCATCGACACCGGCCTCGGACGCAATGGCCGCTGCCGTCAGCGGGTTGTCGCCGGTGATCATCACGCTCTTGATGCCCATCTTGCGCAGTTCGGCCAGACGCACCTTGATGTCCGGTTTGACGATGTCCTTAAGATAGACCACGCCCAGAACCTTGGGTCCTTCGGCCACCATCAGGGGCGTGCCGCCCTTTTTGGCGATGTCCTCGACGGTGGTGGTGACCTCAGCGGGGACCAGCCCGCCCTTGAGGTTGATCAGGCCCGCAATGGCATCGCCGGCGCCTTTCAGAATGTGGCGCTCGTTGATGACGATGCCCGACACGCGCTGTTCGGCCGAAAACGGGATAAACTCGGCCTTGAGGTCGGCGGCCGAGCGTTCCGGCAAGCCGTACTGGCCGCGCGCCAGGGCGACGATTGAGCGGCCTTCGGGCGTCTCGTCGGCCAGCGACGACAGTTCGGCGGCTTCGGCGAGTTGCTGAAGGCTGACATTCGGGGCGGGGAAGAACTCGACTGCCTGACGGTTGCCGAAGGTGATGGTGCCGGTCTTGTCCAGCAGCAGCACATTGACGTCGCCAGCTGCTTCGACCGCCCGGCCAGAGGTGGCGATGACATTGGCCTTGATCAGGCGCTGCATACCCGAAATGCCGATGGCTGACAAAAGTCCGCCTATGGTGGTCGGTATCAGGCAGACGAGCAGGGCGATGAGGACGGTGATGGAGATGACCGTGCCCGATCCGGCCTTAGCGACGCTGAACAGCGAGAAGGGCAACAGCGTGGCGCAGGCCATCAGGAAGACCAGAGTCAGGGCTGCCAGCAGGATAGACAGGGCGATTTCATTGGGGGTCTTCTGCCGTTTGGCGGATTCCACCAGCCCGATCATCTTGTCGAGGAAGCTCTCGCCCGGATCGGCGGTGACGCGCACGATAACCCAGTCACTGAGGACGCGCGTGCCTCCGGTTACCGCGTCGCGGTCGCCGCCGGATTCACGGATGACCGGGGCGGACTCGCCGGTGATGGCGCTTTCATCGACGCTGGCAATGCCTTCGATGACCTGCCCGTCGGCGGGGACGATATCCCCGGCCTCGACGCGGACCGTATCGCCCTTGCGCAGGGTGCTGGCGGCGACCGTGGTCAGCTTGCCAGACTTGTCGAGCTTGCGGGCTTCGACATCGCGGCGCGCCATCTTGAGGCTATCGGCCTGCGCCTTGCCGCGCCCTTCCGCGAGGGACTCGGCGAAGTTGGCGAACAGGACGGTGAACCATAGCCAGAAGGCGATCAGGCCGACGAACCACATAGGCTGCCCGCCGCTGATGACCGTGCCGGGAACGACCAGCATGATGGCCAGGATGAGGGTGGTGATGATCGACCCGACCCAGACAAGGAACATCACCGGGTTGCGCGCCTGATAGCGCGGATCGAGCCGCTGGATAGCCTGAAGAACGGCCAGCCTGAAGTCGGTTTTACGGGTTTGCGGAGTTGCGGACATGGGGTTAGCCCTTGATCAGGCTCAGGTGTTCGATGACCGGGCCGAGCGCCAGCGCCGGGGCATAGGTCAGAACGCCGACGAGGACGATGACGCCGATCAGGAAGACGACGAACAGCGGCGTGTGGGTGGGAAGTGTACCAGAAGAGGCCGGAACGGTGCGCTTGGCGGCGAGTGAGCCCGCAATGGCCAGCACCGGCAGCAGCACAAAGAAGCGGCCAAACAACATGCACAGGCCAAGCAGGGAATTGTAGAAGGGGGTGTTGGCGCTCAGACCGGCGAAGGCGGAACCGTTATTATTGGCGGCTGAGGTGAAGGCGTAGAGTACCTCCGAAAAGCCCTGCGCGCCCGGATTGTAGATACCGGCCTGACCCCACGGCGTCAGCACCGCCAAAGCCGTGCAGATCAGCACAAGGGCGCAGGGCAGGAGCACCGCCATGGACGCCATCTTGATTTCAAACGCGCCGATCTTCTTGCCGAGGTATTCCGGCGTGCGCCCGACCATCAGGCCTGCGATGAAGACCGTCAGGATGACAAAGACCAGCGTCCCGTAAAGCCCCGAACCAACGCCGCCATAGATGACTTCACCGAACTGCATCAGGATCATCGGGATCAGCCCGCCCAGCGGGGTAAAGCTGTCATGCATGGCGTTGACCGAGCCGTTTGAGGCCGCGGTGGTCGCCGTCGCCCAGATGGCCGAATTGGCGATGCCGAAGCGCGTCTCTTTTCCTTCCATATTGGTTGCGCTATCGGAACCTATTGTGGTCAGATGCGGATTGCCGGCCTGCTCCAAACCGATGCACGCGGCGGTCAGGGGCACAAAGACCAGCGTCATTGCAGCGAAAATCGCGATGCCTTGTCTGCGCTCACCGATCATCTGGCCGAAGGTGAAGCACAGGGCCGCCGGGATGAGCAGGATCGACAGCATCTCGATCAGGTTTGACAGGGGCGTCGGGTTCTCAAACGGGTGTGCGGAGTTGGTGTTGAAGAAGCCGCCCCCATTGGTGCCCAGCATCTTGATGGCTTCCTGCGAGGCCACCGGACCCAGAGCGAGGGTCTGATGGGGCCCTTCGAGCGTGTGAGCGGTGACGTAGCTGGCGAAGGTCTGGATGACGCCCTGACTACTGAGCGCGACCGCGACGATCAGCGCCAGAGGCAGAAGGATGTAGAGATGGATGCGGACCAGATCGACCCAGAAGTTACCGAGCTTATCCGTCGTCTGACCTGTCAGACCCCGGATGAGCGCCGCCAGGACAGCGATGCCGACGGCCGCCGACACGAAGTTCTGCACGGTCAGGCCGACCATCTGGCTGAAATAGCTTAGGGTCGCTTCGCCGGCATAGGACTGCCAGTTGGTGTTGGTCACAAAGCTGACCGCTGTATTGAACGCCAGATCCGGCGTGAGATTGGGCAGGTGCTGCGGATTTAGCGGCAGAAAGCCCTGCGTTAGCAACAGCCCGAACAGCAAAATAAACCCGCCGAACGAAAACAGGATGACCGCCGTGGCGTAATCCGTCCACGTCATGTCCTGATCGGGGCGGACATCGCCCATAGTGTAGATGAGGCCTTCAACCGGTTTAATGACCGGACTGAGCAGGTTGCGCTGACCCGACAGGACGCGCGCCACATAGCCGCCGAGCGGCACGGCCAGCGCCGTCAGCGCAGCCATAAACAGCACAAGCTGAAGCCAGCCTGCGGAGGTGATACCGAGGAACATGTTAGTCTTCCGGATTTAAGGAAAAAGTTCGGGCTTGATCAGCGCAACGATCAGATAGCCCGCCAGCGCCACGACGATAATGGCGGAAGCGATGTAGAGCGCGGTCATTGACCGCCCTCACGCAAGCGGTCAGCAAAGCGGACAAAGGCCAGACACAGGGCAAAAAACCCCATCCCGGCAATAAGATAGACGATGGCCATGACGCCCTCCGTTATCGATAAGATCAACGGATGCGGTTTACGCCTCAGTGCATATAGCGGGTGTATAGATGCAAACAGTCCGCATATAGATTTTGTATAGGCCAAAGTCCGCTGGGGTGGGACGGGTCAGCATCCCATAAATGAGCGCCTTTGGGCGCAAATCGGTCGTGTGTCATAACCGCACACGCTAATCGGACAGCTTACAGTTTCACTTTTCCATCTCAACCACCACCACACTCCCACCGGAGGGTTTGGTGTCGAGGGTGAGCACGCTGGTGTTCGACACCTTTTGCGTTGAGGTGACGATATCGGTCGGCTGAGCGCCGTCGGTCCACAGGCGGGCGGTAAAGCTGCCTTTGGGCAGGAAGCTCAACGGGAGTTTGACCGTGCGGGCCTGATTGTCGTTCATCAGGCCGATACACCAGGTCTTCCCCTTGCGGCGGGCCAGAGCGATATACTGATCCGGTTCGCCGCCGATAAAGCGCGTTTCGTCCCAGGCGGTCGGCACCTCACGGATAAATTCAAACCCCGGTGCGTTGACATAGGCCGACGGGTCGTCCGAGACCATTTGCAGCGGGCTGTCGTACACGACGTACATGGCCAGAGCCTGACCGCGACGGGTCTGGGTCGAGGGCATGACCTCGGTCGGCTTATAGCCTTCGGGCACGCCATTTCTGAAACCGCCGGGCGTATAGTCCATCGGCCCCAGCAGCATCCGCGTATAGGCCAGATGCACATTGTGCGCCGCTGTCACGCGCTTCGATTGGAACTTGTCATACTCGGCCCCCAGTACGCCTTCCTGAGTTATATAGTTGGGGTAGGTGCGCGACAGGCCGCCCGGCGGGAAGGCTCCGTGCATGTCGAGCAGCAGACGGTGTTGGGCGGTCGCCTTGGCCAGACGCTCATAGAAGGCGACCATCTCCTGATCGTCGCGTTCCATGAAATCGACCTTGATACCCTTGATACCCCAATCGCTATAGGTGCGCAGCACCTCGTCCATGCGCGGTTCGATGTGCTTCCAGTGCACCCACAGTAGCAGACCGACGCCGCGGTCTTTGGCGTATTTGACCAGAGCCGGCATGTCGATGGCCGGGTCGGCGCGCGTAATGTCGGTTTTCGGGTCGGCTTCGCAGCAGCCGGTGGCATTGAGCGCCCAGCCCGCGTCGATCAGGAAGTAGGGGAATTTGTTTTCAGCCGCAAAGTCGATAAAGCGTCGGAAGCGTTCCATGGTCGGCTTGTCGGCCGAGGTGGGGCCTGACCACCAGTCCCAGGCCGCCATGCCCGGCTTTACCCAACTGAAATCGCCTTGTGCCTGCGGCGCCAGATTGCCGAGCAACGGAGAGGCGATCAGGTCGCCCGCGCGGTCGGCGGTCATCACGACGCGCCACGCCGTCGTCACGCCCTGACCGACATAGGCGAGGGAGGCGTCGTCCGGGCGCGGCGACAGTCTGACCCGGAACCCCTGCCCGTCAGGGACCAGACCGGAGCTGGTGTAACCGGCAATGCCCGACTGGGCGAGGGCCAGCGCCGTATGGCCTTTGGCCGAGGTGCACAGGGCCGGGATGTCGTAAGTTTTGGCCGCATCCAGTTGAGACACCTTGAGTTTCGTCCAGGTGTTTTCGTGCGAGGAGGTGTATTCGCTGACGAAGCAGGACACGTCGGCGCTGAAGCGGAACTGCGTCTTTTCGGCGCGCAGCTTGACCGGTGTGTCGCGCAATAGGTAGCGGAAGGCGACCCCGTCATCATAGGCACGCACTTCGATTTCCAGCGGCGTGCGGGCGGCGTCGGTTGTTTCGAACTTCAGGCGCGCAAAGCTGTAATGGTCGCGCGCCGTGGCGGCCTTGGTGGCGACCAGCGGCAAGGTACGGTCCACCGTGCCGCGCTCGACCTTTTGCAATTTGAGCGCCGACAGGTCCGCCCCTTCGGCCAGATCGAGGCCCAGCGGCGAATCGATGATCAGCGGCTCAGAGCGCCGGGTGACCGAAAAGGTCCGGCCATCTTCGGAAATGGCGATCTGAAGCGCCTTGTCCGGAGAGGTGGTGACGACCTGAGCGGCCATGGCCAGGGGCAGAAGAAACATATGGACCTCCCGTGGACGAGGCCTGTCCGGCTCGCCTCATTTAAAACGCCGATTTGCTGGTGAACTGTAATTGCCATACAAATAGCCCGGTGACAACGGTCTTTGTTGTCTCTGTCGGCTTGTCAAATCGCGTTTAGGCTCTAAACTGCGCAGAAATAATCAACATCGCGCAGGGAGCCTCGCCATGCCCATCTCTTTGGATCGCCGTCAGATACTGGCCAGCGCCGCCGCCTCCGCCCTGGTGCCCGTGGTGGCCTTCGCGCAGGATTCCGGGGCACCGCTGGTGGCCGAAGGGATGAAGGTGCCGCTTCTGCCGCCGCTGGAGAGCTTCCCGCTGTGGCCCAAGGGAAAGGTGCCGGGGGCAACAGGCGTGACGGTCAAGGAAGAGTGGATTTTGCGCAACCCCAAAGAGGGGAACCCGAACGACACAGCCGCGACGCATGTCACTGAGCCAATCCTCATGGTGCGCCGGGCGAAAAATCCGAACGGCTCGGCGATCCTGATGATCCCCGGCGGTGGCTATGTGCGCGTGGCGGTGAGTCGTGCGGGCGGCGGCACGGACAAGGACTTTGCCGATCGCGGCACGACGGTGTTTGTCATGACCTATCGTCTGCCGGCCGACGGCTGGGGCGCGGGGCCGGAAGCGCCGTTGCAGGACGCTCAGCGCGCCATCCGCCTGATCCGCCACCGGGCCAAAGACTTTGGCATTGACCCGAACCGTATCGGCGTCATCGGCTTTTCGGCGGGCGGGCACCTGGCCGGATGGCTGTCGGAAAGTTTCGGGCGTGAGACCTATGCGCCGGTCGATGCCGCCGACACGCAGCCGACCAAGCCGCTGGTGACCGGCATGTTCTATCCGGTGATGACCATGATGGCGCCTTATGCGCACGGCGGCTCGGTAAAGGCGATGTTTCCGAACGGCGGCACGGATGAGCAAAAACGCAAGGTGTCGCTGGAGTTTAATCTGCCGACCGATATGCCGCCGACCTTCCTCGCCCATGCAGGGGACGACCGGACGGTCCCGGCGGAAAACAGCCTGATCCTTTATCAGGCCCTGCGTGCGCAGAAGACACCGACGGACCTGCATATTTTCGAAAACGGCGGCCACGGCCTGCGCGTCAATGGGCAAGATCAGCCCTATATGCCGCTGTTCGAGGCCTTTGCCAAACGCCACGGCCTGTGGGGGTAGGTTCTTTTTGAAAAAGACCCCGCTGGAGCTAAGTCCAGCGGAGTCTTTTTTAGGCCTTGTTTACCACTTGCGCTCGATGGACAGGGTAAAGGTACGTCCCAGAAGGTCGTACTGGCTGGTCAGGGCCGCATTGCCGAGACGCGCCGCGCCGTAGTTGGAGATTTCCGGCGGCGTTTCGTCTAAGACGTTTCGCACCGAGGCAATCACACTCCATTGGTCGAACGACTTGCGTAGCGAGAGGGTGTGGTTGGCATAGAACTCGGTATTCATGTCATAGCAATAGGATTGATTGGCGACGCCGAACAGCGCGCCGGTGTAGCAATTCGTCTTGTAATAGTCGAAGTCTGACGTTTCACCCACGAAGGTGCCGCTATAGGTGAAGGTATAGCTGCCACGGCGCAGCGAAGCCGTCAGGTTGCCAACATATTCCGGATAACCCACATAACCGAGATAGTTGGTTGGTGTGGAGGCGTTCTTCAGTTGATAGGTCCACTTACGCACAAAGGAATGCTGGCTGGACACGGACACATTGCCGAAGCTGAAGCGGCGGTTATAGGCAAAGGTCAGATCGAACCCGCGCATGAACTGTTCGGCGACGTTGACATAGGCGTTCTGGATCGTGCGAACGCTGCCGTAGGTAGAGGAGCCGCTGGTGAGGTCGCGTGTGAACAAAGAGCAGTAGGGCGACGACATACCGACAGAGTTCATGCACTCATAGACAATGTTGTACGAGCCGTAGGTCGTGATCTGATTTTTGATCTTGGTTTCGAAGAAGTCGATCGCCACGCTGGCATTGGTAAACTTCGGCGTCCACACCATGCCGACCGTGCGGTTATCGGAGGTTTCGGGCTGAAGGCCCGCCGCCTTGCCGCCGCCGGTATACACCGTAGCCGAGGACCCCAGACCGGCATAGGTACCGCTGAGCCCCAGAGCCGCGCAGTTGGTCTTCACCGTTTCCGAAATGGTCGCCGAAGTGCCGTAATTAATGCACGGGTCAACCGACAACTGCGTCGAATAACCGACCTGATTGCCGAGATATTGCTCATACAGTGACGGCGCGCGGAACGAGGTGCCCTCTGAGCCGCGGACGCGGAAGGTGTCCGTAACCGCCCAGTTCAGGCTGGCCTTGTAGGTCGAGTTTTCGCCATAGGAGTCATAGTCGCTGTAGCGGCTCGAAACCGCGATATCCAGCGTTTTGGCGAACGGCAGGTTCTTCAGGACAGGCACGCCGAATTCGACATAGACTTCGTTGATATTGTCCTTGCCGACCGTCTGCCCCGCCGTGGTCAGACCCCAGTAGTTGGCCTTCTGCGCCTGCGTTCCGGGCGTGTCGTTGATGTACTCCTTGCGCAGCATCACGCCGATGCTGGCGGCCACCGGACCAGCCGGCAGGGTGAACAGGTCCCCCGACATGCTGGCTTCGACATAGGACTGACGATAGGTGGTGCTGCCCTGTTCATAACCGAACAGGAAAGCGGTTTCTTCAGGAGAGAAGATACCGGTTTCGACGGTTGACTGACGATAATACTTGACCCCGCCGGCAGGACAGCTGGTTGCCGTGGTCAGCAGCGCGGTGTTGCAGACGCTGGCCCCCACCGTGGCATTGACGCGGTCATTGTAGATGAAATCGTAGCCGTAGGTGGAATTGTTCAGCGATATCTGAGCCGCAACGTCATAGGTCCAGCCCTTCAGGAAGCCTATCTCCGGCACATCCCCCTTAATGCCCAGCAGACCGCGCGTATAGCGCACGTCCTGATCGACATTATAAGGGATCAGGATGATGGGATAGCTGGTGGCCTTCAGAATATTATTGGGGTTCGACGCGCTGACGGTGGGATAGAACTGGCGCCAGCTCTCCTGTCGCGAGGTGCGGCGGTTGTACATGAAGTCGCCATAGACTTCGGTGCCATTGTCGAACGTATACCCCCCCGTGAAGTTCACCGACCGGCGGGTCACCGGCGAAATGACGGTCTTCGACAGGTAACGGTCCTGCATATAGGGCGCGGTGGCGCGTGAGTTGCGCGATTCATCGGCCGTTGCGCCGGTATAGATGACGCGCTTGAGTCCGTTCGCCTGGGTCGAGTCAAAGACGTAATAGTTACCCGTATAGAGGACGCTGGCCGTCAGCCCGTAGCATTTGTAGTCACCCGTCGCCGGATCAACCACGTCAGCGCGGGTGCCGTCGGCATAGGTGATGCGTTGTTGTGGGCAGGCCAGATAGTCGCGGTCACCCTGGCGCAGCGCTTCCTGCTTGTAATAGTCGAGGTTGAACAGCCCGTGGAACTTGCCTTCGTTGATCGACTGGCTCAGGCTGGCAGTATAGGTTTCACCGCCGCCGTGCTCAGGCACCGAGGCAAAGGCGCGGAAGCTGCCGCCAATCGACTTCTTCTTGGTCACGACGTTGACGACGCCGGCGATGGCGTCTGAGCCGTAGATGGCCGAGGCGCCGTCTTTCAGGATTTCGTAGCGGTCAACGATGGAAGAGGGGATGGTGTTGAGATCAACCGGTCCGACCTGACCACGTGTGCCCGCCGGGCCGACACGGTGACCGTTGATAAGGATCAGGGTGCGGTTGGCCCCGAGCCCCCGCAGCGACAGGGTGTTGACGCCCGGACCACCCGTTACGTTATAGCCGGTATAGCTGTTGTCGATCTGCGAGGCGCTGGCGGCAATGGTGGAGCTTTGCAGGATGCGCGTTGTGTCCACCACGCCTTCCAACTCAGCTTTTTCGGTCGAAATGATCTGCACCGGCGAAGTCGCGTTAAATTCGGTGCGACGCAGGCGTGAACCAGTGACCACAACCTCCTGAACCGCGGTGTCCTCTGTGGCTTTGGCTTCGGCCTTATCCGCCTTTTCCTTGTCCTTGGCGGTTTGCGCCTGAACCTGCGGCACGGCCAGTGCGGTGAGAGCCAGAGCGGTGCAAAGGGCTGTACTGAGTCCATAGCGTCCGGGTATGACTTTTTTCATCTATACGCTCCAAATGTCGCCGCAGAAGGGGAGGAAGCGGCGAGAACGTATCAAATGAAAAGGATTGCCCTCTAAACGTCAATAAACTGTCGTGTAAATACCATATATACGTCTCTGTCTATTGTAATTTTAGCATAGTATATTTCAAAATATGCTTGTTATATTCGATCGTGAAATAAATTAATTAGATAGTGTTCTTTTCGTGTTTCTTGAGTAACGGAACATCGATATTATAACATTTGAGACATTTTTCATCGATAAGTGATTGTCGGTGTAGTCACCCTGCTTGTGTAGGCGTCAGCGAAACGCCTGCCATTAGAGCGGATTTCGTTCTTATCGGAATGCGCTCTAAGGCGTGGGCACGCTTGGCTGAAAGACAGATTTACCTTACGCAATCATTCGCCGCAGGACCGAGTTGCCTTTGCGCGCCGCTAACACGGCGGTGACGAACTCGCGCCGGATGGCCGGGTAGTCAATGGTCGGTGCATAGAAGCCTTGAAGCGCATGATAGATGTAGGCGTGGATGCGCGTAATGTCTTCGCCCGTCAGGTCGGGCAGGGGATCGCTGATTAATATGGCCAGCGCCCGTACCACGGCCCCTTCGGCTTCATCGTCGGTGGCATAGACGTAAAGCAGCCGGTCAAGTGCGTGTTCCAGAACCTTCAGGTCGATCATCATAGCAGGCCTCTTAGAGCCTCATGCCGAAAAGTGGCTCCGCTTTTCGGGACAACATAAGGCGTTGCAAAAGTATGAGCTATGAGGCGGCTCCAATGAGCCGACGAATGCTCAAGGACAACCTCATCCGATAAGATGAGGCTGCCCGCGACGCCGTAAATGGACAATCAGGATGACAGTGGTGGGATATAAAGGGATTTATAACCACGGATAGACACGGATACGGCCCGCCAAGGCGGGCCGTACACGGATATTCTTTTTGCGTGTCGCCTCCATCAGAGGTGATCCGTAGCTAAAAATCAGATGTCTGTTTCGGCCAGAGACAACAGGGTGGCATTGCCGCCTGCCGAGGTCGTATCGACAGAGACGGTGCGCTCACTGGCAAAACGCAACAGATAGTGCGGGCCGCCCGCCTTGGGCCCGGTGCCGGACAGGCCTTCGCCGCCAAAGGGCTGCGATCCGACCACGGCCCCGATCATCGAGCGGTTGACATAGAGATTGCCGACCTTGGCCAGAGACTTGACCCGCTCGGCGGTTTCGGCGACGCGCGAATGCAGCCCCATGGTCAGGCCATAGCCCCGCGCATTGACACGGGCGACGACGCTGTCCAGCTCACCGGCCTTCCAGGTGACGACGTGCAGGATTGGGCCGAACCATTCCTGCGACAGATCTTCGATAGCGTTGAGGCGGATCAGGGTCGGCGGCACGAAGAGGCCCGTCTGCGGGGCCTCAAGTGTATGAATCCATTGCGTTTGCATTGACTTTCGATACGCAAGCAACTTATCGCGCGCGGCGGCGTCGATGACCGGACCGACATCGGTGCGGATATCCGCCGGGTCGCCAAGCACCAGCGCATCCATCGCGCCTTTGAGCATATGGATAATCGTGTCGGCCACGTCTTCCTGAACGATCAGCAAGCGCTGGGCCGAGCAACGCTGACCGGCGGAGCGGAAGGCCGAGGTGACGACATCGCCCACCACCTGTTCCGGCAAGGCGGTGGAATCGACGATCATGGCGTTGAGGCCGCCCGTTTCAGCAATCAGCGGCACAAGGGGGCGGCTGTCGTCGCTGAGCAGGCTGCGGGCAATGGCGCGCGCTGTACCGGTCGAACCCGTGAAGGCGACACCGTGCACGGCGGATGAAGCCGTCAGGGCCGCACCGACGTCGGGGCCGCCGGGCAGGAAGTGCAGCACATCGACCGGGATTCCGGCCTCATGCGCCAGTTGTACGGCGCGGTAGGCGATCAGCGGCGTTTGCGGCGCGGGCTTGGCCACCACTGGGTTTCCGGCGACCAGAGCAGCGGTCACTTGCCCGATGAAAATGGCCAGCGGGAAATTCCATGGTGAAATGCAAGCAAAGGTGCCGCGGCCCGTAAGGCGCAGTTCGTTCAGTTCGCCCGTCGGCCCCGGCAGGGTCACGGGGCGGAACTGATCGCGGGCATTGACGGCGTAGTAGCGGCAAAAATCGACGGCTTCGCGGATTTCGGCCACGGCGTCGCCAATGGTCTTGCCCGCCTCGTGCACGCACAGCCCCATCAGTTCGAGGCGGTGCGTTTCCATCAAATCGGCGAGGCGATCCAGACAGGCGGCACGGTCTTCGACCGGTGTCGCGGCCCAGCGATCGGCGGCGGCATCGGCGGCCTTCAGGGCGCGCGCCACATCGTCGGCGGAGGCTTCGATCACGGTGCCGATGGGCTGCGACGGGTCGGCGGGGCGCACAACCGTCTTGACCGTGCCGCTGACGGGCTGACCCGACACCAGCGCCGTGGCGGCGTGAGATTTCGCGCCGATGGTGGCAATGGCGTTCAGCGTGGCGTCGAGCGTGGCCTGATCGCTGAGGTCCAGACCCTGCGAATTCGTGCGGCCGGGGAAAAGGCCGGCGGGCAGGGGGATGGCCGGGTGCGGGCGGCCTTTGATGGCGGCGATGTGGGCGGCGGGATCGGACAAAAGCGTTTCCTCATTGACAGTTGGGTCGGCCAGTTGATGCACGAAGGATGAATTGGCACCGTTCTCCAGCAGGCGGCGCACCAGATAGGCTAGCAGCTCCTTATGGCCACCAACCGGCGCATAGGTGCGGCAGTTATAGCCCAATTCGCGCACCAGACGCTCATGCAGACCTTCGCCCATGCCGTGCAGGCGCTGGAACTCAAAATCGCGGCGTTCGCCCGCCCACTCCATGATCGTCGCCACGGTCAGGGCATTGTGGCCCGCAAAGGCTGGCCAGATGTGCGAGGCGTCCAGCATATCCTTCGCACAGGCGAGGTACGAGACATCGGTCGCCGGTTTGCGCGTAAACAGCGGATAGTCGTTGAGTCCTTCGACCTGCGCACGCTTGATTTCGGAATCCCAGTAGGCCCCCTTGACCAGACGCACCTTAAGGCGGTGGCCGGTCTCCTGACCGATGGCCTGTGCCCAGCCGATCAGCGGGCGGGCGCGCTTGCCATAGGCCTGCGCCGCCATGCCGAGGCCGTCCCAGCCGGACAAGGCCGGATCACGCAGCACGCCCTCGATGATGTCGAGCGAGATCATCAGACGCTCGGTCTCTTCGGCGTCGATGGTCAGGTCCATATCGTAGCCCGCAGCCTTGGCGGCCAGATGGCGGATCATCTCGATCAATTGCGAAACACAAGCTTCCTGATTGGCAACCTCATAACGCGGATGCAGGGCCGACAGCTTGATCGAAATGGAATGGCCGGTTCCCTTGGGCGAACGCCCGACCGTGTCCAGCGCCTGCTCATAGGCGGCGAAGTATTTTTCGGCATCGGCAAAGGTGCGCGCCGACTCGCCCAGCATATCAAAAGAGGCGGTGAAGCCCTTATTTTCAGGCTTGGCGGCGACATCGAGCGCTTCGTCGATGGTGCGGCCCATGACGAAGACTTCACCCATCATCTTCATGGCGACGGCCACCCCCTGCCGGATGACGGGTTCGCCCATACGGGTGATCAGCTTCCTCAGCGTCCCGGCCTGTTGCGGGTCTTCAACCAGGGCGCGGGTGAGGATCAGGCCGAAGGTCGCTGTATTGACCAGAGCCGAGCCGGATTTCGCCCTATGCGCCTGCCAGTCGGCATCGCCGATCTTGTCGCGGATCAATAGGTTGGCAGTTTCCGGATCGGGAACGCGCAGATAGGCCTCGGCCAGCGACAACAGCGCCACGCCTTCGGCCGTGTTCAGCCGGTATTCCTGAAGGAAGCGATTGACCCAGCCGGTCGATTGCGCCGCCTTCAGGTCCTGAAGGATCAGCCGCGCCTGCGCCATCACGCGCTGGCGCGTGGCGGTATCGAGCGTGGCGTCGGGCAGCAGGGCCGCCAGCACCTCCGGCTCAGGGGCGCGATGAAGGGCGATCATGCGGGCGCGGGCGTCGGCAGGCGTCATGGAGGCTCCGGGATGGTCAAATATGAAACCTTTTAGAGTATGCCCGGTTTATGGAAAATGTCCTTGGAATTTTACCGCGATTGGCCGAAGGATATTTATTCAATATTGCCAATTTCATGCGAATCTTCTGCACGAAACCGGAACGGGAAAACGCCATGCTGGATGAGATCGACCGCAGGATTCTGCGCCTGCT
This sequence comes from Asticcacaulis sp. W401b, assembly GCF_046503825.1. NCBI lineage: Bacteria > Pseudomonadati > Pseudomonadota > Alphaproteobacteria > Caulobacterales > Caulobacteraceae > Asticcacaulis > Asticcacaulis sp. W401b. The sequence goes on from NZ_JBKFEE010000013.1 coordinate 68,237, forward strand.
GCAAGCGGACGGGCGCATGACCAATCAGGCGCTGGCCGAGGCCGTGCACGTCTCACCGGCGGCTTGCTTTGAGCGCGTCAAGCGCCTGAAGGCCAATGGCTATATTCTGGGCACCATGGCCATTCTCGATCCGGTCAAGCTCGATCGGGCCCTGCTGATCTTCGTTGAGGTGCTGCTCGATCGCACGACCGAGGACGTGTTCGACGCCTTTCGCCACGCCGTGACGCGCCAGCCGGAAATACTGGAATGTCATATGGTGGCGGGTGGTTTCGACTATCTGATCAAGGCGCGGGTGAAGGACATGGCGGCCTATCGGCAGTTTCTGGGCGACGCGCTTGTGTCACTGCCCGGTGTGCGTGAAACCCGCACCTATGCGGTGCTGGAAGAGGTCAAAAACGCCATAGCCCTGCCGGTTTAGCCTTCCGCCCGGCTTGACCCGACAACGTTGTCGTGTTTTGAAGCGGTATGCGCCTGATCACCCTGACCCCCGATTCCTGTACCCTGACCTCGGCCACGGCCATGCCGCGTGCCTCCGGTTTTCTGTGGAACCGCAAGATGATGCTGCACGCGACCTGTCGCGGCTTCGTCACGGCTCAGCACATGCAGCCGGAACCGGCCAAATACAGCCACGCGCCGGTCGTGGAGGGCAAGACCTTCATGCTGCCGGAAACGGCGCACTACGCCCATCATCCGGGGAGGTTCGTCTATGTGCGCGATCTGGTCAGTCAGCGGCATTTCTCCGTGCCGCATGAGCCGGTGCGTCGCGCCCCAAAGACGTTTGCCTTTACGCAGCACCCGGAACGGCTGGAATGGTCGGTTGAACAGGACGATCTCGATATCCGCTGGAGTCTGGTGCTGCCTGTTGATGAGGCGGTCGAACTGTGGCGGCTGGAAATCCGCAACCGGGTGGATATAGAGCGCGCCCTGCGCATCGTGCCCTATTTCCCGGTCGGCTATATGAGCTGGATGAATCAGGGCGCGCGCTTTGATGCCGACCTGAACGCGGTTATCGCCAGCTCGGTAACCGCCTATCAGAAGATAGACGATTACTTTAAAAACCAGCACCTTAAAGACAAGACCTTCCTGACGTGTGATCGTCTCCCGGACGCCTTTGAGACGCGGCGCGAAGACTTTGAAGGCGAGGGTGGGCTGAGCGATCCGGACATGCTGCGCGCAGGGCTCCAGGGCGGCGAGGCGCTCTATGAAACGCCCGCGGCAGTGCTGCAATTCGATCAGACGCTGGAGGCCAATGAAACTCAGGTCTGGCATTTCGTCTTCGGTCCGGCCTTTGATGAGGCCGAGGTGGCGCGCCTGAAAGCCGCCTATCTGGGGGCTGAGGCCTTTGAGCGGGTCTGTGGTGAGGCGCGCGCCTATGTCGAACAGGGACGCGGCGTGTTGGCCATCGAAACGCCGGATTCGCATTTCGACGCCTTTATGAACCGCTGGCTGGCGCGGCAGGTCTATTATCACGGCGACACCAACCGCCTGACCACCGATCCGCAGACGCGCAACTATCTTCAGGATGCGCTGGGCATGGTGTTTGTGCGCCCGCAAAGCGCCAGAGAGGCGCTGCTCTATGCCCTCTCGAAGCAAAACGCCGACGGTTCGATGCCTGATGGCATCAAGCTCTATGACGGGGCGCAGTTCAGCTACATCAATCAGGTGCCGCATACGGACCATTGTGTGTGGCTGTTTATCCTGCTCGAAGCCTATCTCGATGAGACCGATGACTATGCGGTGCTGGACGCCGAGCTTGACGGCCAAGGCGTGCGGGCGCGGCTGGAGGCGGCGCTGCGCTGGCTGCTCAAGACCCGTGACCATCGCCGGCTGAGCTATATTGATCAGGGCGACTGGAACGACCCGATGAATATGGTCGGCTGGAAGGGCAAGGGGGTCTCCGGCTGGCTGACCCTCGCCGTGGCCTATGCCCTGCGCCTGTGGGTGCGTCTGTCGGGTGAGACGCAGCCCTGGGCGGCCGAGGCCGAGGCGATGAACGCGGCCATGAATACGCATCTGTGGGACGGCGACTGGTTCGGGCGGGGGATTACCGACGACGATATGGCCTTCGGCATCAAGCGCGATCCGGAGGGGCGGCTGTACCTCAATCCGCAGAGCTTTGCCCTTCTGTCGGGCGCGGCCTCGGAAGCGCAGGCCGAGCGCATGGTGCAGGCCGTGGCGGCGGAACTGGAGACGCCCTATGGCGTCGAAATGCTGGGCCCACCCTACACAAAGATGCGCGAAGATGTCGGGCGTCTGACGCAAAAATCGCCCGGCGTGGCGGAAAACGGCTCGGTCTATAACCACGCGGCAGCGTTTTACATCTATAGCCTGACGCAGGTGAAGAAGGGTGAAAAAGCCTTTGAACTGATGCGTAAAATGCTCGCCGGTGTCGATGAGGCCGACTATGTGCAGCGCGGTCAGTTTCCGGTCTTCATCCCCAACTATTACCGCGGCGATTTCCATGCCCATCCGCGCACGGCGGGCCGGTCTTCGCAGTTGTTCAACACCGGCACCGTGGCCTGGGTCTATCGCAGCCTGATCGAGGGCCTGTTTGGTCTGAAAGGTACGCGCGAGGGCTTAAGCGTGCAGCCCTGTCTGCCGCCGCACTGGACGGAGGCCAGGGCGACGCGGTTGTTTAGGGGCTCGACCTACCACGTCACCTATCGCCGGGGCGGCACTCCGGGCCTGACCCTCAATGGTCAGCCCGTTGTGGGCGATGTGCTGCCCGTGCCTGAACAGCCGGGGGTGTTTGAGGTTGAGGTCGGTCTTCCCTGAGCCTTACACCTTCGCGGCGCGCAAAATCCGCGCCTCATAGACATAAGACCACTGATCGCGGTCAGCCTCGAAGCGCACCCGCACCTTGCTCTTGCCCGCCGTCAACGCCGGGGGCAGGGGGTAGGTGATGATATTGCGCGCCACCGTCGCCTCGCCGGCCAGAGTCTCGTTCGCCAGCACCTGACCTTCGACCAGAAGACGGAAGGATTTGTTGCGGTCACGCCCGGCATAGGCGACCTGTAGCACCAGCGGCCCTTCGGCGGTTTTGAGGTCAAAGGCCAGATAGCCCTTTTGAATCAACCGCCCGCGTTCAGCGATATGGGTGATGGTCGCCGTATTGGGCGTGCCGTCGAAGGCGTGATCGGTTTCCGGCTGCTGTTCACCCAGCCGAATGAAATCGACGGTACGCGCGGCCATATCGGCGCGGTCCTTCGCCGCCTGACGCCACACGGCCTCTTCACCAACCCATTCCGCGCTGCCGAAACGGCGGAAATAGACGGCGGTGCGGTTGCGGTGTTGCAGGAAAAAAGGCTTCAGGCTGAGGTCGCCCGGTTTGCCCTGCGTCCCCAGTCGATACTGATGCAGGCCCCCGGCGGCGACCAGTTGGGGCGCAGCCTCATCGGACACCAGCGCCGGATCGACGCCTTCCCACGGCTGATCCGACGGGCCAAGATCACCGGCCAGCACCAGCGGCCCGCTGAGGAAGGCGATCAGTTTGGCATCGTCCGGCATGGCTTCGACGCGCAAAGGCATGGGCAGACGCAGTTCAATACGGTCGCCGCTTTTCAGCCCCGTGAGCCGCAGATAACCGCCCTGACGCACACCCGCCGCCTTGCCGTTCACCCTGAGCACGGGGGCCGCGCACCAGCCCGGCACGCGCAGGGCGAGCGCTTTGGGGGCCTTGCGCACCGTAATCACCACCTGATCGGACAGGGGGAAGGCAGTGTCCATATCGAGTTGCGCTTGGGGCGCGTTGAGCGTCGAGGCGTAATAGAGGTTCACCGCCACGCCATCGCCGCGCTTCCAGTATATGCTTTCACCATGCTTGGAATGGCTTTCCATGCCCGACCCGACGCAGCACCAGAAGTCGTTGGTCGGGTCCGAATGCACGCGCCCAAGCCCCGAAGCCAGTCCGGTGAAATAGGTGAACATGCCCGTTTGCGGGTCTTGCTGGCTCATGATGTGGTTGAGGTGGGCCCGCTCATAGAAGTCAAACAGGGCCGCATCCCCGCTCCAGCCATAGAGATGGCGCGTCAGGCGCAGCATATTGTAGCTGTTGCACGCCTCGCAGGTCTGCTGATCGAGGCGGTTGGCCAGTTGCCGGGGCGCGCCGAAATGTTCGTGGTCGGAATTGCCGCCGATGACGTAGGAATGGTCGCGCGTGACGGTCTGCCAGAAAAAGCGCGCGATGCGGGCGTCTTCGGCGTTTTGTGTCAGCTCGTAAAGGCGGGCGGAGCCGACGATCTTGGGGATCTGCGTATTGGCGTGCTTGCCGGCCAGTTCGTCGCGCCCGGCGGCCAGCGGATCGACAATGGCGCGGTGGCGCAGGCGCTGCGACAGGGTGAGCCAGCGCGGGTTTTGCGTCCGCGCATAGAGTTCGGCATAGGATTCGGTCAGGCCGCCATGTTCGGCGCGTAGAATTTCCTGAATCTGCGCGTCGCTCAGGCCTTCGAGAATGGTTCCCAGATAGTCGCCCAGCCCGGTCGCGACGCTCAGGCCATCGGTCAATCCGGCGTGCTGATGCGCGTCGAGCGTCCCGGCAAACACCTTGTGATAGGTATAAAGCGGCACCCAGCCGCCGTTCAGATCAAATCCGGAGGTGCGGATGTCGCCCTTGCGCAGTTCCTCATAGACGATCTTGCCGTCCACTTCCTGACCGTTGCGGCCCACGGTCGTGCCGCCCGCATAGCCGTCGCCCTGTTTGGCCTGAATGGTCTTCAGTTCGCTCAGCACAAACGCGGCGCGGTCGCGAAATTCGGGTTTGCCGGTCTGCGCGTACATCAGCGAAACGGAGGACAGGTAGTGGCCAAGGCTGTGGCCCGCAATGCCGCGCGCTTCCCAGCCGCCATAGACCTCGCCCCTGGGCTCCAGCCCCGCGCCTTTGCGGAAATTGTGCAGAAAACGGTCGGGCGACAGCGACAGAAGATAGCGCTGGTTGGCTTCAATTGAGGTCAGGAAGATCGACGGCTTTAGCCGCACCTGCGACAGCGGGAAGGGGGTCGCGGATATAGAATCAGGCGTCACGGCCTTGGCAGCGGTCGCGCCCACAGCCATCCCCAGTCCTGCGGCCGTTATGCCGCGTCGCGTCCATCCCTGCATGACTCACTCCTGTTGTGTTTTCTTGGACTATAGTCCGTCATTTGTCTGAGTAAAATCAAACTTGCAAAGAGCGACGGATTTCGGCTTGCCACACGTTTGACACCGGTATCATATATGCCCAACCAGAACAGACATCATTCTATATCTCCGGGGAAATGCCATGCACCGCCGTACCTTGCTCGCCAGCCTTGTCACCTTGCCCTTTGCCGCGCCTTTGCTGGCGCAGGCGGCCCAGATCGGTGTCAATACGCCGTTCCCACCGCTCAGCCCTGAGCGCATCAAGGCCATCGCGCCCGCAGCGGAGCAGGCGGCGTGGCTCGACTATCTGACGCGATCACAGGCGCAACTGGCCGCCGATCAGGCCGCTTTGATGGCCGAGCGCAAGGGGCTGAGCATAATCCCGGCGGACCCCAAAACCGGCGACGGTGAAAAGACCATGCCGCTCGATAAACCTGTTGAATGGTATGCCTCGGCAGAAGGCCGCAAGGTCGCCGACAATATTGTCAGTTTCCAGACGCCCGCCGGCGGCTGGGGCAAGAACCAGCCGCACGACAGCGAGCCGCGCGCGAAGGGGCAGCATTTTGTCGCCGGGAACAGCCTTCAAACCAAGCCTGCCGGTGATTTCGACGCGCCGACCGTTCCCGGCTGGAGCTATGTCGGCACCATCGACAACGGGGCCACGATTACCGAGACGCGGTTTCTGGCGCTGGCCTTTAACGCCACGCAGGACGTGCGCTATCGTGACGCCGCGATCCGTGGTCTGACCTACCTGCTCAATGCGCAGTTCCCGAATGGCGGCTGGCCGCAGGTGTGGCCGCTGATGGGGGGCTATCACGATGCCATGACGCTCAACGACAATGCCATGATCTCGGTGTCGCGTCTGGTGGGCGATGCCGGGCGGGGCGAGACGGGCTTTGCCTTCCTGCCGGGCGACCTGCGTACACGCCTGTTGGCCGCAGAACAACGTGCGCTGACCGTCTTCCTCAAATCGCAGGTGGTGATCGACGGTAAACTGACCATGTGGGCGCAGCAATACGATGCCCTGACCCTGACGCCCTCATCGGCGCGCAATTACGAGATGCCATCGTTGAGTTCGTCGGAAAGCGGATCACTGCTGGTCTATCTGATGAAGCAGCCCAACCCGTCGGCTGAGATGAAGGCGGCGATTGTGGCCGGGGTCGCGACACTGGAGGCCACAAAGATCGAAGGCAAGGCCTTTGAGAAGACGCCGGATGGCAAGGACCGTCTGCTGGTCGATAAGCCGGGCGCCGGACCGATCTGGGCGCGCTATTACGATCTCAAAACGATGAAGCCCATCTTCGGTAACCGTACCAAGACCCTGCACGATACGATTAATGATGTGGAGCCGGAACGCCGCCGCGGCTATTCGTGGTTTGGCAGTGGGCCGCAAAGCGCGCTCAAGGCCTATGTCGCCTGGAAGGCGAAACATGGCTGAGTCGCTCCGAATGGAAAACTTATCAGGGGCGTGATCACTTTGGTCGGACTGGCTTTTAATGGTCAGTCTGCACCCTGAAAAACGCTTTGAAGTCATCCGCATGGCCAAACCCTACCCGGCCTCTCCGTTGAACCTGTCGCCACTGACGCAGACAGGTGAGGGGCCGATCCGCATTCTTGTGGTGGAAGATAATCCCGCCAACGCGCTGGTGGCCAGCCTGTTCCTTGAACAGATGGGCTATGCCCACGACCGCGCCGAAAATGGCCGCGAAGCGATTGAGGCTTATCAGGCCGGGCGTTACGGCCTGATCCTGATGGACCTTCAGATGCCGGAGATGGATGGCTATGAGGCCACCCGCCGCATCCGGGCGCTGGAGCGCGAAACCGGGCGCGCGGCCGTGCCCATTGTGGCCCTGACCGCGCACGCCCTCAGTGGCGACCGCGAGGCCTGTTTGCTGGCCGGTATGGATGCGTACCTCTCCAAGCCTTTCAGGCCGGATGAGTTGCAGGCGTGTCTGGAGCGCCTGACCGCCGCAAAGCCACCCGTCGCATAAGGCCTCTCAACCCATCGGGCGACACGCCGTCCCGGGCCATCAATAGCTGCACGATGGGTTCGGATAACAGGTCTTCGAGACGTGGGTTCATCGGTCTTACTCCCATAGAGATTTCAATTTGCGACTCGTTCTCAATAATGCTAATGAGAATTATTCGCAATTGTTAATCCGTATAGGAGGCGGTTTTCTCATGGCACAGGTGGCTTCAGACAGGGGGCGTGATCTTCGTCAGTTGCGCTATGCCGAGCACTTTCTGACCTGGGCGCTGCGCACCTCGGTGGCCTGCTCGCCTCAGTGTCGTCTGTTGCAGCGTGAGTTCGCGCACGCCTTTGGTCCGGAGCCGTCCGAAGGGCTGAAAGCCTTTCACGGCTGGCTTCTGGCCCTGGCCAAAGGTCGGCGTCGGCTGGAGATCGGACGTCCGGGCCTGATCGCCCTGACCCGTGACGAGGAGATGCTTCTGAGCCTGCTCACCCACGCGCAGACGCAGGAGGTGGACCGCTTTACCGCTCAGGCGCGCTTTGTGATGGGGGCGGAACCGTCACACGACCTTTATGCGGCCGCCCGCCATCTGATGGAGCTGATGGCGCAACGCGGCCACGGCCTGCCGGTCAGCGCGGCCGTTGGACGTGACCTGCCAACAGTCCTGCCCTGCGCCGGACAGCCGCCGCAACTGAGGGCGGTT
>NZ_JBKFEE010000014.1:0-72872 GCF_046503825.1 Asticcacaulis sp. W401b
CGGTCGCGGCTGGCCCCGGCCAAGGTCAATCTCTATCTGCACGTCGCCGCCCCGGATCACCGGGGCTATCACCCCCTGCGCAGTCTGGTGGTCTTTGCCGACTATGGCGATGAGGTAAGCCTGACGCCGGGTGAGGGGCGGCTGTTCATCGACGGGCCGTTCGGGCAGGGTTTGAGCACGGGTGAGGACAATCTGGTTCTCAAGGCCGTCCGGCGGTTTGAAGCGGCAACCGGCGTGCGCGTGTATAGCCACGATTTCCACCTGACCAAAAACCTCCCTTTAGCCTCAGGCGTGGGCGGCGGCAGCGCTGATGCCGGGGCCGTGCTGCACCTGTTGCGCGAAGCCTGCGCGCCGGAGGTGACTGACGACGCCCTGTCGGCCATGGCGGCGGAGACGGGGGCTGACGGCGTGATGTGCCTGTGGGCTCAGGCGTCGATTGCCGAAGGTTATGGCGAGCGATTGACGCCGGTCACAGTGTCGCCCTTGCCCGCTGTGCTGATCAATCCGGGCGTCGAGTGTCCGACACCGGCGGTGTTCAAGGCCTATGATGCGGCAGCGGAATTTGCCCCTGTTGACACGCATTGGCGGGGAGACGACCTGATCGACGATCTCGCTACCACCCGTAACGATCTGGAAGCGCCGGCCATCCGTCTGGTGCCGGTGATCGGTGAAGTGCTGGCGTCTTTACGCGCGCAGCCTGAGACACGCTTTGCCCGCATGTCGGGATCAGGGGCGACCTGTTTTGCCCTGTGCGAGACCTTGAGCGAGGCCGAAACCCTGGCGGCCCGGCTACGCGACGACTGGCCCAAGGCATGGGTTCGGGCCTGTACGTTGAAGTGACCCCACAGATGCACATGTAGGCGACATCTGATCAGCGCAACTCATCCCGTGGGGAGGATCGGGTTTTGGGAACCACAGATTACACAGATTTCACAGATTATCCGTTTTCAGCGTCTGGGTGCGGAGGCCATGCAAACCGGCGCGCAGCGCCCATCTGTGAAATCTGTGTAATCTGTGGTTTCACCTAACTGTCGCGGCTCTGTGGCCATCTGCGGAGAAATCTTAAACCATCTCCATCGCGCGTTTGCTGCGCATGGCTTTTTCGACGCGGACCTCCGGGTCTTTGAGAAACTTCCGATAAGCAACAGAATCCGCAGGATAAAGCGCGATCTTGCCCGCGTGATTATAATGCGCCCCGAAGCCATAGGTCTTGGTCAGGGGAGAGGCGCGCATACACGGATGGCCTTTGGAGAGAAACGCCGTCCGCGCCTGCTGATCCGCTGTATCAAGACCGTGTTTCAGGCAATGGACGGTAAAGTTCAGATCATCCAGCGTCAGTTCGTAAGGATGTTCCGACAACAGCTCATAATGCAGCCGCGCCAGGGTCGGCGGGCCGTCACGGCGGGGCGGTTCGACCCCCATGCGGTGTTTCGAGTCTTCGGCGATGGCGATGAAGGTGTTGCGGATCATGGCGTCGTCCCTGTGTCGCGGCCTTTGGGACAGTGAGTATACGCCTGTCTCAGGCCGTCTTGAAGAGGCCACGCTGCCGCAGGATCAGGCAAAGACTCAATGCGGGAAGCCCGGCCACCGCCGTGCCGATAAAGAAGATCTGATACGCCCCGAACAGGCCGTGCGAAGCCGTCAGGCCATCAACAATCTGCCCCGAAAAGCCCTTCAGCAGCTTGCCGGTCAGGTCAGCCGCCGAATACATCAGGGCAAAGTGGGTGAGGGTGTGTTCCTTCACCGTCAGGCGCGTCAGAAAGGCGATAAAGGCCGTTTCGGCTATGCCATTGGCGATATTGTCGATGATCAGCGTACCGCCGAACACGGTGACATCCCCCGGATGCGCGGCCATCAGGGCAAAGCAGATATTGGACAAAGGCCCGGTCACCGCCCCCAGCCAGAAGGCGCGCTCAACCCCCAGCCACAGAAGGCACGCCCCGCCCAGCGCCACCCCGGCGAACGAGGCCGCCAGCCCGATGGTCGAACGCACATAGGCGATATCGGCATTGCTGAGGCCCGTATCGCTGTAAAGCGGCCCAGCCACCGGCCCGATCAGATAGTCGGGCAGACGGTAGAGCGCCACGGTCGCCAGCACCCACCACGCCAACCCGGAATGTTCCTGAAAAAAGCTTTTCAGCGGCACGACGACATAGGTGTCGAAGCTGTAGGGCACCTGCGGCGTCAGGGCCTCGGCGCGCGACGGCCGCGCGATTAGTGTCGCGGCCACACCGACCAGCATCAGCACCGCCAGCCCGGTTACCGTGGTCGGCCAGCCGAAATGGTCTGCGGGAATAAGGATCAGCGAGCCGGAGACGATGGCCGCGACCTTATAGCCGAGGGAATAAATCGTCGGATTGAGCGCCTCCTGCGCCTGTCCCTCGGTCTGCTCGATACGCCAGGCGTGGATGGCGATTTCCTGCGAGGCGGCGCACAGCGCCAGCAGCAGGGTCACGGCGACAAAGGCCCAGATATTCCCCGTAGGGCCGATGGCCGCCATGCCGATCAGGCTGAGGATCACCCCGCCCTGCGCCAGCAGCATGAAGGACCGCCTTTGCCCCAGCCGCGCGTGCAGGAGCGGCAGGCGCACCTTGTCCATCCACGGGGCCCACACGACCTTGAAGCCGTAAAACAGGCTGATCCAGCCCATATAGCCGATGACGGTCAGGCTTGTGCCCTCTTCGCGCATCCAGAAGCCGAGCGTGGCGCCGGTCATCAGAAAGGGCAGGCCTGCCGAAAACCCCAGCACCAGCAACAGCCAGGCATTGGGCGTTTTCAGGGCGCGGAGGATGTCGCGGAGGGTGGGCTTATCGGCAGAGGACATTTGGCTTTAACCCGCTCTCCCCAGTCGCGAGGAGACGCACAGAAAAAGCGATTCTCCGCCGTCTGAACAGGTTTTCTTTCCGTGCAAACCTTGCTTGGCCGGACGCACCTCTCTATGTTCGCGGCCATTCTGGAGTCCGGCATTTTCGAACATGACCAAAGAGCCCCTGTCCTTTCAGGACCTTATCCTGACCCTGCACCATTACTGGAGCCAGCAGGGCTGCGTGATCCTTCAGCCCTATGACGTCGAAGTCGGCGCAGGCACCCTGCATCCGGCCACCGTCCTGCGCGCGCTGGGCAAGAAGCCGTGGAAGGCCGCCTATGTGCAGCCGTCGCGCCGTCCGGTCGATGGCCGCTATGGCGAAAACCCCAACCGTCTTCAGCACTATTATCAGTATCAGGTGATCCTGAAGCCGAACCCCGACAATCTTCAGGAGCTGTATCTCGGCTCGCTGAAAGCCATCGGGCTCGACACGGCGCTGCACGACATCCGCTTCGTCGAAGACGATTGGGAAAACCCGACCGTGGGCGCGTGGGGCCTTGGCTGGGAAGTGTGGTGCGACGGCATGGAAGTCACGCAATACACCTATTTCCAGGGCGTCGGCGGCATCGAGGTCGATGTGGTGTCGGGCGAACTGACCTACGGGCTGGAGCGTCTGGCCATGTATCTTCAGAACGTCGATAACGTCTATGATCTGAAATTCAATAATGACGGCGTGAAGTACGGCGACGTGTTCAAGGAGCAGGAGCGCCAGTTTTCGGCCTTCAACTTTGAAGCGTCCGATGTGGCGACGCTCAAGCGGCAGTTTGAGGACATGGAGCGCAACGTTCTGCGCATCCTCAATACCGAAAACAGTCTGGGCTATAAGCTGGTCCTGCCGGCCTATGACCACGTTTTGAAGGCCTCGCACCTGTTCAACCTGATGGATGCGCGCGGCGCCATCGCGGTGGCCGAACGGCAATCCTATATCGGCCGCATCCGCGACCTCTGTAAGGCCTGCGCGCTTGAATGGGCCGCACAGGAGGAAGCGCGATGAGTGTAGCATTCTTCTCCTCCCTGCGTGAAGCGTGGGAGGGCCGGGCGGCCGGTGCCGGACCGCGAAGCGGTGGAGGGGGGCTACTCCAAACATCGGCGTGCGCTGCCCTTTCCGTGTTATCCCCCTCCGTCTTCGCCGCCTGCGGCGGCAAATCCACCTCCCCATCGCTGCGCGACAGGGAGGAGAGAAGATAAAATGGCTCAGTTACTTATCGAACTTTTCTCAGAAGAAATCCCTGCGCGCATGCAGCTTCAGGCCGCGCGCGATTTCGAGCGCCTGTTCGGCGATCGCGCCAAGGCGCAGGGCCTGACCTGGGAAAGCCTCAAGGCCTATGTCGGTCCGCGTCGTCTCGCCCTGCACGTCGAAGGCCTGCCGCTGGAACAGGCCGCCGTCACCGAAGAGGTCAAGGGGCCCAAGGACGGCGCACCGGAACAGGCCATGGCCGGTTTCCTGCGCAAGGTTGGCCTGACGCAGGATCAACTGGTGCTGGAAAACGGCGTGTGGATGGCGCGCATCGAAAAGCCCGCCAAGAGCACAGCCGAGGTCCTGCCCGGCATCCTCGAAGACGTTATCCTGACCTTCCCGTGGCCCAAGTCGATGCGTTCGGGCACGTCGAGCTTCCGCTGGGTGCGCCCGTTGAAGCGCATCCTGTTCCTGTTCGACGGCAAGGTCATTCCGCTGAGCGTCGGCGGCGTCACCTCGGGCAGTCTTACGCAAGGTCACCGCGTCCTGTCGTCCGGAGAGGCCTTTGCGGTCAGGGACTTCGCCGATTATCAGCAAAAGCTGCGTGATAACTTCGTCATCCTCGACCACATTGAGCGTCAATCCTTGATTTTGGATAAGGCCAACGAGGCCTGCGCCGACGCGGGCTGCGCCCTGATGGACGATCATGGCCTGCTGGAAGAGGTGGCTGGCCTCAACGAATGGCCGACGCCGCTCTTGGGCGATATGGACCCGAAATTCCTCAGCCTGCCGCCGGAAGTCATCAAGACCTCGATGCGAACGCACCAGAAATACTTCGCCGTGCGCGATCTTTCGACCGGCAAGATGGCGGCGAAGTTCGTCATCGTCGCCAATCAGGTGGCCAGCGACGGCGGGGCCGAAATCCGCCGCGGCAATGCCAAGGTGCTGTCGGCGCGCCTGTCGGACGGCGTCTTCTTCTGGTCCGAGGACAATCGCAAAGGCAATTTCGACGCCTGGCTGCGCAAGCTGAACGGTGTGACCTTCCACGCCAGGCTGGGCACGATGGCGCAGCGCGTGGCGCGCATCGAGGCGCTGGCGCAAGTCATTGCCCCGCTGGTCAAGGCCGACGTGTCGCTGGCCACGCAGGCCGCGCATCTGGCCAAGGCTGATCTGGCCTCCTACATGGTCGGGGAATTCCCGGAACTTCAAGGGGTTATGGGTGGATATTACGCCGAAGCGGCCAAGCTGCCCGGCGACGTGGCCGAAGCCATCCGCGAACACTATAAGCCGCAGGGCCCGTCGGATTCGGTGCCCGAAGGCGCGCTGTCGGCGGCCGTGGCGCTGGCTGACAAGATCGACACGCTGGTCGGCTTCTTTGCCATCGACGAAAAGCCGACGGGGTCGAAAGACCCCTATGCCCTGCGTCGTGCCGCTCTGGGGATTTTGCGCATCCTGCGTCAGCACAATGTGCGCGCCTCGCTGTCGGAGCTGGTCGCTGCCTGGTATCAGTCGCTGCTGATCTATGCGGGCGAAGGCCGCGCCGTCTATGTCGATACGGACAACTGGCGCGGTTCAGCCGGGCCGCGCTGGGCCGAGGGCGAAACCGAGGTCTATGACAACTATCTGCGCGACTTCCGCGCCGGTCTGCTCGAAAGCCCGGTCTTTGTCATCCCGACCGACCGTGACTACGATCTGGACCTGCAATTCGAGCACGTCACCAATACGCCCAAGGTCGAAAACGCTCTGCTGACCTTCCGCGATTTCCGCGCGGTGTCGGCGGAGTTTGCCGACTTCTTCGCCGATCGCCTGAAGGTCATGCTGAAGGACGAAGGCGTGCGCTTCGACGTGGTCGAGGCGGGGTTTGCGGTCAAGGACGACGACATGGTGCGCACCGTGGCGCGCATCAAGGCGCTGGAAAACGTGCTGGCGTCGCCGGCGGGTACTGAGCTTCAGGCCGCCTATACGCGCGTGGCCAATATCCTCAATGCCGAGGCGAAGAAGGGCGCTCTGCCGACGGCGGAGCCGAAGCTGCTCAGCAGTGCCCCGGAGGTCGAAACGGCCCTGACGCAGCAGGTGATTGCCCTGACGCCGGTGCTGGAGCGGCTGATCGACGCCGAACAGTTCGAAGAGGCGCTGGACAAGCTGGCGGGTTTGCGCGGGGCGGTCGATGCCTTCCTCGACGGGGTGCTGGTCAATTCCGAGGTGGCGGCTGAGCGTGAAAACCGCCTGAGCCTGTTGTCGGCCCTGCGGCGTCTGTTCGACGGCGTGGGTGATCTGTCCAATCTGGCGTAGTTTTTCCACCTCCCTGTCGCGCAGCGATAGGGAGGTGCCGAGCCTGCGAGGCAGAGGGGGATGACGCTTTCGGTGTTCCGGGGGCTGGCCCTGGACGTTGCGAAAGGTCAGGGGCGAGAGCCTCTGGCCTTTTTCCGAATCACCCCCCCCCCTCCGTCTTTTGTCGCTTCGCGCCAAAATCCACCTCCCCATCGCTGGCGCGACAGGGAGGAGGGGATTTCGAATTACATAAAAACTTATTCCGCAGAGTTCGCGCGCGCGTGTACCTTTGCTCTCAGAACGGGATGGAAGCATCATCCCGCTTTAAATTTTTGTTTTATCGCGATATTTTTGTCGAAAACCGCTCACACTTTTCGACATATCGCTCTGGTATCCGGCCCTGCCAGCCGGGTGAACAGATACGTCTATCTGATTGAGGAAAGAGGGATTTTCGATGTCGAAGTCATGGGTTTACGCATTTGCCGCCGGTAAGGCCGATGGCGATGCCTCGATGAAGAACCTGCTGGGCGGCAAGGGGGCCAATCTGGCCGAAATGTCGTCCCTGGGGCTGCCGGTGCCGGCGGGTTTCACCATCACCACCGAGGCCTGCGTCCATTACTATCAGAACGACAAGACCTTCCCCGCCGGACTGGAAGCGCAGGTGCAGACCGCTCTGGCCAATCTGGAGGCCGTAACGGGCAAGGGCTTTGGCTCGGTCGAAAACCCGCTGCTGGTTTCTGTGCGTTCGGGGGCCCGCGCGTCGATGCCGGGCATGATGGATACGGTCCTCAATCTGGGCCTCAATGATCAGACGGTCGAAGGGCTTGCCGCCTTGACGGGTGACCGCCGCTTCGCGCTCGACTGCTACCGCCGCTTCATCACCATGTACTCGAACGTCGTGCTGGGCGTTAGCCACCACGGCTTTGAGGACATTCTGGACGACCATAAGGACCGTCTGGGCGTCACGGTGGACACCGACATTACGGCGAAGGACTGGGAGCGCGTCATCGCCGACTATAAGGCCAAGGTGCAGGCCGATCTGGGCCACGACTTCCCGCAGGACCCACAGGATCAGTTGTGGGGCGCGGTGAAGGCCGTGTTCGGTTCGTGGATGAACGACCGCGCCAAATTCTACCGCAGAATGCACGACATCCCCGAAGACTGGGGCACGGCCGTCAATATTCAGTCGATGGTGTTCGGCAATATGGGCGACACCTCGGCCACGGGCGTCGCCTTTACGCGCAACCCTTCGACGGGTGACAACTATCTCTACGGCGAATTCCTGCTCAATGCACAGGGCGAAGACGTGGTGGCGGGCATCCGCACGCCGCAGACCCTGACGAAAAAAGCCCGCGAAGAGATGGGCGAGCGCAACCCCTCGATGGAAGAGGCCCTGCCAGAGGTCTTCGCGCAGTTCCGCTCAACCGTTGAGACGCTCGAAAAGCATTATCGCGACGTGCAGGATGTGGAGTTCACGGTCGAACAGGGCAAGCTGTTCATGCTGCAAACCCGCAATGCCAAGCGCACCTCGCGTGCGGCGTTGAAAATCGCCGTCGATATGGCCAAGGAAGGCCTGATCACGCCGCAGGAAGCGCTGATGCGCCTCGATCCAGGCGCGCTGGATCAGCTTTTGCACCCCATGCTGGACCCGAAGGCCGAGCGCACCCTGATCGCGCGCGGCCTGCCGGCCTCGCCGGGCGCGGCCTGCGGCAAGATCGTCTTCACCGCCGATGACGCCGTGCGTCTGGCGGCGGCGGGCGACGACGTCATTCTGGTGCGCGATGAAACCTCACCGGAAGATATCCACGGTATGCACGCGGCTAAGGCGATTATCACGGCGCGCGGCGGCATGACCTCGCACGCCGCCGTCGTTGCGCGTGGTATGGGCCGTCCCTGCGTATCCGGGGCCGGGGAAATGGTCATTTCGACCGAGCGCGGCGAATTCAGCGCGCGCGGTCAGACCTTCCGTTTCGGAGACATTGTGACGCTGGATGGCTCCAGCGGGGAGGTGTTCAAAGGCTCCATCCGCATGATCGAGCCGGAATTCTCGGATGACTTCCATCAGATCATGAGCTGGGCCGACGAATTCCGCACGCTCAAGGTGCTGACCAATGCCGAAACCCCGGCGGACGCCCGCACCGCCATCGGCTTCGGCGCCGAAGGCATCGGGCTGTGCCGCACCGAGCACATGTTCTTCGACGAAGACCGCATCAGCGCTGTGCGTGAGATGATCCTCGCCGATGACGAAGCCGGCCGCCGCAAGGCTTTGGCCAAGATCCTGCCGATGCAGAAGGCCGACTTTGTCGAGCTGTTCAAGATCATGAATGGCCTGCCGGTGACCATCCGCCTGCTCGATCCGCCGCTGCATGAGTTCCTGCCGCACACGCCGGAAGACATCAAGCTGGTGGCCGAAGCCGCGGAAGTGCCGGAGGAAAAACTCCTGAAGCGCACCAAGGAACTGTCGGAAACCAACCCCATGCTGGGCTGGCGCGGCTGCCGTCTGGGCATCACCTTCCCGGAAATCTACGAGATGCAGGTGACGGCGATTTTTGAAGCCGCCTGCGACGTGAAGGCCGAAGGCTTCGACCCGCAGCCGGACATCATGCACCCGCTGGTCGCCACCAAGGAAGAAATGGCCAAGTTGGTCGCTATGACCAAGGGCATTGCCGAGGGCGTGCTCAAGGCGCGCGGGGCCGAGGTGGCGTACAAGGTCGGCACCATGATCGAGCTGCCGCGCGCGGCTTTGCTGGCCGACAAGCTGGCCGAGACGGCGGAATTCTTCTCGTTTGGTACCAACGATCTGACCCAGACCACCTACGGCATCAGCCGTGACGACTCGGGCCGCTTCCTCAACCCCTATATTGAAAAGGGGATTTTCGAGAAGGACCCCTTCGTCAGCCTCGATCCGGACGGCGTTGGGCAACTGATCGACATCGCCCGCACCAAGGGCCGCACGACGCGCCCGGACATCAAGCTCGGCATCTGCGGCGAACATGGCGGTGATCCGGCCTCGATCGCCTTCTGTCAAAAGGTCGGCCTCGACTACGTGTCGTGCTCGCCCTATCGCGTGCCTGTGGCGCGTCTGGCCGCCGCGCAAGCCGCGATTTCGGCAAAGTAAGTCAATTACAACACCCGACTGGAAGAAGCCCGGCCCTCCGCCGGGCTTTTTTCGTGGCGGAAAGGGATCGCATTTCCCCTCACAGGCGTATGTCTTGGCGCTGTCACACGCGCCGTCTAACTTATCGCTCTCCGGCACGCTGCGGCCTATTGTCAGGTGTCGGGATTTGGGCTTTAGTTGTTAACACTTTCAGAATTTCGATTTTCCGGGAACTTGGCATGTCGTCCAAAACAGTATGGGGACTGGGACTGCTACTTCTGACCGCCGGGGCAGGGGTGGGGCTTTATAAACAGCTTCCGGCCATGCCGCAGGCGCTGGAAGCACGGGTCGCCGACGCGCTCAAGGCCGAGGGGCTGGGCGACATCGCCTATGAGGTCGATGGCCTCAATGTGCGCCTCAGCTTTAAAACGCAGGATTTTCGTCCCGGCGTCACCGCCGATGAGCGCAAGGCGCGTCTGATGCAGGCCGCCGCCGCCGTGCGCAGCCTGCAACCGGAACTGCCGCCGGAAATCGAGGTCTATGTCCCGAAGGGCGAGGGGTATCTGTACGGGCCGGCGCTGCAAGTGCTGACCGACACAAGCGAAACGCCGATGCGGGTGTCTATGGGGAAGACCGATCATGCTTTATCTGATCTTTGAGCTGCGCTGGCTGCTGCTGGGTGCGGCGGCGCTGGGCCTGTGTACGGGCTTTCTCGCGCGTCGTGCAGGGTAGGGGAAACATATGTACTTGCTGATCGCACAATCGGCGGCCCTGCTTCTGGTGGTCTTCCTGTTCAGTGGTTTTGTGGGCTGGCACCTGTCGCCCAAGCCGAAGCGCGCCGCGCGCCGTATCTCGATCTTTGATGAGGCTCCGGCTTCTATCGTTGATTCCACCTTTGATGCGCCGCTGAACGCCCCGGCGGCGGAACGCCCCGTGGCAGACCCGATGGTTGCCGCCGCTCAGGCGCTGAATGCCTCGCGTCAGGCCGTTCAGACGCCCGCCGCACAGGCAGACGCCCCGCGTCCGTCGGCGGACATCATCCCGCTGCGACCGGTCGCGGCTGCCCCGGTCGCGCAACCGGCCGCTCCGCAGCCCGCACCCGTGGGCGTCTCCACCGAGCTGGAGCCTGCCATCATGGCCGGGATCGAGCGGACCGAAGCGCCGGCCGTGGCCGCCCCCGCCCTGGCGGTCAAGGCCGAACCGGTGACGGAACTGCTCGATCGCACCTCACGCCCCAAGGCCTCGCTTCTGTCGTCCATGACGCCGGAAAGCGTGCGCGCGGCGGTGGAGCAGGCGGGCACCGGCCTTGAGCCGCATCGCCTCAGCGCGCCCGAAGGCTATCCCGACGACCTGACGCTGATTTCGGGCATTGGTGCCGATAATGAGCGCGAACTGAATATGCTGGGCATCTACCACTACTGGCAGGTGGCGAGCTGGACGCCGGAACACGTGGCCTGGCTGTCGGCGCGCGTCCATTCGGCGCCGCGTATCGTGCGTGAAAACTGGATGGCGCAGGCGGCGCGTCTGGCGGGCCGCGCAGCGTAAGTTCGCTCTTGGCAATAGAGAAAAGCCGGTGGGTTACCCGCCGGCTTTTTTTATTGGCCACGAAAAATCACGAAAAATCACGAAAAGACGTAGGCGGATATTTCGGCGCGTAGCGCCTGCTCTACGCGATATGCAAAGGCCCTCCGGGTAACGTAGCTTCCGCTATTTTTGTGCTTTTCGTGTTTTTCGTGGCTAAAACCTACCCTCTCGGCAAACTCAACCCCAGAGACGGGCTGAAGCGGAAGCGGTCGCGGTCATAGGCATAAAGTTCTGCCGGGCGGCCGCCCGTATCGTCGCGCATGATGCCGGTCGGGCGCACAAAACCTGTGCGTTCCAGCGCGCGGCGGAAGTTCTGCTTGTGCAGGGGCAGGCCGCTGATGGCCTCCAGCGAGCGTTGCAATTCCAGCAGCGTAAAGCGTTCGGGCATCAGCTCAAAGATCACCGGGCGGTATTTCAGCTTACCCCTCAGTCGCGACAGGCCCGTGGCCAGAATGCGGCGGTGGTCCGACAACATGGCTGTGCCGCTGCCGCTGGAGGCTTCGGCGCAGCGCGATTCATGGATCAGGCAGGCGCTGTAGAGCAATTCATAGCGATCCAGCACCCGTTCTTCGTTCCACAGGTCGCTGTCTTCGGGGAACAGGGTTTCGACGCGCCCGCGCCGCTCGGCGGCCGACTGTTGGTCCGGAGCGGCATCGCACCAGTCGCGCAGACGCCGGCGCAAAGGGGCTACCGCCGCCGGTTCGCCGCGCCGCCAGTCTTCCCACGGAAAGAAGGCGGAATAGGGCTTCCACTGAGCGGACAAGCGCGACTGAAAGGCGCTGTCGGCGGTGAGGGCCAGATAGCCCAGCGAAATGACGCGCTGATCGCTGCCGCCGGGCGCCAGCGAACTCAGGCCCTGACGCCCTTCGTCGCCAAACGAATAGAGCTGCTCGACATAGCCCGCCGAAAAGCCGGTCTGTTCGGTGACAAAGGCCCGCACGGCCAGATCGAAGGTGCGATGCGCCTCCGGGCGAAATGGGCCAGACGGCAGGGCCGTGCCGTCGGGCAGGGTCAGGCACAGGACCATCGCCTCATTGTCCTTGATCGCCATAACCACGGCGGACAGTTCGATCGTCAGGCTGACCGGCACAGGCAACTCCTCCTTACAGGTTTTGGCTCAGGGCGTAGAACCTGTCAACGAACTGCGCACGGACTTCGGGGCCCGACAGGGCGGTCAGGCTGAGGTCGTAGCCTTCGGGCGGGGTGCCGAAAAAGGTGCGGGCTTCGGCGTCGGAAAAGCCGACCAGTTGCGTGGCTTCGAAATAGGCGCAGGCGTGATCGGCGCGGTTGATCAGGGCCTTGATATCCGGTGGCACTACGGCGGGCAGGCCAAAGCGGATGTGGATGGCCTGTTCCAGATGATGCTCAAACCGCTTGTAATCGAGGCCGAGCGCCGCCTTGAACGGTGAAATCATGTCGCCAATGACGTATTCCGGCGCATCGTGCAGCAGGGCCACCAGCCGCCACTGCGTGTCGAGCCCCGGCTTCAGATGGGCGCAGATGTCTTCGACGATCAATGAATGCTGAGCGACCGAAAAGCCATGTTCGCCCGTGGTTTGTCCATTCCAGCGGGCGACGCGCGACAGGCCGAGCGCAATGTCGTCAATCTCAATATCCATGGCCGACGGATCGAGCAGGTCGAGGCGACGCCCGGAGAGCATACGCTGCCAGGCGCGCGGGGCCGGATCGCTGGCGGGGCGTCGGGACGGTGGAGTGCGAGGGGGCATCAGGTTTCACAAAGTGTTGACGGGATACTTGTGTATTGGGGCCATATGCCGCGTGTCCAATCCACGGTGCGAGGCCTATACTTACAGCCATAAGGCGCGTTGCGTCGTGGTTAAATGCTGACCATGCACAAAAAAGGAGGCCCCTCTGATGACTGACTCCCCCCTCACTGCCGGTGGCGCCTGGGCGCGCGTATCGGTGCCGGTATCGGGTGCCACCTCGGAAGAGACGGCGATTGCTATTGCCGCCGATATTGCCCGCGCGTTCGGCGGGCAACTGAGCTTCCTGTTTGCGCCGCCCGATCCGGCGGAACTGGCCCCGTGGCTGGGCGAAGGCTTTATGGGCACGGTGCAGATGGCGGCGATGGACGGGCTGAAATCGGCTGCCGAAGAGGCCGAGGCCGTGGCGCGCGACGCCTATAACGACACGGCCTATGAACACAAACTGTTCCTGCCGCTGAAATCGCCGGTGTGGCAGTGTCTGGCGACCGAAACGCGCTTGTCGGACATTGTGGTCTTTGGTGACGAAAGCGCGCGCGGGCGTGGCCTGTTGTCCGAAGCCTTTCAGCAGGTACTGATGGAAGAACGCGCCGGGGTGTTTATCGCCCGTCAGCCCTTTGCGGTGGGGGGCACAGCTCTCGTGGCATGGGATGGCAAGGAGCCGTCGTCACGCGCCGCGCGTCGTGCCGTGCCCCTGTTGAAAAAAGCGTCCAAGGTGGTGGTGGCCGGGGCTCCGGTCGGGGAAAATCCGGCCGATCTGGGCAAGCTGGCGCGCTACTACATGCTGCACGGCCTCAATGTCGAGGTCGATATCCTGCCCAAAAGCAATGATCTGATCAGCACGCTGGTCGAGGCCAATCAGCGGCATCAGGCGCAATATATGGTCGCCGGGGCGTTCGGGCGGTCGCGTCTGCGCGAATTCGCCTTTGGCGGCACGACGCGCGCGCTGTTGCACAACACCAATCTGAACCTGTATATGGCGCATTAATTTTAGCGCCGAAGATAATGAAAAGGCGGCGGAATTTCCGCCACCTTTTTTATTGGATCTCCTCCGACACCCGTTGCATGAGCAACGCCCATTGCTCCTCTTCGGTGACAAAGACGCGGGCATTGGCGTACCACGGGCAATGGTCGCTCCCCAACTGGGTCCACGAGCCGGGCGTCATGACGAACCAGGTCGGCACGCCGGTCGCCGCGGCGATCTGCGTGCTGGCATTGGCCGGACCGATGACCACGTCCAGCGCCGCGCACAGGGCACTCAGTTCACCCAGATCGTTCAGCAGGTCGATGGGCGGGGTGAAAAAGCGTGCGCCTTGCGCCTTGGCCGCGATCTGTTCGCTGACCGTCTCGCCATATTGCAGGTTGACGAGGACGAGGTCCTTGCGCCCCAGCAGCGGTGCGAGGGACTCAAAAGGCGGGTAGAAGCGGTCGCGGCGGGAATGGCTGATCAGGCTTTTCCATAGCAGGCCAACCTTCGGGCCGCTGCCCTGTCGGGCCAGTTTGCCTTTCCAGAAGGCGACGCGCGCCGGGTCAGGCACGAACACCGGCGCTTTATCGGCAAAGGCCTCCAGATCGCCGCGCAACAGCGGCAGGAAATCCCCGATCAGCGCCCAGCCGTCCACGCTGTCGCCCGACAGGCCCGGCACGCTGCGGGTAATGACGCCGTCACGGCTTTCGGTGTGATGCGGCAGAACGCGGGCCTTGGGGAAGGCCCGCGCAAACAGCGGCACGAGGCGCTTTTCAACGGCTAAGGTCAAAACCCCGTTGCCCAGCTTTTCGATAATATCCGGCACCAAAGTCCCGAACATGACCTCGTCGCCCAGCCCCTGTTCGGCCAGCAATAACAGACGCTTGCCAGCGATCTCTTCGGGCTTGAGCGGGCCGGCGGGCAGGTCGAAATGTACCTGCTTCGGCGTGCCGGTCATATGGCGCGCCGCATAGGCCTGCCATCCGGCCTTGAGATTGCCGAGGCCCAGATGGGCATAGGCCATGCTCAGTTCGACCGAGCGCAGATTACCGGGCTCGGAGAAGCGGTCCAGACACAGTTCCAGCTCCGGCAGGGCCTCGGCCAGCAGACCTTTTTCCATCCACAGGCAGGCGCGGTTGAAGCGCGCCGGCAGGCTGTTGTCCAGCGAGATGGCTTCGTTGAAGAAGATCAGCGCCGTGTCGGCATCGCCCTGCGCCAGCAGGATGGTGCCCAGCGTATCCCACAGGGCGCTTTGCTTCGGATAGTCGCTCAGATAGGCCTGAAGAAGCGTGATGGCCTGATCGAACTTCGACTGCTCGCGCAGCGCCGCAGCGTAATAGTTGACGGCCATCAGGTGACCGGGATCACGCTGAACGATCAGGCCGTAGAAGCGTTCGGCCATGTCATAAAGGCCGATGCGGAAGGCCAGTTGCGCCAGATCGGCGGCGATATCGAGCGAGTCCGGCTGATGCTTCAGAGCTGTTTGATAGGCGTCAAGGGCCTGCGGAATGCGGTCCTGCCGGTCAAGCGCGGTGGCCAGCGCCTGCCAGGCACCGATATGGTCGGGCACGTGGCGTAAAAGGGCGCGCGCCTGCGTTTCGGCCTCGGCCCAGTCGCGCATCAGAAGGGCGCGCTCAACGCCCTGAAACTGACGGCGTAAATCGTCGCTGGACAGGGCCTGCACCGGGGCAGCGACCTCACGGATCAGGGCCTGACGCATCTCCTCAAGCGCAGGCTTCCACTCGCCGGGAGTGGGGGTCAGGAACATTCTGGCGCTACCGTACCACGGGTAATAGTCGGTGCCCATCATGGGCCAGCTATTGGACGGGGAGAGAATCCAGATGGGGGTGCCGACGCTGGCCGCGATATTGCTGGTGGCGTTTGAAGGCCCCATGATCAGGTCCATGGCGGCGCACAGGGCGGCCAGATCATCCAGATCCTGTTTCAGGTCGATGCCCGGCGGGTTCCAGATGCTCAGGCCTTCGCGTTCGGCTTGACGCAGTTCTTCGCTGACATCGCCGTACTGAAGATTGACGAACACGGCGCCAGGCGTGCGCAGGATAGGGGCCCAGCTTTCGAAGGGGGAGTAGTAGCGGTCGCGGCGTGAATGCTGGACAAGGCTTTTCCACAAAAGGCCGATCTTGGGCTCAGGCCCCAGCTTGTCCAGCTCGGCCTTCCAGTGGGCGACGCGCGCAGGATCGGGGGTGAGGAAGCTGTTTTGCCGCGGAAAGGCCTGCGCGTTGGGGCGGTAGCGCGGCAGCAGGTCACCCAGCATGACAAAGCCATCATAGGCGCGGCTGGTGTCCATTCCGGGGAAGTGACGCACCGTAATGCCATTGATCTTGCCCGTGCCGTGGGCGATCACCGTCGCCTGCGGGAAGCTGCGCGCATAGAGGGGGACAAGGCGTCTTTCGACGGCCAGAGTCAGGTGCCCGTCCGGCCCCAGCTCAGCCAGAAGGTCGGGCAGCACCGTGCCAAACAGGATTTCATCGCCCAGCCCCTGCTCGGTGGTGACGAACACCGACTTGCCCGTCAGGGACTGCGACAGATCCAGCGCCGGGACGTCGGTAATATACTTCATGCCTTCAAGGCTATGCAGGCCTTTGCGCGCCGCATAGTAACGATAGCCGGGCATCAGATCGCTCTTGCAGAAGTAGCAGAAGGCCATGGCCAGCTCAGCCGCCTCGATCTGGGCGGGCGAGACCATGCGCTTGATGCCGGCTTCAAGGCTCTGGATCGCCGCGTCAATCTCGCCCAGAGCGCCGAGGATCAGGCCGCGATTGTGCCAGGGCTTGGGGTCATCCGGGACGAATTTGACGGCTTCGTCGAAGAAGAGGAGGGCGGTCGGCAGGTCACCCTTGGCATTGACCACCGTGCCCAGCGTGTTCCACAGCGTGCCGTTGGACGGGTCCTTTTCCAGAAATGGCGTCAGGAGCGCAATCGCCTCTTCAAAGCGGCTCACTTCACGCAGGCACGAGGCGAGGTTATTGGCGACCTCAAAATCGTCCGGGTTTTTGTCGAGCACATAACGGAACAGTTTTTCGGCCTGCGTGTGCATGTCCAGTTGATAGGCCAGCCGGCCCAGATCATTGGCGATGCCGGTATTGTCTTCTTCGAGTTGCAGGGCGGCTTCGAAACAGGTGAAGGCGCTTTTGATGTCGCCGGCCTTTTCGCGGCATACGGCCAGAATATGCCAGGCCGTGCCGCACTTTTCATTGACGCGCAGCGCTTCCAGCGCCTTTTGCGTCGCCCCCTCATAGTCGGATTTCTGGACAAGCAGCAGCGAGTCCTTCAAAAGCGTGAGCAGACGCACCTCGCTGATGTAGCGCGTGGCCTCCATCAGGGCTTCGAGGGCGGCCGAAGACCCGGAATCCCCCAGAATCGTTGAGGCCAGATCGGCCAGAACGTCCTTACCCGGAGGCGTGGCGGCGGCGTTCATCGCGATAGAGCTGACCGTATCGGGCGTGGCGAGAACCTTTGCCGGGCGTATCTCAAGGGCCTCTGCGGCCGCGGTTTCAACAGCCTGATGTTTGATTGGCCACGTTTTTTTGGGCATTGGACTCTCCGCACCCGTCTGTGCCCCACGCTCTGTGCCGCTTTCTGTATGGGGCATTTGACCGAAGGTGAGGACAGATGGTCATGAACGTGCAATCTTATGCGATGATTCGATTAAGATCAGGATAGCGTTACGCCCGTTATATTTGCGGCCGTGCGAAACCGGATATTAACCGTGCGAAGCCTAAGCTGCTGGCCAAAAGGACTCACATGCCGCTCAAACTGTCGCTCAAGCCGGGTGAAAAATTTGTTCTCAACGGTGCCGTCGTGCAGAACGGTGACCGCCGGTGTTCGCTTGTGCTCCAGAACAAGGCCTCGGTGCTGCGTGAAAAAGACATCATGCAGGCCAGCGAGGTCACCTCTCCGTCGCGTCACATCTACTTCCCGGTGATGATGATGTACCTCGATGAGGCGGGGGCGGAAAAATATTACGACGAGTTCCTGACGCGCATGACCGAATTCATGAGCGTCATCGCCAATCCGGCCATTCTGGCGGAATGTGTGGTGATTTCCAAAGCCATCATGGGGCGCGAATATTACAAGGCCCTGATGGGCTGCCGTAAGCTTATCGAGTACGAAGACGAAAGACTTGGACATGTCTCTACAGGCCTATCAGAAGACGGCTCAGCGGAGTGAAGATCCGCGCCAGACGGAGTATCGTCTGTTCGGTCAGGTTACCCGCGCGCTGATGGAGGCGGCCGAGCTCGACCGGAGCGAGGTTTCCCGTCGCATGGATGCGCTCGACTGGAACCGCCGCCTGTGGTCGGTTCTGGGGACGGATTGCGCCCTGCCGGGCAATGGTCTGCCCGAAACCCTGCGCGCGCAGATCGTGTCCCTGTCGATCTGGGTCAACCGTCATACCTCCGCCGTCATGCGCGGTCAGGAAGAGATCGCGCCGCTGATCGAGGTCAATCGCCTGATCATGCAGGGCCTGATGCCCCGTCAGGACACGGCGCCGGCTGCCGATCCGGCTTTTGTTGGCACGGTGCGGGCGTCACTCGGTTAAAAATTCACCCTGATGCAGATTTTGCCGGGCAGGGCCGGTGGGCAAGGGTGGGAGTCACTGATTCCCACCTTTTTCAATTTAAAAATATCCATTAAAAACAACGATAAAAATATTTAACGCGACCTTACAGGCTGGCATTTCCATTGCTAGGTAACGGGCAGGCCAAAATGGCTTTGCGGCAAAATTGCCGGTCAAATCCCCGACCAGAATGGAAAGGACGTTATCGATGCCGAATATGTCGATCAATACCAATGCGGGTGCGATGATCGCCCTGCAAAACCTGAACAAAACCAACAACGAACTGCAAACCACGCAAACCCGCATCAATACAGGGTTGAGGGTTGCGAGCGCCAAGGATAACGGGGCGGTTTACGCCATCGCCACCCGCCAGCGCTCGGATGTATCTTCCCTTGGTGCGGTGACGGACTCGCTTGATCGGGCTAAATCGGCTGTCGATGTAGCGATCTCCGCCGGCGAAAGCGTTGCGGATATGTTGACCCAGATGAAGGAGAAGGCACTCGCGGCTTCGGATACGTCCCTGACCACGGTCAGTCGTCAGGCGTTGAACGAAGATTTCAAGGCGCTGCGCGATCAGATTTCGAAAACGGTGAACAATGCGACGTTCAACGGGGTCAATCTGATCAAGAATGGCGCTTCAGCGATTGCTCCCCTGGCCAATGCGGACGGCTCGTCAAAGCTGACCGTGGCGGCGCAGGACCTCAGCCTGACGGGCAGCACGATCACGCTTTCGGCGGGTTCGGCCTTTACTTCGGCGGCGCAGGCAAAGACCATTGCCGATGCCGTGGATGTCTCGATCGCCAATGTGTCTGCGGCGCTTGGCCGTCTGGGGACGTCATCGAAGTCGCTGGATGCGCACGCACAGTTTGTTTCGAAGTTGGTCGACTCGATGGAATCGGGGATCGGCAACCTTGTGGACGCCGATCTGGCCAAGGAAAGTGCGAAGCTTCAGGCCCTGCAAACCAAGCAGCAGCTGGGTGTGCAGGCCTTGTCTATCGCCAATCAGGCTCCGGGTGTCGTTACCCGGCTGTTCCAGTAAGGTCTTTAAAGGCCGGAGTTGCGGGTCCAGGCGGGCCCGGCTCCGGCTTTCTTTTTGCCCAAAACGCGCGCGGCAAAAACTGCCGGACCGGGCAAAAATTGCCGGTAAGCGGCAAAAATTGCCGGGCCGAGGGTGTGGTTAAGGCATGTATAACGCTTATATTTCAATTACATACCTCGGTTTTCCGTAAGCGGAGGTTTGGCCCGCCGCTTGCAGCCGAATGGTTAGGCAAAATGCCGCCGGACGACAAAATGTCTCCGGTTCATCTAGAAGAAGGACTAGACCTATGGCGCTCAATAGCGTGAATACCAACGGCGGAGCTATGATTGCTCTGCAAAACCTGAACAAGACCAACGCCGACCTGCAAACGACCCAAACCCGTATCAACACGGGCCAAAAGGTCGCCAGCGCTAAGGACAACGGTGCCATCTTCGCGATCGCCCAAGGGCAGCGCGCTCAGGTTACCTCGCTCAATGCGGTTCAGGAATCGCTCTCCCGTAACGCATCTGTCGTCGATGTGGCCATCTCGGCCGGCGAATCCGTTTCCGACATGCTCTCGCAGCTGAAGGAAAAGGCCCTCGCAGCGTCTGACTCCAGCTTGAGCACGGCCAGCCGCACCGCTCTGAACGAAGACTTCAAGGCGATCCGCGACCAGATCGGCAAGACCGTCAACAACGCGACGTTCAACGGCATCAACATCATCAAGCAAGGTGGCTCGGCCCTCTCGGCTCTGGCCAACGACTCCGGTGGTACGCTGACCGTTGCGGCTCAAAACCTGTCTCTGACGGGTCTGGGTATCAACGCGACGACGATCGGCACCAAGGCTACGGCTTCGGCGGCGGTTGCGACCCTCGCGACCAAGATCGACGACGTTTCGGCCAAGCTGGCGAAGCTCGGTACGTCTTCGAAGTCGCTGGCTAACCACGCCAACTTCATCAGCAAGCTGTCTGACTCGATCGAAAACGGGATCGGCAACCTTGTGGATGCCGACCTGGCGAAGGAAAGCGCAAAGCTGCAGGCCCTGCAAACCAAGCAACAGCTTGGCGTTCAGGCCCTGTCGATCGCGAACCAATCGACTTCGACGGTTCTGAGCCTGTTCCGTTAAGGAATGACGGGGGCGGCGTTTCGGCGTCCGCCCCCTTTTTCTCTGATCTGATGTCTGGCTCGGCATCACGGTCATAAACAGAGGGCGCAACGGCGTAAGTCGCCGTGCGTAATACAGGAGATGATTACGAATGCAGTAACCCCGCCCGCCGTCACCGACCCCACTCAGGTTAAGCCCGTGGAGCCGGTCAAGCCCGTTCAGGAAGTCGCTCCGGCGACCTCGGGCAGCCAGACGGAAAACGGTTTGTCGAATCATGACCGGGCGCAGTCCCAACCGGCCTATATGCTCAAACTGACGATAGATAAGGACCCGGACAGCGGTGAGTTCATCTATCGCGCGATTGATCGCTATACCGGCGAGGTGGTCCGCCAGTTCCCGCAAAAGGAGCTGTTGGAAATGCAAAAATCGAGAAGTTACAAGGCGGGAAGCATCGTCAGGACCGATATCTGACGTCTTTTTCCGGTTTGTGAGCTGTGATATTTACCGCGTACCTGCCAAGGTCGCGGATAAAGGCGTTTGCATGAATTAACCTTTTGGTTACCATGTTCGTTAAGACTTTTGAGTCGTAGCGTATATGGAGAATCCTCATGCCGACGGTAAGCGTCAATACCAACAAGACTGCCATGACGGCGTTGCAGAATCTGAATGCAACGACCCGCAAACTGGAATCGACGCAAACCAAGATCTCCACAGGCCTTGAGGTGTCCAGCGCCAAGGACAATGCAGCGCTGTATTCGATCGCGCAGGGGCAACGCGCTGATCTTAGCTCGCTCAGTGCGGTGAAAAACTCGCTCAACCGCGCCACATCGGTCGCTGACGTGACGCTGGCGGCCGGGGAATCGGTCTCCGACCTTCTGGTGCAGATGCGCGACAAGGTCGTTTCGGCCATGGACCCATCGCTTTCAACGGCCTCGCGAAACGCTCTGAATGGCGATTTCCGCGAACTTCTCCGTCAGATCAGCCATGCCGTAGCCAATTCGTCTTTCGATGGCACCAACCTGCTTAACGGCACGATCACGAATGGCATTAAATTTATAGATAATGCCGATGGCAGCTCGGTTGTAACCCTCTCGGCGCGCAATTTCAGTCTGGGGGGCACGATCATTACCCTGTCGGCGGCGGCCAATGTGCTGACCCTGACCCGGGCGACATCGGCTCTGGCCCGTCTGGATGCCTCGATCAATAACGTTAATGCCAGCCTTGCCGCACTGGGTTCGGAAGCCAAGCAGATCGAGGGGCGTCAAAACTTCGTCGCCAAACTCTCCGGCGCTATCGAAGTCGGTATCGGTAATCTGGTTGATGCCGATCTGGCCAAGGAAAGCGCCCGCTTGCAGGCCCTTCAGGTGCAGCAACAGCTGGGCACGCAGGCCCTGTCGATTGCCAACCAGTCGCCGCAGGCCATCCTCCGACTCTTCCAGTAGGCGCTTACTTTACGCAGTCTGAGCAAACCCGCCGGCATCCGGCGGGTTTTTTCTTCAAGCCGCCATTGAGGCGGCGGCCAAGGTGGCGAAGCCACCGCCCGGCGAGGGGCTAAACAAAAGCGAGATCATTATGTTTCTATGAGAAATCATAATGATCTCGCCCTTTTTGCTGCAGGTTAACGCTTCTTAAGCTTTGATCTGTGACAATGGCCGCTATGACCGTGTCGTTCGATACCAGCCTGTTGACGAGTTATTTCAACTCGAAGACCCGTGCCACTTCCGGTACGGCCAATACGGCTGCGCAGACGACGGCGGCCAGCCCTACGGGCACCACCCGCGCGCCAACCGCGCCGTGGGAAAAGGGCGGCACGCCCGACGACACTCTGGTCAAGAACATACTGGCGGGTAAGAGCTTTATTCGCGAATCGGCGGTTAATCTCGATCTGGCTGGCGCATCTACCGACTACAAAAAGCTCTACACCCTCTATACCGGACTAAACTCCCTGCGAGCCGTGGCGGCCAAGGCGCAGTCGATTCTGACGGGGAGCAATCCCGACTCGATCAGCAACAAGACGGAACTCAATACGCTGCGCCGTCGGTTTGATTCCGGCATCGGAGAGGTCAGCACCTACGTCAAGGATGCGGATTACGAGCATCTGGACCTTGTGCAGGGGGCCATTACCGACAAGCTGAAATCGACGGTGGGCATCGCCCGCACCGATACGGCCTATTTCGCCAAGGACATCCATTCGGGCACGGCGACCAGTGAGGTCGAGGCCTTCAAGGGCGATGTGGCCTTTGACATTTCGGTCAAGCGGACGGGGACAACGGACCCGATCAATGTTCATATCGACCTTGCGGAAATGGGTAGTGAAACCCGCTCGATGTCGAGCGTCGTCACCTATATCAACGACAAGCTGAAAGCGGCGGGGCTTTCGACCAAGTTCGCCGTGCAGCGGACGGCGGGCGGTGACAAGACGGTTGAGGTGAATGGCAAGACCGTCAAGGTTGGCACCAATCCCGACACGTTTTCCTTGAAGATACAGGGAGACTCTACGGAGGCCCTTACCTTTAGTGCCGCGCCCACCGGGGACTCGGTTTTTGTCGTGCAGAAGACGGGCGATACCGACAAGACCACGAAATACAACAAGGAAACCAAAAAGTTCGAGACCGTCACGCCCAAGCAGACCACCGGCATGGTGAAGTTCAGCACGGGTGGCGATACGGTGTCGGCACCCGGCGATACCTTCTGGACGGCGGGCCGCAGCGTTCAGAACGACCTTGAAGGCGCGATCAAGACCGTGCATCAGACGGTTTCCGGGCCGGATGGCTCGGTTTATGTGCTGGCCGATGTCGATGGCACAACAGAGGGTCAGACGATCAAGGGCACGCAGGACGTGGCTTTGATCAAGTACGATTCGGCCGGCAATGTCGTCTATGCCCGCACCCTGGGCGCGGCCGACAGTGCCACCGGCTACGCGCTGAGCGTCGGCGATGATGGCAAGGTCGCCATTGCCGGGTCGGTGACCGGTACGCTTTCGACCGTTACCACCACGACCTCAAGCTACACGGTGGATGGCAAGACCTTCACCACGACCTCGACCAAGGAAGACAGCGGGACGTCCGGCACCAACAAGACGGTTGCCGACAGTTTTGTCACCGTGTTTGATTCGGCCGGTCAGGAAATGTGGACCAAGCGCTTTGGGTCCACCGATGAAGATGCCGCTCTGGCGGTGACCTTTGGGTCGGATGGCTCGGTTCAGGTGGCCGGCAAGACGCGCAGCGTCATGCAGGGCGGAGTCGGTTCGGCGGGTGGCTGGGACGCCTATATCCGCAGTTTTGATTCGACCGGAAAGGCGACCGCCACGGTGCAATATGGTACCTCCGGCACCGATCAGGTCAGCGCAGTCAAGGTCGATGGCAATACGCTCTACGCTGCCGGTGTGGAAGACGGCAATATCGTCCTGCGCGCTTATGATATCAGCGACCCAGCCAAGCCAACCCTGACGGGCACCCGCAATCTGGGCGGTCTGGGGGGCGGGCAGATCGGCGCCATCGACGTCTATAACGGCAAGGTCTATGTCGGTGGTTCGACCGGCAATGACAGTATTCTGGGCGGCGGATCGGGCAGCACCGCTTTCCACGGGCATTCCGACGCCTTTGCCGCCACCGTCTCGACGGATCTCGCCTCCACCGCTGGCGATAAGGTCGTCTATTATGGCGGGGCAGGGGAAGAAAAGAACGTCAAGGTGCAGTTCACCGACGGCAAGGTCTATTTCGCCGGGCAGACCGAAGGCGAGATCGACGGCACGACCAAGATCGGCGAAGCCGACGCCTATCTGGCGCGCATGGACGTGGCCAGCGGCGCGGTCGAATGGAGCCAGCGCTATTCGGGCAAGGACGGTGAGGTCGATCCGCAGGCCATGGCCGTCACGACCAATGGGGCCTCGGTGCTGGACAGGCTGGGCCTGCCCAGCGGTACGATCGAGTATAAGAATTCGACGCTCCTGACCTCAGGGACTTCGGTGCGCGCCGGGGACTCCTTCTATCTGCGCGATGCCGGGGGCTCGCAGAAAAAGATCATGATCGAGGCCAATGACACGCTGGACACGCTGGCCAAGAAGATCCAGCGCGCGGCGGGGTACAAGCTCAAGGTGACGGTGGCTAAGGTGACCGGCAAGGCCGAGTCGCAACTGGTTATCGAGCCGCAGAACAAGACCAGCCAGATGGAAATCGTTAAAGGCCCGGCGGGCAAGGATGCGCTCGAAGGGCTGGGGCTGACCGAAGGTCTGGTCCGCACGGCGGAGGACACCTCCTCTTCGTCTTCCTCGAAAAAGACAAAGACGGATACCGAAAAGCTGTTTGGCCTGAAGTTCAATGCCGACGTCAATCTGAACTCGGAAGAAAGCATCACGGCGGCGCTCAAGACGCTGGACGATGCCCTGAAAAACGTCCGTTCCGCCTATCGTTACCTGCGCTATGGCGAAGATACGACCTCATCGGACGACAGCAAGAAGAAGACCAGTTCAGCCGGTTCGGCCGCCTACTGGAATGCCCAGGCTTCCAACTATTCTGCGGCGCTCTCCCGCTTGACAGGCGGCGCATAAACAGGCCTTTAGGGGGAGATGAACTCACCTCCGAGGGGATGGATTATGGCGCTGAATCGGAAGCAGACGATCTGGCTGGCGGGTGCAGGCGGGGCCCTGTTGCTGGCGGTGCTGATCGGATGGGCGATCTCCAGTTCGCAAAAAGAATCGCCGCGCATGAATACCGAAGGTCCGGGCCTTGTCCTCGACATCGACGATGCGCCGACCCTCGACGCCAAGAAGACGCTGCGCTGCTTCGTCAATGGGGAATTTGTGGGGCAACTGACCATCGCCGACTGCGCCAAAAAGAACGGCGTGGCCGCCAATGCGCTCGATGTGGGCGTCGATGAAAGCGGCGAAATGACCGCCGCCCCGACCGCCTCTCTGGCTCCGCCGCCCGTCATTTCGACCGATAAGGTGGCGCCTGTGGTCGTCGATTCGGGTGAGCCCGTGGCCGCAACCGCCCCGACCACCGGGCCGTCGGGAGCCTGTCTGCGCTTTGCCGGTAACGAGTGGACGCGTCTGTCGGACGGTATTTCGCTGAACGCCTGCGCGACCCTGCTGTTTGACGGTCGCTGCGAACGTCCGGGTTCGGCCTCCTATGGCCGCTGGGGCAGCCAGACCCTGCGCCTTGTGCCCAAGCGCGTTGAAATTTCGGATGATAACAAGACCTTCCGTACCCTGCTCGAACAGGGTCAGGGCTGCTCAGTAAAGTAAGGAGCCACTCATGGCGATGAAACCTGTTCTGTGGCTTGTCGCCGGGGCCGCCTGTCTGGCGCTGGCCGGGTGCGAAAAGACGGCCGTCAAAGCGCCCGATGCGAAGAATGTCTGCTTCCACATCGGCTTTCCAAAGGATCAGCCTCCGAAGTTCAACGTCATCAAAAAAGACGTGCCATCGCTGGAATATTGCGCGGCGCATCTCGACGCCCTGCGCATCAAGTTCCTCAGCATAGGGTCGCCGCGCAAGGAGATCGTCGGGGTCTATAACGGCACCTTCCTGTGGTCCACGCCGCGGGGCATTCGCATTTCCAAGCATTTTGAAGGCCCGGCCATGCCCTTCCTGACCAAGGCCCCGGACGGGCGTCTGGTCATCCCCAGCGCCTTTGAGGTGCCGCGCGACCGCAATTTCTCGGAGCCGCAGACCCTGCCGGACAATCTGCCTGAAAAGAAATAAGGGCTCCCGCGCAACGCGAAAAGATGTGAACAAAACGTTAACATCGACTTGGCAAGCGGCGTTTTGCCGCCTATGCTCAGGCCTCAGCAATTAATGTGTCCGCCGAATCGCGGGCAGAACGGAAGGCGCAGCGCATGGCGGGCTCGGTCAACAAGGTCATCATTATCGGCAATCTGGGTAAGGACCCGGAAATCCGCACGCTCAATTCGGGGGAGCGCGTCGCCAATCTGACGGTGGCCACCTCGGAACAGTGGCGCGACAAGATGACGGGCGAGCGCAAGGAAAAGACCGAGTGGCACCGCGTCGTGATCTTCAATGACAACCTGGCCAAGATCGCCGAGCAGTACCTGCGCAAGGGCTCGACCGTCTATCTCGAAGGCTCGCTGCAAACCCGCAAGTGGACCGATCAGCAGGGTGTCGAAAAGTACACCACCGAAATCGTGCTGCAACGCTTCAACGGCAATCTGACGCTGCTGGGCGGCCGTGGCGACAGCGGCGGCGGGTCGTCGTCGTCGGGTGGCTATGATCAGGGCGGCGGCTATGGCGGCGGTTTTGATGATGGCGGTTACGGGGCCCCGGCCTCCTCGGGCCCGAAGGCGCAGGGCTCCGGCCCCAAGCAGAACTTCGATCTGGACGACGAAATTCCGTTTTAAATCCTGTAAATTCGAACCCAAGGCCTGCGGTCAAACCGCAGGCTTTTTTGTGGGCGTTTCAGGCCGGTCCGCACGCAAAATAAATGTTAACAGGCGGGCTCTGAATTCCCCTAAAACGCCTTCCGGATTTGGGGATTAGTCGCAAAAGTGCTACGGTGCGCGTTAACCAGTGCGCCGACGTGTGATTCCCGTCGAGCACTTATGACTATGCAATGAAACGGGCTTCATGACCGATACTCCTGCTACCGGCCTGCCGACGCCGCACGGCATTTCGCACGTCACCATCGAGGATGAACTCAAGCGTTCCTATCTCGACTACGCCATGAGCGTGATCGTTTCGCGCGCCCTGCCGGATGCGCGCGACGGCCTGAAGCCCGTGCATCGGCGCATCGTCTATGCCATGTACGAAGAGGGCCGTACCCACGACAAGAAGTACGTCAAGTCGGCCAATATCGTTGGCGACGTGATGGGCCGCTACCACCCGCACGGCGATGGTGCCATCTATGACGCGCTGGTGCGGATGGCGCAGCCGTTTTCGATGCGCCTGCTGCTGGTCGATGGTCAGGGCAATTTCGGCTCGGTCGATGGCGATCCGCCGGCGGCCATGCGTTACACCGAAAGCCGTATGACGCGCGCGGCGGAGTCGCTGATCGCCGATATCGACAAAAACACGGTCGATTTCAACGACAACTACGACGGTGCGCGCCAGGAACCGTCGGTTCTGCCGTCGCGCATCCCGAACCTGCTGGTCAATGGGGCCGGCGGCATCGCGGTCGGTATGGCGACCAATATTCCGCCGCACAATCTGGGCGAAATCATCGAGGCCTGTCTGGCCATGCTCGATGACCCGCAGGTGAGCGCCGAAACCCTGCTGGGCATCGTACCCGGTCCGGACTTCCCGACGGGCGGAGAAATCCTTGGCCGTTCCGGCGCACGTCAGGCGCTGCTGACCGGTCGCGGCTCGGTCATTATGCGCGGCAAGGCCTCGGTCGAAACCATCCGCAAGGACCGCGAAGCCATCATCATCACCGAACTGCCCTATCAGGTGAACAAGGCGACCCTGATCGAGCATATTGCGGAAATGGTGCGCGAAAAGCGCATCGAAGGCATCTCCGATATCCGCGACGAATCCGACCGTCAGGGGATGCGCGTGGTGGTCGAGCTGAAGCGCGACGCCTCCGGCGATGTCATTCTCAATCAGCTTTACCGCTATTCGGCCCTGCAAACGAGCTTCGGCGTCAATATGCTGGCGCTCAACCACGGCCGCCCGCAGCAGATGGGCTTGCGTAAGTTGCTGGAAATCTTCCTCGATTTCCGCGAAGAGGTGGTGGTCCGCCGCACCCGCTTTGAACTGAACAAGGCGCGTGACCGGGGCCACGTGCTGGTCGGTCTGGCCATTGCGGTGGCCAATATCGACGAAATCATCCACATTATCCGTTCCTCGGTCGATCCGACCGAAGCCCGTGAACGCCTGACGGCGCGCAACTGGCCCGCCGGGGACATGTCGCCGCTGATCGAGCTGATCGCTGATCCGCGCTCGATCGTCTTTGAAGGCGGCGAGGTGCGGCTGACCGACGAACAGGCGCGCGCCATTCTGGCCCTGACCCTGTCGCGTCTGACGGGTCTGGGCCGCGATGAAATCTTCGGTGAAGCCCGCACCCTGGCGGCCTCTATCGCCGAATATCTCGCCATCCTGTCGTCGCGCGAGCGCATCCTCGGCATCGTGCGCGAGGAGCTGGAAGAGGTGAAGGCGCTTTATGCCGAGCCGCGCCGCAGCCTGATCGTCGATGGCGAAGCCGATATCGAGGACGAAGACCTGATCCCGCGTGAGGACATGGTGGTGACCGTGACCCATTCGGGCTACGTCAAGCGCACCCCGCTCAGCGCCTATCGTACCCAACACCGCGGCGGCAAGGGCCGCTCGGGCATGGCGATGAAGGACGAAGACGCCATCACCGGCATCTACGCCGCTTCGACGCACCAGCCGATGCTGTTCTTCTCCTCAACGGGTAAGGCCTATAAGCTGAAGGTATGGCGTCTGCCGCTCGGCAATCCGCAATCCAAGGGCAAGGCCTTCGTCAACCTGCTGCCGCTGGACAAGCACGAGACGGTGACCAACATCCTGACCCTGCCGGAGGATGAAGCTACTTGGGATCGTCTGGATATCGTGTTTGCCACGCGCTCCGGCGACGTGCGCCGCAACAAGCTGTCGGACTTCGTCAACGTCAACCGCGCCGGCAAGATCGCCATGAAGCTGGAAGAGGGTGACGCCATTGTCGGCGTGGCCCTGTGCACCGAGGATCAGGACGTGCTCTTGTCCACGGCATCGGGCCGCTCGATCCGCTTCGCCGTCGATGAGGTGCGCGTGTTCAAGGGCCGCGACTCGACCGGCGTGCGCGGCGTGCGTCTGGGTGAGGACGACACAGTTATCTCCATGGCCATCCTGCGCCGAGTTGAGGCCACACCAGCCGAACGCGCCGCCTATCTGAAGCACGCGGCCTCGCTGCGTGCGGCGGTGTCGGGCGAAGGCGAAGACACGCCGGTGGTGGTCGAAGACGAGGCCGAAGAGGGCGCGGAGGATGCGTCGCTGAGCGTCGAGCGCATCGCCGAACTGGGCGCGGCCGAAGAGTTCATTCTCACCATCGCCGATACGGGCTTTGGCAAGCGGACCTCGTCCTACGACTATCGCCGCACCGGTCGCGGCGGTCAGGGCATTGTCGCCATCGACCTGTCGAAGCGCGGCGGCAAGCTGGTCGCCTCCTTCCCGGTCGAAGACACAGATCAGCTTCTGCTGGTCACCGATGGCGGGCAACTGATCCGCACGCCGGTGTCGCAGATCCGCGTGGCGGGCCGCAATACGCAGGGCGTGACCATCTTCCGCACCTCAGGTGAGAAGGTCGTCTCGGTCGAGCGCCTGGCCGAAACCGCCGAAGAGGACGGCCCGGACGAGGCTGAGCTTGCCAGCGGGGGCGATGCCGGATAAGGCTGACCCATTACTGAATAAGGAGCCACGTCAGATGGCCAAAAGGATAGGGCTCTACCCCGGAACCTTCGACCCGATCACCAACGGACACTCGGACATTATCGGCCGGGCCGTTAAGCTGGTCGATCATCTGGTGATCGGTGTGGCGCGCAATACGGGCAAGGCACCGGTCTTCACGCTGGATGAGCGGGTTGAGATGTTGCGCGAAAGCTGCGCTCCGTTCGCCGATCGCGTCGAGGTCTTGCCCTTCGACAGCCTTTTGATGCACTTTGCCGAGGAACTTGGGGCGTCTGTCATCATTCGCGGCTTGCGCGCGGTGGCCGATTTCGAATACGAGTTTCAGATGACGGCGATGAACCAGCAGATGAACCGTGAGATCGAGACGGTGTTTCTGATGGCCGATCCCCGGCATCAGGCGATTGCGTCCCGATTGGTCAAAGAAATAGCCCAATTGGGCGGCAATATCGCGCCGTTCGTTTCAAAAAGCGTCGCTGAGCGGCTCTTGGCTAAGGTTGGAAAAGAGTAATGACGTTTAAGATGGGGGCTGCGCGCGCGGCAGGTCTGGCAATCGCCGCAACGCTTCTGGCCGGTACCGCGGTGGCGGCGACGCCGGGCTATCGTCCGGTCGATGCCGACAATACGCTAGTGATCGACACGAACAAAGGCCGTGTCATCGTTGAAATGTATCCCGAACTGGCCCCGCAGCACGTTGAGCGCATGAAGACGCTGACGCGGCAGGGCTTCTATAACGGGCTGAAATTTCACCGCGTCATTGAAGGGTTTATGGCCCAGACCGGCGACCCCAAGGGCACGGGTGAGGGCAATTCCGAGTTGCCGAATGTGCCGGCCGAATTCATCATCCGCCGTGACACGACGCTCGATATCACGCCGCTGACGACCGAGCGCGGTATCCTGACCGGTTACGTCAAGGCCCTGCCGGTGCAGTCGCAGGTCAACGACCTGATGGCTATAACCAAGGACAGCAAGGTTGAAACCTGGGGGCTTTACTGCGCGGGAACGCTGGGGATGGCCCGGGCCGGGGATGTCAACTCGGCCAACAGCCAGTTCTTCCTGA
This sequence comes from Asticcacaulis sp. W401b, assembly GCF_046503825.1. Taxonomy (NCBI): domain Bacteria; kingdom Pseudomonadati; phylum Pseudomonadota; class Alphaproteobacteria; order Caulobacterales; family Caulobacteraceae; genus Asticcacaulis; species Asticcacaulis sp. W401b. The sequence goes on from NZ_JBKFEE010000014.1 coordinate 30,802, forward strand.
TGCGCTCCTATACGGACGCACTGGAGCGTAAATATACGGCCTTTGGCATGACGCTGGTGGGGCTGGATGTGGTGCGCAAGCTGAAGCTGGGTGAGCCGCCGGTCGATCCGGATGTGATGACCAAGGTGCAGGTGCTCGCCGACATGCCCGAAGCCGAGCGTCCGAAGGTTGAGGTGATGGACACCCATTCGTCTGAGTTTGCCGCCCTGGTCGAAGCCAAGCGCAAGGCCAGTCCCGCAGGCCTTACCGGCTGCGATGTGCCGGTTCCGGTCAAGGTGAACTAAACCGCATAACATGTTGAAATAAAAAGGCCTCCTTTCCGGGAGGCCTTTTTATTCTTAAGGCTTCTCGCTTTCCAGCTTGGCCGTCGGGGTGGCGCAGCCCTTGAGCACTTCGTCCCCGAAATTGACCTCGGCGGTCAGCGGATAGACGCGGTCGCTCATGCCGTCCGAACAGGTCTGGGCGATCAGGGTCAGGCTGATTTCATTCGACAATAACTCAGCGCGCTTGGGCCCGCTCTTGTCCTTGTTGATCTCAAACAGATGGCGCGGAAAGACCTGCGCGTCGTCGCCGGGGCGTTCAAAGGTGACATCGCGTTCGGTCAGGCTGAGCGACCAGAAGGGCTCGGTGCCGATCACGCTTAGCGGCGCATTGAGATCGACGCCGGCCAGAGAATCGACCTGAGTCGATTGCGGCTCGGGTGGCTTTTCGATCTTTGGCCCACAGGCGGCGAGGGCAAGCAGGGACGCAAGCGCGACCGGGCGCAGGGCAGACAGCCGCATCAGTCCTCGCCCTTCTTGTTTTTCTTGTCTTTTTTATCTTTCTTTTTGTCGTCGCCGTCAGGGATGGCCGCGCCCACGACCTTCCCTGTGGTGCCTATGACCGCTCCCGTTACCCCCACGGCGGTGCCGACTGCCGCGCCGGTGACGGCTACGGCTGTACAGCCCTGAAGCAGAAGGGGAAACCCGATCAGGGCCGTGAGGGTAAGGAGCGGTTTCAAGCGCATCTAGGCAGCATCCAGAAGAAGAATTTCGGCGTCTTCGAGCGCTTCGAAGGTCAGCTCATCTTCGTCGATGATGGCCGCCCCGTCGCGCACGTTCAGCTCAAGGCCGTTAAGCTTAACACGTCCGGCGGCTAAGACCACGTAAACATGACGGCCTTTTTGCGGCGCGTAGGTTTCCGACTGGCCGCTGAGGAGCGTCGCCCCCAGAAGACGGGCCGGGGTGTTGATCTTCAGCGCCTCGGCATCGTCATCAAAACCGGACGCCAGCGCCACGAACTTGCCCGCCCGGTCGCTTTTGGGGAAGGGCTTGGCCCCCCAGCGCGGGGCGTGACCGCGTTTGTCGGGGATGACCCAGATCTGGAAGATCTTGGTCAGCACGTCCTCGACATTATATTCGGCGTGACGGATGCCGGTTCCGGCCGACATCACCTGAACATCGCCGGCTTCGGTGCGGCCGCGATTGCCCAGATTGTCTTCGTGGGTGATGGCGCCTTCGCGAACATAGGTGATGATTTCCATGTCGGCGTGGGGGTGCGGCGGAAAGCCCGACTTCGAGTCGATTTCGTCGTCATTCCACACGCGGATCGACCCCCACCCCATGTTGTTGGGGTCGTAATAGTCGGCAAACGAAAAGTGGTGACGGGCGTTCAGCCAGCCGTGTTTGGCGTTATAGAGCTTTTCAAAGGGGCGATGCTGGATCATGGCGTAGGCCTTTCGCAATAAAGGGTGTTGTTGAGCGTCAATATAGGCGGATGCAGTGTTGCGCATAGAGGGTGAATTAAAAACGCTTCGTTGCTAAAATTGCAACTCAGGCCTTGAATTAGGGCTGTTGTCTGTCGCTCGCTTGCGGCAGTATGCTGCAAGCGGGAGGCGAGATTTGGACAAGGCGCTCATCTACGGACAGGCTCTGGCGCAGCTACGGATGCGGGCGCGCCTGTCGCAGGACAAGGCGGCGGAGGCCGCCGGTACGTCGCAACCCACCTGGGCGCGCTATGAAAGCGGCGACAGCCGGGCCTTTCTCGACCGTCTGGCCGTACGCGCGAAAGTCGTGCGGGCGCTGGGCTTTACGCTGCGCGATCTGGAGGCCGAGGCGGAATTGCTGGCGACCGATATGCCTTACGCGACCCAAGAGGGGACGCAGGGGTTTGCGGCGGGTCTTTCGGCTTCGGGGGGCGTCGATCTGGCGCCGTTCCATCGGCCCGGTCTGCAACAGGTGCGTATTCAGACGGACGACCTGAGCCCCTATCTGCGCGTGGGCAGCCTCGCCATCTATGACACCGAGCGTTTATCGCAGCCGGGGGAGGGGGTGATCATCCGCCTGCGCGATGGGCGCAGCCTCCCGCGCTTTTATCTGCGGCAGGCGGCTGAGCTGTGGGTTGAGTATTGGGTGGCCGAAGGTGATGCACACCGGCGGGTGACGCAAGGCCTGAATATGGCTGATATTACAGGGGTTTACCCCATTGTTCTGCGTGGCGAGCCTGATTGAATCGCATCAAACGCATAAAATGAATTGACAATCTGGGCGTGTGTCGGCATTCTCCTTCTTGCAAGAGGGGAGACGTTATGCGCGAGACAGGTCATCCGGTTGATGTGGCGGTAGGGCAGAATATCCGCCTGATCCGCAAGGCGCGTGGCCTGACGCAGGAAAATCTGGCGGCGGGTTTGGGCGTCACCTTTCAGCAGCTACAGAAGTACGAAAAGGCTGCCAACCGAGTCAGTTGCTCCATGCTGATCCGCATTTGTGAGCAGTTGGGGGCGCACCCGATGGATATATTGCCGCCGGTAAATGGTGTCGCGCATCCGCTGACGGATACGCCCTGGTATCGCGACGCGCAGATCGTGCATCTGGCGCAGCCGCGCCTGTTGCCGGAACTGCGCCGCCTCAGCCGCGCGCAACTGCACACGCTTTTGCTGGCGGCGCGGGCGTTTGCCTGACGTCGGCTTCGAAAAAGTGGGGTTTAGAGCGCATTCCGAAAAGTGTGCAACGGTTTTGGCTTCGCCGAACTCCGTTTCGGAATCAAATGCGCGACCAAACAAAAGGTTAGAGCGGAATTTGGCTGCGCCGAACTTCGTTTCGATTCAACCTGAACGAAATCCGCTCTAAGCCGCCAGCGCCTTGTTGAGAGCATCGACCAAGCGCACATCGTCCGGGGCAACGTCCGGAGAAAAGCGCGCCACGACCTTACCGTCACGGCCCACGACGAACTTCTCGAAATTCCACAGGATTTCGCCGCGCGGGGTCGGCGGGAAGCCATAACCGGCAAACTTTTCGCGCATCAGTTCGGCACCTGCGGCGTCGGGTAAAGCTTCGGTGAGGGCCGCATAGAGCGGGTGTTTGTCCGGTCCGGCCACGCTGATTTTGGAGAACAGCGGGAAGGACACGTCGAACGCCGTCTGGCAAAAGCTGGCGATCTCCTGATCGGTGCCCGGCTCCTGCCCCATGAAGTTGTTGGCGGGAAAGCCGAGGATTTCCAGACCCTGCGCCTGCTTGTCGCGATAGAGAGCCTCCAGCGCTTCGTATTGCGGGGTCAGGCCGCATTTCGAGGCGACATTGACGACCAGCAACACCTTACCGGCATAGTCACCCAGCGACGTTTGCGTCCCATCAATCCGCTTCAGCGGGATATCGTACAGTGCGCCCATCAAATCCTCCATATATTGAGAAGGATAGGCGATCCGTCCGGCCATGCAAACGAAAATCCACCTTGATCACAGACCGTTGAGCGCGTCCTACGCGGCCGAGGCTCGCGCCGTCGAGAGTGTCGGCGCAAACTGGCTCAGGTGGTATTTCAGATAGTCGCACAGGGTCAGGGCATAGATGTTGAGATTGGCCATCGGCGTGCGCGTGCGCAGGAAGCGCTCGCACAGGTTCAGCATGTCGAGATAGAGCCGGTTCTGGAACTGGATATAGTCGATATCGAAATGCGCGGCCTCGCTCAGTTGCAGGGCGTCGATCTCGTCCTGCTGTTCGGGTGAAGGCAGGTAGTCGGGCGTCAGCGACGACCCGGCCTTTTCCAGCGCCGTCAGCAGGGCCTCGTTCAGCCACACGTGGCTTTCGCCCATATGGCGGGCATAGGCGCGAATATCGGCGCACTCTGAACGCAGGGAGGCCGTGCGGTGGGCCTGAATGGCGACGGCGTTAAGGCGCGAGACGAGGCCTACGAATATATCGACAATGTTCGGCACCGACGCCGCGGACAGGCTAGAGCGCGGGGCACGGCGAAGCGGCAAGGCGTTGTTCGGGCGACGGGCAGACAGCAGATGCGGGGTCATGAACCTCTCCCCTATGAAAAAACGATACAGTGTCTGCTTTTTTGAAGAGGGCCGTCGGCGTCTGTTCATCAGCCGTCCGCCAGCCCTGACCATCATGATTTAGGGGCATGGCGTTCGGCCATTGAGCGTTCAGAAAGAAGATGCGCCGACTTTCCGGCGCAATCGTGGCGTTAAACCGTTCGGATTGGGGCGCTTTTTGCGATCTGTTGATCCGTGATCGGGATATTCGTCTATTTTGCAGACTTAGCGTTGAACGCGATAAGAATGACATGGGCTGCGCATTAGAGGTGATAAGACGACCGTAAATCCAGGGCTGTAAGCGCAATGGTTCGGCCGAGTAACGTGCATTATAGATCGAATTTGATTGAAGTTGAATTTTTGAGGCGCTAAAAGGTCTTACCAATAAAATTATTAGGTCTGATAAGGATTGCAGGAGGGAGAGTGGTCATGCGTTGGGTTTCCACCATTTTGGCGGTATTGGCCCTGTTTGCCCTACCCGCCGGGGCGCAGGATATGCGGCCGGCCTACCTTTTGACGGGGGCGGCGTATCGCGAGGTTCAGGACCTGTCAGGGCCCTGGACCTATTCCAGGGACCTCTATCGCACGGGCCTGACCGACATCAATGGCTGGGTGGCCAAATCGCGGATGCAGCGTTACCGCGATGTGGATGTGGCCGCCGAAGAGGCCAGGGGCGGGGCGACCTTCTTTGAATTTGACCTCGATCGTGGTCCGCAGATGGCGCTACCCGGCGCGTGGAATGCTGCCGAACCCGAACTGCGCTATTATGACGGGCTGATCTGGTTTCAGCGCAAGTTTACCCCCAAAGTGTTTGACGGGAAACGCGCTTTTCTGCGGTTCGAGGCGGTCAACTACAAGGCCTATGTCTATCTGAACGGCAAGGAAATTGGCCGCCACGAAGGCGGTTTCACGCCGTTCGTTATCGAGGTCACGCACGCCCTGCGCGCCGGTGAAAACCGCCTCAGCGTCGGTGTGGATTCCACCCATGACGCTCAGTCCATTCCGACGGCGATCACCGACTGGGACCTCTACGGCGGCATTACGCGTCCTGTGAAGCTGATCTATACGCCAGAAACCTTTGTCGATGACGCCACCCTGACCCTGACGCCGGAGGGGCGTCTGAAAGGTATGGCGCAACTGAACGGCCCCCGCGCCTCCGGGCAGGTGGTTAGGCTGAACATTGCCGGGCTCAAGACCACGCTGTCTGGGACGACGGATAGCAAAGGTCAGGCTGTTTTTGATCTGAAAGCGCCGCGTGCGCTGAAACTGTGGTCACCGGAGACCCCCGTCCTGTATGAGGTGAGCTTTTCAACCGTTGATGACAAGCTGAGGGACCGGATTGGCTTTCGCACCATCACGGTCAAAGGCCACCAGATACTATTGAATGGTAAGCCTGTTTTTCTCAAAGGCGTTTCGCTGCACGAGGAGGAATTCGGCAGCCATCCGGCACGCAATATGACGGAAGCGGCGTCACGTGGCCTGTTGTCCGAGATCAAATACGGCCTGCACGGCAACTATGTACGCCTGTCGCATTATCCGCATTCGGAGACGACCCTGCGTCTGGCCGATGAAATGGGGCTGCTGGTGTGGAGCGAAATCCCGGTCTATTGGACGGTCGATTGGGAAAACCCCGCGGTGTTGCAAAAGGCGCTGAGGATGCAGGCGGAGACGGTTTTCAGGGATCGCAACCGGGCCTCGGTCATCCTGTGGAGCGTCGGGAACGAAACCCCGGTGTCAGCGGCGCGCACCCAATTCCACGCCGCCATGGCCGACAATGTGCGGGCGCTTGACCCGACGCGCCTGATCAGTGCCGCTCTGCTGGTCGAGCGCAAGGGCAATGACATCTATCTGGCCGACCCGCTGGTGGATAAGCTGGATGTGCTGGCGGTCAATACCTATGCCGGCTGGTATGGCGATGATCCGCTATCGGCGTTGCCGGGTCTGCATTGGAATGTGCCGGCGGACCGTCCCCTGATCCTATCGGAGTTCGGGGCCGATGCGCTAGCGGGCTATCGCGACCCGACCGCTATGCATAAGTTTTCCGAGGACTATCAGGCGGCATACTATCGCCAGACCCTGAAAATGGCCGACAGGATACCGACCCTGAATGGTATGTCGCCGTGGATTTTGAAGGACTTCCAGTCGCCCCGCCGCGAACACCCGATCTATCAGAACGGCTGGAACAGAAAGGGTCTGCTCTCGGAAACCGGTGTGCGTAAACAGGCTTTTGACGTTCTGGCCACCTATTATCAGGACAAGCAGCCGTGAGGCGCTGGCTGATAGCACTGATGGCCTGTGTGGCCACCCCGGCTGTTGCGCAGGTGGTCGTGTCGCCCGCCGTTACGTTGCGCTCTCTGGACCTGAACGGGGCCGCGATTGTCTATGACGCCCGCGATGCTGAGCTGGTGGGCATCGCCGCGCGTGATCTGGCTGGCGATATCGGGCGACTGGGTGGTCAGGCGCAGGCAGTCACGACGGGTTCATCCGGCCGAACGCAGGTCTGGGTCGGGACGCCCGGCCATCATGCCGGTATTGATGCGCTGATCAAGGCGGGCACACTGGATGTCGGACGGCTGAAAGACTGCTGGGAATGTTCACTGACGGCGGTGGTATCGAAGCCCGCGTCGGGCGTTGAGCGCGCCCTGATCATTGTGGGGTCCGATCGGCGGGGTGCTGCATTCGGCGTCTATGACCTGTCGCGCGCTTTGGGGGTGTCGCCGTGGGTATGGTGGGCCGATGTGACGCCGGTGAAAAAGGGACTGAATGTCTCGCTGTCTAAGCCTTATTTCTTGAAACCTTCCGTGACTTATCGCGGTCTTTTCATAAATGATGAAGACTGGGGTCTTTTCCCTTGGGCGGCACAAACCTTCGATCCGGAAACGGGCAATATCGGTCCCAAAACCTACGAGAAGGTGTTTCAGCTCTTGCTGCGCCTGAAGGCCAATACCCTGTGGCCGGCCATGCATAAGGTGTCTGCCCCGTTCAATGCTAACCCGCAAAACGCGGCTTTAGCCGAACGTTATGGCATCGTTATGGGCTCATCGCACGCCGAGCCGATGCTGCGGAACAATGTCGGGGAATGGACCGAACCGGGTGAGCGGTTCAACTACGCGACCCATCCGCAGGGGGTGCGCGCCTATTGGGAAGCGCGTCTCAAAACCAATGGTCGTTATGAAAATATGTACACACTGGGGATGCGGGGCATCCACGATTCCGGCATTGTCGGGGCTTCGACGACCGCAGAGAAACAGGCGTTGCTCAACCGCATTCTGTCGGATCAGCGTCAACTGTTGAAAGATACGGTCGGTGATCCAAAAACACTCCCGCAAGTCTTTGTGCCCTATAAGGAAGTTCTGGATATCTACCGTGCCGGAATAGACCTGCCGGAGGATGTAACCCTGGTGTGGCCCGACGACAATTTCGGCTATATCCGCTACTTCCCCAATGCTTCAGAACAAAAGCGTTCGGGCCGGTCGGGCGTCTATTATCACCTGTCCTATCTGGGGGCACCGCTCTCCTATCTTTGGCTCTCGACCACGCCGCCCGCTCTGGTGACCGAAGAGATGACGCGCGCCTATGACAATGGCGCGGACCGTCTGTGGGTCGTCAATGCCGGAGATATCAAACCGGCAGAGGTCAATCTGACCCACTTTTTCGATCTGGCCTGGGATGTGAAGGGCGTGCGTGCCCTCAGCCAAAAGCAGTATCTGACGCGACTGGCGGGCGAAACCTTTGGTGCAGACAAGTCGGCGGTGATTGGCGACCTGTGGGATCGCTATTACAGGCTCAATTTCGAACGCCGCCCGGAACACCTGCAATACTACCTGCCCGGCGAGAAGGCGCGGCGCTCCGGCCTGTCGCCGCGGCAGGTGTTTGAGCGGGTGAGCGCCTTTGAAAACCTGATGACCGATGTCGAGGCGCTGAAAAGCGACGATCCGGGTCTGTTTCAACTGGTCGAATACCCGCTGAAGGCTTCGGCTCTGGCCAACCGGCGGTTTTTCGCGCTGGAGGCCTATGTAGCGGAATATGAGCGCAATCCGCGTCTGGGCGGGCTCTATGCGGGACGGGCCCGCGCGTTCGACGCGCAGATCAAGGCGCTGACGGCACGCTACAACAGCGGTAAGTGGGCGGGCATAATTGCCGAAGAACCCGCGGATGCCCTGTGGACCTCGTTCCGCCTGTCACCGCCGGTTCTGCCGACTGCGACGCTGGCTCAGACGGGGGAATTGCCTGTCTATCGTCTGGCCGATGACGGGGTGATCCGCCTTGAGGCGGAAGGCGGTGTGGCCAGGGGTTGGCGGCGGATCGAAGGCCTCGGGCGCGGTGAGGGGAGTCTGCGCGCCTTGCGGGCGGATGCGGTCGTCAGCCTGCGTCCCGATCTACCCAAGGCCGGGACGTGGTGCGTCAGTACCCATATCCTGCCGGTTTTCCCGACCGACGGGGCGGCCGCTTGGTCACTTGATCTCAAGACGGAGGGGGTGACCACGCCATTGACTTACGCCCGCGGACCGCAGGACAAGGCATGGCAGCAGGGCGTGCTGCATAATCGCCTGACGGCCTCTGTGCCCCTGACACTCGGTGCCGGGCGACAAGAGGTACAGCTTCGGTCATTGCGGCCTGACCTTATTCTCGATGGTATCGATTTCACCCCCGGAACCTGTCCATAAAAGTCGTTTCAGATGTTTCGGGAGTGTGGTTTAGTCGGTTCTCGTTCTCAGATGGGAGGCTCTTATTATGCGTACATCCCTGTTGACTCTGGCTCTGGCGGCGGGCGTGTCGCTCATGCCGATGATGGCTTTGGCCGATGCCGAAAAGCCGGCCAATCTGATCGCCGATGGTATCCCGGCGGTTCCGGACAGCATTGTCGCCGCCACGCGGCCCTATATGGAGTTCCGCACGGCCAGCTTCCGCGGCTGGGACCCGACCGACCGCTCGATGCTGATTTCGACGCGCTTTGGCAATACGGCGCAACTGCATAGCGTCAGGATGCCGATGGGGGCGCGCACCCAGATATCGTTTGAGGCCGAGCCGGTCAGCGGCACCCTGTCTCCGAAAGGCGACGTGCTGCTGGTGTCCAAAGATACGGGTGGCAATGAGTTTTTTCAGCTCTATACGCTTAAAGACGGCCGTCTGACCCTGCTGACCGACGGCAAGAGCCGTAATAATTTTCAGGGCTTTTCCAAGGATGGCGAGCTGATCGCCTATAGCTCGACCCGCCGCAACGGCACCGATACTGACCTTTACGTGATGAACCCGCGTGATCCGAAGACCGACCGTATGGTGGCACAGGTCAGTGGCGGCGGCTGGGGGTTCGCGGACTTCGCGCCGGATAAGAAGACGGCGGTGGTCGCGCAATATATCTCGGTCACCAAGTCGAACCTTTATCTGCTGAACCTCCAGTCGGGGCAGATGACCCCCATCGGCGACCACAAGACCGATATCGCCTGGGGCGGGGTGCAGTTTGCGCCGGACGGTACATTGTGGGTCACGTCGGATATTGGCTCTGATTTTCAGCGGTTGGGGACGCTGGATATAAAGACGGGCAAGTTCACGCCCAAATCACCCGATCCCAAATGGGATGTCGAAGGTTTCGACATCGCCGATGACGGTAGTTTCATCGCCTATTCGGTCAATGAAGCCGGTGTCTATCGCCTGAAACTACTGGACCCGAAGACGGGCACATCCACACCGGTCACCTCCCTGCCGCAGGGCACGGTGGGTGGGTTTGACATCGCGCCCTGGGGAGAGATTGGAGTTACGGTCGCTTCGGCCAGGGCGGCATCGGATGCCTATTCGATTGATCCCAAAACCATGGCGGTAAAGCGCTGGACGCAGTCGGAGACGGGCGGGCTTGACCCTAATGTCAATGCCGAGCCGGAATTTGTCGAGGTCACCTCGTTCGATAAGGAAAAGGTGTCGGGCTTCCTCTATCGCCCGGACCCCAAAAAATTCCCCGGCAAGCGGCCATTGATCATCAATATTCACGGCGGGCCGGAAGGGCAATCGACGACCGGTTTCCTGGGGCGCAACAACTACCTGCTCAATGAGCTGGGCATCGCCATCTTCTATCCGAACGTGCGCGGCTCGACCGGCTTTGGCAAGCGCTTCGTCTCGCTCGATAACGGACCGTTCAAGCGCGAGGATTCTGTGAAGGATATCGGGGCCTTCCTCGACGTTCTTGAGACGGATGCAGGCCTTGATGCCGCGAAGTTTGCGGTCACCGGCGGCTCATATGGCGGCTATATGTGTTACGCCGTGGGCATCCGCTATGGCGCGCGGCTGAAAGGCGCCAATTGTGTGGTGGCCATTTCCAACTTCGTCACCTTCCTCGAAAACACCCAAAGCTATCGGCGTGACCTGCGCCGCGTCGAATATGGCGACGAGCGTGACCCGAAACAAAAGGCCAAGCTGCTCGAGATTTCGCCGATGACGCGGGTCAACGAGCTGCGGGTGCCGCTGATGGTGGTCACCGGGGCCAATGATCCGCGTGTGCCCAAGTCGGAAGCCGATCAGATCGTCGAAGCCGTGCGCGCCCGCGGCGGTCTGGCCTGGCATCTGGTCGGCATGGACGAAGGGCATGGCTTCGCCAAAAAAGCTAATCAGGACTATCAGTTCTGGACCAGTCTGATGTTCTGGCAGAAGACGCTTTTGGGGCAGTAAAGGAACATCCTCCCTCTGCGTTAGACCGGTATGACTTTTAATGGGATCGTCATTGAAGCGCCTCCCCTGATTTCAGGGGAGGTGGATTTGACGCCGCTCAGGCGTCAAAGACGGTGGGGTTAACTACCGTCGCTTTAACCCCACCCGGCCTTTCAGGCCACCCTCCCCTGAAACGAAGTTCGGCGAAGCCAAATCAGGGGAGGCGCTATAGCGATAAGCCGTTTCCATCTAAAATCATTTCGATCTAGCAGCGGAGGTGCCGAGCCTGTTGAGGCAGAGGGGGCATAGCCGTCGTTTTGGCCCCCTCCGTCAGCTCATTTCATTCGCTGCCACCTCCCCCGTACACTTCGCTACAGGGGAGGAGGTAGTTACAGCAAGCCCTTAGTCTTAAGCGCTTCGATCTCTTTGATCAGCCCGGCTTCGTCGCTCGCGCTGACGAGGGCCTGAATGCGGTCGGCCCCCAGTTCGGCCAGCACGATGTGGCGGAACTTCATCAGATAGCCGCTGACCTTGGGGTCATAGCCAAAGCGCGGGGCCAGTTTTTCCAGCACGGTGTCGGCGGTCTTTTCGGCGGCACCGGAATGGATATAGCCGGCGTCGGATTCGTTATGGATGAAGCATTCGCGCCAGACGCCGGTTTCGCCGCTCGCCCCGTTGCCCCAGTTGATCTCCAGACCGTTCGGGCCTTCGCGCAGATACCCGGCCTTGACCGGATCAACGCGGGCGATGATGGCGGCAGCCTCCAGCCAGGTGGCGACCTTTGCGGCGCCGTCACCGACCGGGGCCGTGTGGGCGCAGGCCTGCGTGATCACCAGACGCGGCGACAGCTTACGTGCCATGCTCTCAGACAGACCGAGCACATGGTGCGCGCCCGTGCCATTGGTCCCGCCGATGCGCAGTTCGGGCAGGGTGGTGCCGTCGGCCTGCCATTGAAAAACCAGCGCCTTGGCCCAGTCGTGCCACAGGGCGGCGGCCGAGACGAGGCTGGCGTCCACCGGCAGGCCCGCGCTTTCACTATAAAGCGCCGACAGGGCCGCGCCGGAGCGCTGATTGAAGCGTTCGTGCTCCGGCAACCCGCCGGGCCAGCCGTGGTGCGAATGGACGGGTCCGCCGGGGGCCGCCACAAAGGGCTGAGCGAGGGTGGGGCAGGCACTGCCGTCGGCGGTCACCGGCGGGAAGACCCCGGCGGTGGTTTGCGGGCCGGTATCGGCGACGAAGCCGCGCGCCGCCAACCGCGTGACGAGGACCGACTTGCCTTCGGCGGTCAGTCCGGCGCGATGGCGCAGGCAGGTGTTTGGCGACAGGGCGTCAACCGTTGCCGCGCGAATCTGCGGGTCCGTCAGCCCCTGAGCGGTTTGCTGCAAGCTCTTGTAATCCTTGCGCGCCCGCTCGGCCACGTGGGGTTCGGCGGCCATGGCCGGTGTCGTGCTCAAAAGGACGAGGCTCAGGGCGATACGCTTCATTTCACTCTCTCGATCAGGGCCATGGCGGCGTGCGGGTTCTTCACCTTGTCCCCGCTGATGACATAGGCGAAGACGTCGCGCCTTTTAGCGCCGTTTTCGTGACGGTTTCTTTCGCCGACGCAGGCAATATCCCCCGGCACTGTGCCCTTTTCGATGGTCTTCAGCCGCCCCGACCACTCATCGAGTGCGGCTTGCGCATAGCCGATCGGCTCGTTTTCCTCGGTGCCCAGCAGGCGCAGATAGGCGAAGTCCGCCGTCTGATCGCCGATCTGCGGGAAGTCTTCGTCAAAGGCATTGACCACGGCGACCTTGTAGTGGCGCGCCATGTCGATAAATTCCGGCGTCTGAAAGGTCGGGCTGCGCACTTCGACCGCGTGACGCAGGCGCACCCCGTCGTAGGAAGCGGGCAGAAGTTTCAGAAAAGCCTCGAAATCCTCAGCGTCGAACTTTTTGGTGGCCATGAACTGCCAGTTGATCGGCCCCAGCTTATCCTTCAGTTCGGTGACGCCGGAGGTGATGAATTTTTCAATCGACTCGCCGGCTTCGGCCAGTACGCGACGATTGGTGGTATAGCGCGAGCCCTTGACGCAGAAGATGAACCCTTCCGGCGTCTCGTCACGCCATTTGGCAAAGGTTTCCGGTTTCTGCGCGCCGTAATAGGTCGAATTGATCTCGATGGAGGTCAGCTTGCGGCTGGCATAGTCCAACTCTTTCTTTTGCGACAGGCCGTCGGGATAGAAGGTGCCGCGCCACGGCTCGAAGTTCCAGCCGCCGATACCGATATAGATGCTCATGCCTGCCTCCGTTTAGGTTCGGACCACTATCTACGGCGAATGGACAGGCGCTGTCAGTATGAAAAAGCGGTAGGGTTACGCCGACATTGCCGCTAAAGTGCGGGAATGAATGCTCTATCGACTTCTGAACGGCTGGCCGCCTATCATCTGTGGCTGGCCGAGCGCCCCGAAACCAGTGCCGGGATTATGGCGGGGCTTGAAACCGCCCGTCCGATCCGCCTCGATGCCGAGGGGCTGAGGGCCGAAGGCTGGGAGGGCGATATGCCGCGCGGCTGGGCCGTGCAGGCCGGTGAACCGCTGCGTATCGGGGGCTATGACGAGGATCGCGGTATTTACGACAGCGGCGTCTTTGCCGGAGACGGCGGCGAACGGCGCACCCTGCATCTGGGGATCGACCTGTTCGCTGCGGCGGGTTCAGAGGTGTTTGCGCCTTTGTCCGGGTCTGTGCACTCGTTTCAGGATAACAATAATATCAAAGACTACGGCCCGACGGTTATTGTACAACATGAACCACGGCCCGGCCTGACCTTCTGGACGCTGTACGGGCATCTCAGCCGCGACAGTCTCGACGGTCTGTTTGCGGGCAAGGTGTTCAACGCGGGCGACAGGCTGGCGCGTCTGGGCGATGACCGCGTCAATGGCGGCTGGTCGCCGCACCTGCATTTTCAGGTCATTCTCGACCTGGGCGGCCGGTCGGGCGACTTTCCCGGCGTCTTTAAACGCTCCGAGCGCGACCCGTGGACACAGGTCTGTCCCGACCCCAGACCGCTTTTGGGGCTGACGCACCTGTGATAACGCCGCTGTATGCCGACGACAGCGTGCTGGTCTTCGATAAACCGGCGGGCCTGCTGTCTGTGCCGGGACGTTTGCCGGAGAACAAGGATTCGCTGGCCCTGCGCGTGCAGGCCCTGTGGCCGGACGCCCTAATCGTGCATCGGCTGGATATGGCCACCTCTGGCCTGATCCTGATGGCGCGGGGGGCTGAGCCGCATCGCGCCCTGTCCATCGCCTTTGCGGAACGACAGGTCACCAAGCGCTATGTGGCGGTGGTCGCCGGGGAAGTGGCCGCCGAGCAGGGGGAGGTTGATCTGCCGCTGATCTGCGACTGGCCCAATCGCCCGCGCCAGAAGGTCGATCATGAGGTCGGTAAACCCTCCCTGACCCGCTACACGGTTTTGGCGCGCGAGGCGGGGCGCACCCGCGTGGCACTGGAACCCGTTACCGGGCGCTCGCATCAGCTCCGGGTGCATATGATGGCGCTGGGCCATCCGATACTGGGCGATGAGTTTTATGCGCCGGATGAGGTGCGCGCGCTCAGCCCGCGATTGCAGCTCCATGCCGAATATCTGGCATTTCCGCATCCGGCCGACGGGCGCAGGATCGAGGTCGCCGCCGCGCCCGCGTTTTGAAACTTACCGGTTTCTTATGGGCGGGCGGGCTTCCCCGATGGGATCGCTATGCGTGGCGCGTCATAGTGCCGGGGTGAGAGTTCTCATTGAAGTCTTTTCTGGGTGACTTCCCTGAGCCACTGCCCCCTTCCGGCCTCCCGGAAGGGGCTTTTTTATGGGCTATTTCACCACCGCACAGGCGACACGCGCCCCGGCGCCCCCGATGGGCTGGCTCGAATAGTCGTCGGGCGAAGCGTGAACGACGACCGCCGCGCCGTCAGCGTCTTTCAGGGCCGACTTGCCAGGGGTGGGCGCATAGCTGACCAGCGACGAGAAGATTTCCGCCTTGGCCACGCCGTCCTTACCGGCATAGATATTGGTCAGGTCGCCATCGTCATTGGCGGCGGGGTTGAGCAGGCCGTGCACCAGTGCGCCGTGGCTGGCGTCATGGACGTGGCCGCCGGAATTCTGGAATTTGGCCGTGTCGCCGCAGTCGCCCTTGGCGTGGAAGTGTACGCCGTGCCAGCCTTCGCTGAGGCCCGTCGCTTCAATACGCAGAATAACGCCCTTGGGGGCCGGAGTAACGGTGACCGTGCCGATGGTCGTGCCGTCATTGCCGATCAGGTCTGACGTCGCCGGGGCGGCAAAGACCGGTGTGGCAGCGGCGATCAAGGCCGCGGCGAATGCGAATGTGCGCATGGAATTTCCTTCTCTCATCAGTCCCGCCCGCCCGCAGTCTCTCATGCTTGCGAACCGTTATCAATTGGTCTGTGCGGTTTTACCCGGACACGGACATGATCCGTCGGCTTGACGCCTTCGCAGAGTCGGTGTCCGTTCGGGCCATTCTACCGTGCAAGAGGATATATCGTATGACAGCCACCCCCACCACGGAGGGCATCAGCCTCGAACCCGGCTGGAAGGCGGCGCTGACGCCGGAATTCCACAGCCCGTATATGCAATCGCTCAAGGCCTTTCTGAAAGACGAGAAGGCCCACGGCAAGCGCATCTTCCCCAGGGGCAGCGAGTATTTCCGGGCGCTGGACCTGACGCCGCTGGATCAGGTCAAGGTCGTCATTCTGGGGCAGGACCCCTATCATGGCGAAGGTCAGGCGCACGGCCTGTGTTTCAGCGTGCGGCCGGGCGTGCGTATCCCGCCGTCTCTGGTCAATATCTACAAGGAGATGCAGAGCGATCTTGGCATCCCGCCCGCACGGCATGGCTTTCTGGAACACTGGGCGAAGCAGGGTGTGCTGCTGCTCAACAGCGTGCTGACGGTTGAGGAGGGCAAGGCGGCGGCGCATCAGGGGCGCGGCTGGGAAAAGTTCACCGACGCGGTGATTGCCCGCGTCAATGCGTTGCCGCAACCTGTCGTCTTCATCCTGTGGGGGGCCTATGCGCAGAAAAAAGCCGCCTTTGTCGATGCGTCGCGCCATCTGGTGCTGAAATCGGCGCACCCGTCGCCGCTGTCGGCGCACAACGGCTTTCTGGGCAGCCGGCCCTTTTCCCAAACCAATGACTGGCTAAAGGCGCAGGGCGTGACGCCTATCGACTGGAAGCTGCCGGACAATCCTCTGGACGCATAAAAAACCCCCCGCCGGAGACACTCACCGGCGGGGAGATTTTATCAGAAACGCTTTGTCTTAAGCGTGTTACGCGGCGCGCAGGCGCTGCACGAAGGCCACGACCTCGCCTTGCAGGTCGGCGGAGCGTTCTTCCAGTTCCGACGACAGGCCCAGCAGTTGCTGCGCGGCGTGGCCGGTCATCTGGGCCGCCTGATCGACGCCCGTAATGTGGCCGGTCACATCGCGCGTGCCGGTGGCGGCGCGGTTGGTATTGGCGGCGATTTCATTGGTCGCCGCGCCCTGTTGTTCGACCGAGGCCGCGATCGAGCCGGTCAGGCCGCCGATGGTTTCGATCGTGCGGACGATGGCGTCGATGGAACCCACCGTAACCGCTGTCGCCGACTGGATTTCCGAAATCTTGGCGCGGATATCGTCGGTGGCCTTGGCGGTTTGTTGCGCCAGTTGCTTCACTTCGGAGGCGACGACGGCAAAGCCCTTACCGGCTTCCCCGGCGCGCGCCGATTCGATGGTGGCGTTGAGCGCCAGCAGGTTGGTCTGGGCGGCGATGGCCTGAATGAGGTTGATGACCTCGCCGATCTGCTGTGCGGCGGTTGAGAGCGTCTGAATGGCCTCTTCGGTCTTCTTGGCTTCTTCGACGGCGCTTTGCGTCACCTCGGCGGTGCGCACGACCTGATGGTTGATTTCACCGACGCTGGCCGACAGTTCTTCGGTGGCCGCAGCCACGTTTTGCACATTGTTGGCGGCGTCGATAGCGGCCTGCGACACCGAGGCGGCGCGGTGCGACGCGTCTTCGGCCGTTTCGTTAAGGCCGCGGGCGGCTTCGGCAACCGTGCGCGACGAGGAGATAAAGCGCGTGGCCAGTTCGCCCATGTGCTTTTCAAACTCGGCCGCGATGCGGTTACGTTCGGCCATCAGCTCCTGATAGGCGCGCTTTTCGGCCATCTGCTGCTCGACCTTGAGCTGCTCGGCTTCGGCGGCGCGGTCGCGCAGGACGCGGATCGAACGCCACAGGCTGCCGATCTCGTCCTTAGCCGTATGCTCCGGGATCGGCGTGTCATAGGCGCCTTCGGAGATACGCGTCACGCTGCGGTCGATATTCTGGATCGGGCGCGAAATGACCTTGATGGCGACCCAAAGGGAGACGGCCAGAAGGGCCAGAATGCCGGTGACGGCCATCAGCAGGAACAGGTTGGAGCGCGTCTGACTATAGCCAGCCACCTCGGCCTGCGATTTTTCCAGATCGGCGCGGATGGTGGTGACCATCGCGTCGATGTCTTTCTGGAAGCCCGAGCGGTTGGCGCGGTTGGCCTCGTTATTGCCCAGCGTATTGGCTTCTTCCGGAGAGACATCACGGCCGACGCGGGCGATTTCGCGGCGGAAGGTGATGAATTGCTGCGCCTTGGCTTCGACGGCGGCAAAGGCTGGCAGTTCATTGGGTTCAAGCGTAGCCTTCCACAAGGTCAAGAGCGCCTGCATATCGTCGAGGCCCTTATCGACGCCATCGGCGAACTTCTTGGCCTTTTCGGTGCTTTCGGCCATGTAGACACCGCGCGATTCCATCACCACAAGCGTCACGAGGCGGTTGAGTTTTTCGCCGTTATAGGCGTTCTGGTTGGCATTGCCGTAGCTGGCCAGGATTTTGTTGTAGTCGCCGATGGTGGCCAGCCCCAGACCGGTAATGGCCGAAGCGATGATGGCGAAGGCGGCGACCAGCGCCAGAATCTTGAACTTGATACTCATCTTTTCTTACCCCGAACTTTGATCCGAAGATGTGGCCGCCCGCGTGTAAAGCGGGACGGCGCACGTCACCGTTCAATAACAGGGTTACAATCTAGGCTCAGAGTCTTAAGGCTTTCTGACCGACCAATTGAGATCACAAAATTTTGTTTTGTAATACAACATGATACATATGGTTGCTGTTTACCTTAAGCGGGTGAAGCCGAACCTGAGCGCCGGGCGGCTTTTATA
This sequence comes from Asticcacaulis sp. W401b, assembly GCF_046503825.1. NCBI lineage: Bacteria > Pseudomonadati > Pseudomonadota > Alphaproteobacteria > Caulobacterales > Caulobacteraceae > Asticcacaulis > Asticcacaulis sp. W401b. The sequence continues at coordinate 48,952 of NZ_JBKFEE010000014.1, forward strand.
GGGGGTAAACGCCGGTTAGGGCTTGCCCCGCATCCAGCGGGGTCTTAGGTTTGGCAGCAGATTTAGGGAGACTGCCATGAAGACCCGTGCCGCCGTCGCGTTTGAAGCCAAAAAGCCCCTCGAAATTGTCGAGGTTGATCTGGAGGGGCCGCGTCACGGCGAAGTGCTGGTTGAGATCAAGGCGACGGGTGTGTGCCATACCGACGCCTATACGCTGGATGGGCTCGATTCCGAGGGGCTGTTTCCCTCCATCCTCGGCCACGAAGGCGCGGGCGTCGTGCTGGAGGTCGGCCCCGGTGTCACCTCGCTGAAACCCGGCGACCACGTTATCCCGCTCTACACGCCGGAATGCCGTCAGTGCAAATCCTGCCTCAGCCGCAAGACCAACCTGTGTACCGCCATTCGAGGCACGCAGGGCAAGGGGCTGATGCCGGATGGCACGTCGCGCTTTTCGTATAAGGGGCAGGCCATCCATCACTATATGGGCTGTTCGACCTTCGCCAATCATACTGTTCTGCCGGAGATCGCGCTGGCCAAGATTCGCCCGGACGCGCCGTTCGACAAGGCCTGCTATATTGGCTGCGGCGTGACGACCGGCGTCGGCGCGGTGATTCACACGGCGCAGGTCGAGCCGGGGGCCAATGCTGTGGTCTTTGGTCTGGGCGGTATTGGTCTCAACGTCATTCAGGGCCTGAAGCTGGTCGGAGCGGACAAGATCGTCGGCGTCGATATCAACGACTCCAAGGAAGAGTGGGGCCGTCGCTTCGGCATGACCCACTTCGTCAATCCGAAAAAGGTGTCGGGCGACATTGTCGCGCATCTGGTCGAGCTGACCGGCGGTGGGGCGGACTACACGTTCGACTGTACCGGCAATGTCGAGGTTATGCGTCAGGCGCTGGAGGCCTGCCACCGCGGCTGGGGCGAAAGCATCATCATCGGCGTGGCACCTGCCGGGGCGGAGATCAAGACGCGCCCGTTCCAGCTCGTCACCGGGCGCGTGTGGAAGGGCTCGGCCTTTGGTGGCGCGCGCGGTCGCACCGACGTGCCGAAGATCGTCGATTGGTACATGGACGGCAAGATCGAGATCGACCCGATGATCACCCACACCCTCCCGCTGGAGCGCATCAATGAGGCCTTCGACCTGATGCATGCCGGCGAAAGCATCCGGAGTGTGATCGTATTCTGATGGAAGAGGACGACGATTTCGAAATCGAGCACGTCGAACCCTATAGCTGCGTCTTCTGTTCCGAGCCGATCGAGGACGAAAACGCCGCCGTGACCCTGACCGCGACGTGGATGCCGCACTGGCGCGCCGCCAAGTTTTCGCCGCTGGCGCAGGACTTCTGGTGCCATTCCGCGTGCCTGCAAAAGAACTGGCACGGGTCGTGGCCGTGGGAGCCACACGTCCTGTTCGGTGTCGATACGGGCGATGACCGCGACTATGCCGAATCGCTGGCGCTGACGGTCGCGCGCCCCGAAGATCGCGCCGATATCGAGGACATGCTGGGTCTGGCCTACGAAGAAGGCCTGCACCGGTCCTACGGCTCTGATCTGGTCGAGGAGGTGCTGGCGTTCCTGACCGTGCTTGATCCGGCGCTCCTGACCTGTGGTACTTTCTACGTCATGGCCGATATGGACGGGCAGATCGCGGCGTGCGGTGGCTTCACCCGCGAAGCCCCCGGCTCGGGCGAAGTTATCGAAGGCGTCGCCCATATCCGCCACTTTGCCACCCATCCGGACTTTGCGGGATTCGGTGTGGGCAGCCGCCTGTTCCAGCACTGCCTCAAAGAGGCCAAGGCGGCGGGCCTGCGCGAGTTTGTCTGCTATTCCGGGCTCAATGCCGAAGGTTTTTACCGGACGCTGGGCTTCAAGCGCGAAAATCTGATTGAAATTCACATGGCCGAGGGCGTCATCCTGCCCGGTATCCTGCTGCGCCGACTGATCTGAGGGTTTAATCATGGACATTACCGCGCAACACCGCCTGTTCGGGGGCACGCTGAGCTTTGTGAAGCACGACTCGGCGGCGACCCAGACGCCGATGGCGCTCAGCGTCTTCGTGCCCGAAGGTGAGGGGCCCTTCCCGGTGCTGATCTGGCTGTCGGGCCTGACCTGCACCGCCAACAATTTCACGGAAAAGGCCGGGGCCTATAAGCGTGCGGCCGAACTGGGCCTGATGATCGTGGCACCGGACACCTCACCTCGCGGAGAGGGGGTTGCCAATGATGAGGCCTATGATCTGGGGCAGGGGGCGGGCTTCTACGTCAACGCCACGCAAAGCCCGTGGGCGCCGCATTTCCAGATGGAAACTTACGTCACGCACGACCTGCTTCAGCTGATCGCGGCGGAATTTCCGGCGGATATGAGCCGCGTTGGTCTGTCCGGCCATTCGATGGGCGGGCACGGCGCGCTGACTCTGGCCATGAACTATTCGCACCTGTTCAGATCGGTTTCGGCCTTCGCGCCCATTGCCTCGCCCGTCCACTGTCCGTGGGGGCAAAAGGCGATGGAGGCCTATCTTGGCCCGTCGCATGAGGCGTGGGAGAAATACGACGCGGCCCTGCGACTGGCCAAGGGCAAGGCCCTGCCGTTTGATGAAATTCTGGTCGATCAGGGGCTGGCCGATCCTTTCCTGGAGACGCAACTGATGCCGCATCTGCTGGAACAGGCCGCCGGGGTGGTGGGGCAAAAGCTGACCCTGCGCCGTCACGAAGGCTATGACCATAGCTACTATTTCATCGCCAGCTTCATCGACGACCACCTGGATTTTCACGCCCGGCGGCTTAAGGCGTAACCCGTTTCATGTGTGAGCGATTGCGCGTGATCCAGGTTTCCGTGGCATCGTCGGTAAAATCTATTTCTTTCAGCGTCGTATAGGCATTGTCCTTATACGTCATCGTAACGCGGATACGCGCCGGACGGTCGTCATCCGTGGCGGTGCTGTCGAAATAGAGGGTCCAGTTTTCCGCCGTCGCCCCCTTGGCGAGGCTCACCGTTTCGCGGTCTTCCGAGGCCGGTTTACCTTTGCGGAGGCTGGCGCTGGCCAGCGTCCTGCCATCTGGCTCAAAGCCGGAGAGGCCATAGATATAGACAATGCCGGTCTTGGGTCCGTCATCATAGCGTGAGGTTTCCAGAACCGTCGCCTTGTCCTCAAGCACCTTTACCGTGCGGCTGACGGGCAGAGCGAACCATTTATCACTCTGATAATCGCGGTATTCCAGCGCCCCGGTCCACTCGCCTTCAAGACTGAGCAGGGCCTGTTGCGGGGTGAGGTCGGCGGCGTGGGCCGCTGAGGCCAGACATAAAAGAAGGCCGGAGCCCAGCGCAGCATTGCGTTTCATTGAGATTTTCCTGTGAAGTATAAGAGGTACGCTCAAGCCACGCTTACGGATCGAATAACGAAACTGTTAAGGTACAATCGGCAAAGCGCACGCCTAAAATATTGCGCCCGCTCAGTTTAGTGACTAGCATAAGCCGTGGAGCCGCAGGATGGCTTCGTTCCGGATCTTCCCCCCAATGTTACTGCTTGCCTGTGCCGTCGTCCTCCTTCTGGTGGTGCTGAACGGCATATTTGCCATGTCCGAACTGGCCGTGGTGTCGTCTCGCCGTGCCAAGCTGCAAAGCCGTGCCGATAAGGGGGACAAGGGGGCGCAACAGGCGCTGAAGCTGTCGCAGGACCCAACGCGCTTTTTGTCGGCGGTGCAGGTGGGGATTACGCTGATTGGGATTCTGGCCGGTGCCTATGGTCAGGCCACGATCGCCAGTGAGCTGGATCACCTGCTGGAACATAACTTCCCAACACTCGCCCCCTATAGCGAAGCGCTGGCCACAGGTATCGTCGTTGTGCTGCTCACCTATCTGTCGCTGATCGTCGGCGAACTGGTTCCCAAGCGCGTGGCGCTGATTTTCCCGGAAACCATTGCCGGTTTCGTTTCACGTCCCCTGTCATTTCTGGCCATGGCCATGGGTCCGTTTGTGACGCTGTTGACCGGCTCGACCACGCTGGTCCTGCGTTTTCTGGGCATCCGCGACGAAAAGGGCGAGACCATCACGCAGGAAGAGGTGGAAACCGCTCTGGCCGAAGGCATGGGCGCGGGCCTGATCGAGCCGGCGGAACAGGCCATGATGACTGAAGTGATGCGTCTGGGTGACCGGCCGGCGCGCGTGGCCATGACGCCGCGCCCCGAAGTGTACTGGATTTCGATTGATGACGAAGAGACGGTCATCCGCAACGACATCCGTGCCTGCCCCTATTCGCGCATCGTCGTGGTGCGCGGGCAGGACATGGAAAACCCCATCGGCATTCTGCACAAGCGCGACGTCGCCGATACGCTGCTGAGCGGTGAGCCACTCGACCTGCAAAAGCTGATCGCTGAGCCGATCTATATCCCCGATACCACCTCGCTCCTTCAGGCGCTCGATATGTTCAAAGCGTCGAAGCTGCATATCGCCTTTGTCGTCAATGAGTTCGGCACCATCGAAGGCGTGCTGACCCCCACCGACCTGCTGGAAATGATCGCCGGTGACTTCAATGAGGAGCACGATGACGAACAGCCAATGATCCTGCATCGTGAGGACGGCTCGTGTCTGGTCGATGGGCGCGCTGACCTGTTCGAGCTGTCGGAAGCGTTGGATGAGGCCTATGAGCCCGGCACCGGTTATCACACGGCGGCGGGTCTGGTCCTGCACCGTCTGGGCCGCTTCCCCAAGGAGGGCGAAATCCTGACCCTGGGCCATCACCGCGTCGAGGTGATCGACATGGACGAACGCCGCATAGACAAGCTGCTGTTCACGCCCCTCCGCAAGCCTGAAAAGAACGAGGCAGACGAGGAATAGGCCGGGTTCGGCACGGCAGCGGCTTGACTCTGCGCGCCGATGACGCCATAAGCGCCGCTTCTCCTGCTTACCTTCGGTAGGCGGGCTATTACGGGTTGATCCTGAACCGCCGTTGAAATCGCTGTCTCGCACTCTCGTGGGACGCCGGACAGGGTTATATAAAGGTAAGACTATGTCGAAGCGCCACAGCGCCAAGTACAAGCTCGACCGCGCCATGGGTGAAAACCTGTGGGGTCGTCCCAAGTCCCCCGTCAACAAGCGCTCCTATGGCCCCGGCCAGCATGGTCAGCGTCGCAAGTCCAAGGTTTCGGACTTCGGCCTGCAACTGCGCGCCAAGCAAAAGCTGAAGGGCTACTACGGGAACATCACCGAGAAGCAATTCTCGAAGATCTACGAAGAGGCCGATCGCCGCAAGGGCAACACCTCCGAGAACCTGATCGCGCTGCTGGAGTCGCGTCTGGACGCCATCGTCTATCGCTGCAAGTTCGTGCCGACCGTGTGGGCGGCCCGTCAGTTCGTCAACCACGGCCATGTGCTGGTCAACGGCAAGAAGGTGAACATCGCCTCTTACCGCGTGAAGGTCGGCGACGTGATCGAGGTCCGCGAGCGTTCGCGCAACATGGCTCTGGTGCTCGAAGCCCTGCAATCGCCTGAGCGCGACGTGCCGGACTATATCGAACTGGACGCCAAGGCGATGAAGGCCACCTATCTGCGCCTGCCGGAACTGTCGGAAGTTCCGTATCCGGTCAAGATGGAGCCGAACCTGATCGTCGAATATTACTCGTCCTAAGCGCGTCCTGACGGGCTGCAAATGCCCGTCTTTTTGCGCGCCCTTGCTCATGTACTCTCGTACACATCGCTTCGGGTGCTCAAAAGCCAGACATTTTCGCCGCGTCATTACGGCTTAGAGCCTCATGCCGAAAAGTGGACACCACTTTTCGGAAAAACATGAGGCGTTAGAAATAATTAGAGCTATTCGGCGGCTCATCTGAGCCGACGAATGCTCTAGTAGCGATCAGACGTACAAAGCCCCGGAAGGTTCGCCTTCCGGGGTTTTGTTACTTTTGGTCGTCTTTCTTGCCGTCCTCATCATCATCGTCGGTCGCGCCGGGCTTTGGGGCCGGGGCCTTCAGCATGTCCAGAACGTCAGCCTTCGATTTCCCGGCATCAATGGCCGCGACAATGCTGCCCAGCCGTTCGGCCGTCGCGCCGCCGTGCGGGTCATTGGCCGCCGGCCTTAACACATCCGCCGCTTCGCTTAAACGGTCACGCCTGATCAGCAACTGCGCCGCAAAAATAGCGTAGTCGCGCACCGCCGGAGCCAGGATATGGGCCTGATAGGCGGCGTTCACCGTGTTGTCGTCCGGATAATCCGGCCCCATCTTCGCCGCGCGTGCCAGATAGTTGAGATTTGAGGCGTTCATCGGGTCAAGGGCATAGGCCTTACGAAACGCCTCGCGCGCCTTGCGCATCTGGGAGTCGAAGGTTTCCGCCGGCTGGAAAAGCTTGTGAAGGCTCATCAGATACCAGGTCTGACCCAGACGATAGAAGCCTTCGGCGTCATCGGGGTGGGCCGCCGTGTAGGTCTGATAGTAGGCAAGCCCCTTTTGTTCATCGCCGTGCTGGATTTCGGCGCGCGCCAGCACGCCCTGCGCATAGGCATCGTCCGGATACCTGGCAGCCTCCTTCTGGACTTTCTCCAGCAGCACTGGCCTGTAGTCGCGGGGTATGCAGGTCATTGACCCGGCATCCCACAGCGCCAGTTTGTCGGCACTGACCGGCATGGGCGACAGCGTGATTTTTGGGTCCGGCATATCCCGCATGCGATAAACCGTCGCCTTCAGCGAATTCATATAGCTCCACAGGACCGACGACAGCGATTTGACCGGCACACCAAAGGCTGCCTCAAATGCCGCGACGGCCTCTTCTCCCTTGCTGCGGCGCTGAAGATACTGGCGGAAGGCCTCACGCCGCGCCGGGTCACTCAGGATCCAGTGCGTCAGCAACCACGACTGCGGGTAGAAGTTTGAACCGGATCGGCGCGTCGAGGGGGCATCGCGCAGTATGTCCTCATAGGTCAGGGTGCCGCTGGAGCTGAGCTGGCGGATGCGCCAGGACAAGGCCATGCCCACCACGGCCTGATCGTCGAGAATCTTCGTTGTGCCGTAATATTCGGCAAAGCCTTCGACAAACCAGCGCGGATAGAAGGTTTGCGAGTTCTGGAACATGAATATGTGCGTATATTCATGGAAGAAGATGTGCTGGCTGGTGTTTTCAGCGAGGTTCTGAACCTTGGAACCCGACGCGATGGTTTCGCCTTCATAGGTCGAAAACCCGACCGTGCCGGCGGCGCAGATGCTGACAAAGCCGGCGACGTTACTATCCAGCTTGGGTCTGACCTGTTTAAGGTCGGAACGGTCACCCAGAAAATACAGCTTCATCCGCGGCTGCGGCTCAGCATCCGGCCCCGAAAGGCCATACCCGAAAGGCCATAAAAGGCGCCGATAATGTAGCGAAACTTCTCCAGATTGCGCACATAGGCCTCGGTGGCCTTGGCATTGACGTTGGAATAGACAGTGAAATTCGGGCTCTGCGCGACAATCCATTTGTCAGCGGCGTGCGCGAGGCTGCCCATAAGAGACAGGCCGAGACTCAGGCAGAGACTGAGGCCAATCATCGCTGTCTTTCGCATCCCACCCCCCTGAACGGCAAAACCGGTCTTAAAATACCCGCTCCACGCGCGCTGACAAGTCAACAAAAACGCCCTGACCAAATAGGGCAGGGCGTGCGTCAGGCGTATGAAAGAAAAAGCGAAATCAGGCCTCGATCACGCCTTTTTCGGCCAGAAGCGTTTTCAGTTCGCCGTTCTGGAACAGTTCGCGCACGATGTCGGCGCCACCGATGAACTCTTCCTTCACATAGAGCTGCGGGATGGTTGGCCAGTCGGAATAGACCTTGATGCCTTCCCGCAGATCGTTGTCCTGCAGGACGTCCACCCCGGCAAACTCGACGCCCAGATGGTCCAGGACCTGCACCACCAGCGAAGAGAAGCCGCAGCGCGGCTGATCCGGCGTGCCCTTCATGAACAGGACGACGGGGTTGCTCTTGATGGTGCCATCAATGAACTGATGCACTTCGGTATGGATATCGGCGCTCACGGCGGGCACTCCGGAAAAAGGATTTATGGGACGGATATAGGCACAGAGCGCCACAAAATCCAGTGGATCAGGCCTGTTTCTTGCGCGCGTTCGCCAGCTCATCGGCCTGAGCCGAAAAGCGCGCCATCTCGATCTGCGCTGGCACCGAGGTCGGCATGGCGCGTTCGACCACGGCGACCAGTGAGTCCAGATGCTCAGGGTCGTCGGCGTTGACAAAAAGAGTCGAAAGATTGGGCTGGGTCAGGGCGTAGGACAGGCACAGTTCTTCGGCGGTCCAGTCGGGTGTCTGATGCAGGAAGGCGTAGGTGCCGCGTCCGGCCAAAGGGTCGATGGATTGACCACCGAACAGGCCGAGCCAACCCTTTTTCGGCACAATGGCTTCGGGTTTACGGTACTGCGCCGGGAAGAAGTCGTGCCCGAAAACGGCCATGCCCTGTGCCAACGCGTAGTCGAGCAGATGGCGCTTGTTCCACGAGGTGTCGATGTCGAAAACGGTCTTGAGAATGTTGAAACGCCCGTCATCCACCGCGACCTTGATCAGGTCGTCATTGGCCGTCGCCCCGGTAAATTTCAGCATCCCCGCCTCACGCAGGGCGGTGATAAAGGTCCAGCTACGGTCGGGAATACGATCAAAGCCGTTGGCATGGAACACGAGCAGGTCGATCCATTGCAGGCCCGACGATTTGATGACGCCGCGCAGGCGCTCGCGCAGGGGCTCAAGCCGGTATTCGTCGGCGGGATCGCTGCTCCCTTCTTCTTCGGCACTCAGCGAAATGAACAGGACGCGGCGATCGACAACCGCAAAGGTTTCGGTCGCCGCCGCCAGCAGGTCCGGATGGGCCGAGGTCAGGTGAAACGTATTGATGCCGTTTTCAAGCGCGGTGTTCAGCAGCCGCGTCGCGGCATTGCGGCTGCGACCGAGCTTTGCCCACGAGACATTGAGTCCCAGGGCGGAAAGGGCCTGACCGGAATGTCCGAACGGGCGATAGCGCATGGCGGGCGAGCCTCAGGGGACGCGGGTTTCGAGGGCCAGAGCGTGCAACGGCCCGCTCATCAGATCGGACAGCGCCGCATAGACCTTCTGGTGCTGACGCACGCGCGGCATCCCGGCAAACCCGGCGTCGGTAATATAGGCTTTGTAGTGATCGCCGTCCCCGGCCAGATCTTCCACGACAATCTCGGCATCGGGAAAGGCGGCCTTCAGGCGGGCTTCGAGGTCGGATTGCGCAATGGGCATGGGGAGGGCCTTGTGAACGACTCGATTAACAAACACAATGGGCTTGGAACTATCACAAAATGGGTTAACAAGTGGCAATCGTCCGCCTTTGCGGGCATGGCTTTACCCTATTTACGGACCGCCGCATGACCAATCTGACGGATATCCGCAACCCCAAGCCTAAGCCGTGGGTGCGCTGGGTGCAGGTGCTGGCTTTTGTGGTGCCGCTGGTCATTGCCGGGCTGTGGATGTGGCAGGAGAACGAGCGCTGGCGCGGCGTCAAAATCTACAAGACGGCTTTTGATTACGAACTGGCCTATGCCGAGATCGGCGTGCTGAAGTCGCAGGTCTATGTGGCACAGGCCTATGATAACGGCTTTCAGGTCGAGAAAGACCCGGCCAAGGCTGTGGAATGGTACAAAAAAGCGGCAGCCCAGAGCCATGCCGAGGCGCAGTATCAGTTAGGGCGCCACTATCTCAACGGCGAGGGAATCGCAAAAGACGAGAAGGAGGCCTTTGTCTGGGTACAGCGCTCGGCCTTCAAGGACTATCCGCAAGGCTTGCTGCTGACGGGGCAGATGCTGTGCGAGGGGCGGGGTGTCGAGGCCAACTGTACGCGGGGGATCGACCTGATCCGCAAGGCCGCCGAAGCTGGCTTGCCCGAAGCGCAGAGCGAATGGGCGCGGCGACTGGAGGCAGGCGAGGGCGTGACCAAGGACCTGACCGAGGCCTATGTTTTCTATGCACTGGCGCACGAAGGGCGCACCTGGCAACAAAACCCGCCACCGGTATCCGCTGATCTGCAACGGCTGACGCCGTTGATGACCAAGGCTCAGATCACCGAAGCGGATAAGCGCTTTACCGAACGCCGCCCGGAGCGGGTGCGACCGGGGCAAAATCAGGTGACATTTTAAGAAGTTCCCTCCCTCAACATCAAGGGAGGGGCCTTTACGACCCCATAAATTCCGGCAGCCAGCGCTCATTGGCGGTTTGCAGCTCAGCGAGGCTTAGCGACATCGCACCGGTCAGGCTGAGGTCAGAGCCGCCTGCCACGCCGATGGTCAGGGCCGGGACGCCCGCTTCGGCGGCCTTGGCCAGCACCAGATGCGCCGAGGCTTCGTCCACCGCGATCAGGTAGCGCGCCTGATCTTCGGCAAAGGCGAAGGTGTGGTCTTCGAGATCGGTGGGGTTTTTCAGCTCGATCCCGACGCCCGATGCCGAAGCCATGTCGAAAGCCGCGGGCAGCAGGCCGCCGTCCGACAGGTCGTGCACGGCCTTGGCGGTTTTGGAGCGGATCAGGTCGCGCACAAAGTCGCCATTGCGCTTTTCGACGCTCAGATCGACCTTCGGCGGCGCCCCGGCTTCGATGCCGTGCACTTCGCGCAGGTAGAGAGACGAGCCCAGTTCGCCCACGGTTTCCCCGACGAGGACCAGCACCTGACCGGCCTTCAGCGTATCAAAACCGACGCGCTGATCGTAGTCGGTCAGCAGGCCCACCGCGCCCACGGTCGGGGTCGGGGGGATGGCGACGCCATTGGTCTCGTTATACAGCGACACATTCCCCGACACGACGGGGAAGTTCAGTTCGCGGCAGGCTTCGGCCATGCCGTCGATGGCGCGCACGATCTGCCCCATGATCTTGGGGCGTTCCGGATTGCCGAAGTTCAGATTGTCGGTGATGGCAATAGGATCGGCCCCTACGGCGGTCAGGTTGCGCCAGGCTTCGGCCACGGCCTGCTTGCCGCCCTCATAGGGGTTGGCCTTGACGTAGCGCGGCGTGCAGTCCGAGGTGACGGCCAGCGCCTTCTTGGTGCCATGGACGCGGACCATGCCGGCGTCCGAACCGGTCGCTGAGTCGGCCAGAGTGTCGGCCATGACGTGGCGGTCGTACTGTTCCCACAGCCAGCGCTTGGAGGCCATGTCGGGCGAGGCCAGAATCGTCAGCAGGGCATCACCGACCGGGGCCGACGGCGCTGAGGCGATCGGCGCTTCCATATCCGGTTCGACCCACGGGCGATCGTACAGCGGTGCGTCGTCGCTCAGCGGGCCCAGCGGCAAGTCGCAGACGACCTCGCCCTTGTGCTTCAGAACGATATGGCCCGAGGTGTTGGTTTCGCCGATGACGGCGGCATCGAGGCCCCACTTTTCGAAGATGCGGTAGCCGTCGTTTTCGCGGCCCGGCTTGAGGATGGCCAGCATCCGCTCCTGCGACTCCGACAGCATCATCTCATAGGCCGACATGTTCTCTTCGCGCTGCGGCACCTTGTCGAGGTCGAGCGTGATGCCGAGGCCGCCCTTACCGGCCATTTCAACCGACGAGGAGGTGAGACCGGCGGCGCCCATGTCCTGAATAGCGGCAACGGCACCCGACGCCATCAACTCCAGCGTCGCTTCGATCAGCAGCTTTTCGGCGAAGGGGTCGCCCACCTGCACCGTCGGGCGCTTCTCTTCGGAGTCTTCTGAGAATTCGGCCGAGGACATGGTCGCGCCGTGGATGCCGTCGCGGCCCGTCTTGGAGCCGAAATAGACGACCGGCAGGCCGGGTTCCGGCGCGGCGGAATAGAAGATCTTGTCGGCATCGGCCAGGCCCACGCACATGGCGTTGACGAGGCAGTTGCCATTATAGCCCGCGTGGAAGTTGGTTTCGCCGGCCACGGTCGGCACGCCGACGCAGTTGCCGTAACCGCCGATGCCCGCGACGACGCCGTCGACGATGCGTTTGGTTTTGGGATGCGACGGCTCACCGAAGCGCAAGGCGTTGAGCAGCGCCACCGGGCGCGCACCCATGGTGAAGACGTCGCGCATGATGCCGCCGACGCCCGTCGCCGCGCCCTGATAGGGTTCGATATAGGAGGGGTGGTTATGGCTTTCCATCTTGAAGATGCAGGCCTGACCGTCGCCAATGTCGATGACCCCGGCGTTTTCGCCCGGCCCGCAGATGACGCGCTCACCCGTCACCGGGAATTTGCGCAGGTGCATGCGCGAGGATTTGTACGAGCAGTGCTCCGACCACATCACCGAAAACACGCCCAGCTCGACATAGTTGGGCTCTCGCCCCAGCCGGTCGAGGATGACCTGATATTCGTCGGGCTTCAGTCCGAACTCCGACGCATAGTCGGCCATGGACTTCTGGGTTTGGGCGGGGGCGGAGGATGTCGTGCTCATGGGCGCGCGTTTAGCGGATTCAGTACGCCCTGTCAGCTATTATTGCCGGGCTCACTCGTAAATGAACGGAAATTTGGGGCGGTCGTCTTTCATGCACGAGGTGTCCACGGCGGGATTGGCGGTTTGCAGAAACTGCGCCATCATTTTTTGCGCACAGGCGCTGCCCTGAATCGTGTGCATTCGGTTGACAAAGGTATAGTTGCGCCCGTGGCTGAGGCGCTTGACGGCCTCATCCGACAACTCCGCCGGACAGCCCGCGTCGATATCCGCCGACAGCATCAGGGTCGGGATATCGCTGGCCAGGGGCAGGTTTTCCACTGCCTCGGCGCGGCCTGTGGCAAAGGCCGGGCAGACCTCAAAGAAGCGGCGCGCATCGCGGGCGACGGACAGGGCGATCGGGTCGTTGCGGTCGGTGGCCTCAAGCGCCGCCGGGTCTTCGAAGGCAAATTCCTCACGGCACAGGGTGGTGAAGAACTGGCCTTCGGTATAGCCCGCCTGCACCTTTTTGAAGGCGTCCAACGCGGCAAAATCGCCCTTCAGCAGGCGATCCATGGTCAGGGGCAGGCTTCGCGCGCCGTGATCGCTGTAGAGTTCATCGAGCAGGAAGGCCCCGACTTCGTCCGCCGTATAGGTCTGGCCCTTGTACGTGACCGGCGCGTCCAGCCACTGTTTCAGGCGGGCATCGAAGCGCGCTTCCAGATCGGGGAAGCGCTGACGGCAGGTGGTATCGGCGCGGCAATAGGCCAGCCCCTGACGCACTTCGCGCGACACCAGACCGGGCAGGGGGGCGGTGGCATTGGCCTCCGGCGGCCAGATAGAACTGAGGATAACGCTGCGCAGGCCTTCCGGGTCGTGCTGCATCACGGCCATGGCGACGCGCGTGCCATAGGAGCCGCCGAACAGGTTATAGGTGGTGATGTGCAGGGCCTGACGCAGGTCGCGGATATCCTGAGCGATGACGGCGGAATGATATTGCGACGTGTCCACGCCTTTGGCGCGCCAGTGCAGGCCACAGGCCTTCAGCACCTCGACGCCCGCCGCGCTGGTCACACCCGCGTCGGACAGGGGCGCTTCGCCGCAATCGAGCGACGGGGTCGATTGCCCGGTGCCGCGATGATCGAACAGGATCAGGTCGCGGTTGAGCGCGGTCTTGTCGCCCTTGGCGATATAGGGCGCAGCCGCGACAATATCGCCGCCGGGGCCGCCGTGCAGATAGATCAGGGGATCGGGCTTTTTGTCCGGCGTGGCGGCACGGGCAATGACGACGGGAAAGCTGATGCGGCGGCCATTGCCGCTGCCGCGTGTTTCCTCAACCACCATATCGCCGCATTCGATGGGGCGGGTTGTGACGATGTTCTTGTAGGCGGCGGGGCAGGCTTTCGCGTGATAGCCCAGTGGCAGGTCACTGGTCACAGGCGTGTCGGGGAAGGGACTGGCCGCGGCGCTCCCCGCCGTCAAAGCCACAATCGCAGAGACCCAAAACCCATTACGGATAAGCATAAAAAACCCCTTACCTGTCCGGCCAGACGGACAGGTAAGGGGTTGCATTTGCAACCGTTTGTGTCAATCGGCCTTTGCGTCAGGCGGCCTGAAGCACGCGCATCAGGCTGTGGAACAGCGGCGCGCCGTCGGCCGAGCCCAGCGCCGGTTCAAAGGCGCGGTCCGGATGCGGCATCATGCCCAGCACATTGCCTTCGGCATTCATGATCCCGGCGATGTTGTTGACCGAGCCATTGGGGTTTTCAACGTAACGGAACACGACCTGATTATTGTCTTCGATGGCTTTCAGGGTTTCGGCATCGGCGAAGAAGTTGCCGTCGCCATTGCCCTGCGTCATCCACACGCTCGCCTTGTCGCCATAGGCCGAGGTAAAGCGCGTGTTGCGATTTTCAATCGTCAGTTCAATGGGTTTGCAGACGTACTTAAGACCTGCATTGCGCATCAGCGCGCCAGGCAGCAGGCCGGCTTCGCACAGGATCTGGAAGCCGTTGCAGATGCCGACGACCGAGACGCCGCGCTGCGCCGCCTTGACCACCTCAGCCATCACCGGCGACAGCGACGCCATCGCGCCGCAACGCAGATAGTCGCCATAGGAGAAGCCGCCCGGCACGACGATCAGGTCGAGGCCCGCGGGCAGGCTCGTGTCCTGATGCCACACCATGCTGACTTGGGCCCCGGTCGTCACCTCGACCGCCACCTTGCAGTCGCGGTCGCAATTGGAACCCGGAAAGACGAGGACGGCGGCTTTCATCTTACGCGACCTCGATGCGGTAGGATTCGATGACCGTATTGGCCAGCAGCTTTTCGCACATGGACTTCACCTCGGCTTCGGCGGCGGCCTTGTCCGTGCTGTTCAGGTCGAACTCCAGCACCTTGCCGACGCGGACATTGGCGACATCGCTCCAGCCGGCGGTGCCCGCCAGCCCGTTGAGCGCGCCTTCGACGGCCTTGCCCTGAACGTCGAGAACGCCCGCCTTGAGGAAGATATGAACCGTGGCTTTCATCTTTTCACTTCGTTTAAGAGAGTAAGCAAAAAGTCCACCGTCACCGATGGACTTAAGAGGGAAGATTACTGCGCACCGCCCTCGATGACGCGGGGCATGTCCTTCATGATCCCAAGGCGCTTGGCGACCTCGGTATAGGACTCGATCACGTCGCCCAGATCGCGGCGGAAGCGGTCCTTGTCCAGCTTTTCGCCCGACTGCGTGTCCCACAGACGGCACGAATCGGGGCTGATCTCGTCGGCGAGGATGACGCGCGAGAACTCGCCTTCGAACAGGCGGCCGAACTCGATCTTGAAATCGACCAGGGTGATGCCGACGGCGGCGAACATGCCGCACAGGAAGTCATTGACGCGCAGCGTCATGGCCAGAATATCGTCGATTTCCTGCGTCGTGGCCCAGTTGAAGGCCGTGATGTGCTCTTCCGTAATCATGGGATCGCCCATCTCATCGTTCTTGTAGTAGAACTCGATGATGGACCGCGGCAACTGCTGGCCTTCGGGCAGGTTGAAGCGCTTGGCCATCGAACCGGCGACGACATTGCGGCAGACGACTTCCAGCGGGATGATCTCGACTTCGCGGATCAGTTGTTCGCGCAGGTTCAGGCGCTTGATGAAGTGGTTTTGCACGCCGATCTGCGTCAGGCGGGTCATCACGAATTCGCTGATGCGGTTGTTGATGACGCCCTTGCCTTCGAGTTGCGCCTTCTTCTCGCCGTTGAAGGCGGTGGCGTCGTCCTTGAAGTACTGGACCAGCGTACCGGGCTCAGGGCCTTCGTACAGGATCTTGGCCTTGCCTTCGTAAATCTTCTTGCGGCGGGTGGTCATGGCGCCATCTCCAGAAAGGGCAGCGCATGTGCAGACGTCGGAATAGTCAAACCGTCCGGGCCAGCCGGTGAGGGGTGTCGGGGAGGGTTTGAAAAGGGCGTCTGACGCACGGCTGTGAAAGAGGCATCCCAAGGATGCGATTGGGTGCAGCCAATAATCAAAAACTTTTGTGATGTAAATGACGGTTTGTGTTGCGCGGGGTCATGGCGCGCATTAAAACCAAAAGGACAAGTGAGGTTTATCCCTATGACGACGTTTGATGACCGATCCAAAGGTTTCGAAGCGCAGTTCGCCCACAACGAAGAGTTTGAATTCAAGGCTGTGGCGCGCCGTAACCGCATGATCGGCCTGTGGGCTGGCGAAAAGATGGGCCTGTCCGGCGACAATCTCGAAAACTACGCCAAGGCCGTGGTGCGCGCCGATTTCGAGCAGCCGGGCGAGGAAGACGTGATTCGCAAGGTGCTGGGTGACCTGACGGCCTCCAACATCCCGGTACGCGAAACAGAGGTGCGAACCAAGGTGGTTGAGTTTCTGGCTCAGGCCCGCGAGGCGCTGAAGAACGAGCAGTAGGATACGAACCCGGCTCACAAGGCCGGGTTTTTTATTTCCTGACAAATCGCCCGGTGACCGCAAACCTTGGCGCGCCGGCGTAGGCGGCGAGAGAAGCCACCGAGCGGGGCTGATCACCGGCATAGAGGGCCAGATCATTGAGGCGTGGCATGATACCGCCTTCGATGTCGCCCGACGGCGAATGGAATAGAATTTGACCACCCCAGTCCGAGCGCCAGTCGTGGGTGAAGTTCCATTCAAAGGTCAGGGCGGCCTGCGCGTCCGTATGCATGGTGAAGAAGTCGCCGGGGCGGTAGCCGGTGGCGATCAGGCTTTGCAGTTTCAGCCCCGACAGACCGGTCAGGTTTTCGCAGAAGGCCGCAAAGTCTGCTGACCACACAAGTTTAGCCAGTGCAAACAGCGGATGGTCTTCACCAAGGTTTACCAACGCCTCTTTTGAGGTCAGGTCATAGCCCAGATGCAGGAAGCTTAAGCCCGTCTGGGCGCGTTCGGCCGCAGCGGCGAGGCGGTCCTGAATCTCCGACGGATTGAGCGTCTCAAGCTCGGTGCGCGACAGGATGTCCGGCTGGCCTTCGCTATCGACCAGATGCAGTTCCCACAGGGTCTGCTGCTCCAGCGCGTGATGAACGGCGTGGGCGTCCTCGTGCGACAGGGCCCCTTCGAGCCGGATGCGGCCCTTGCGCGCAAAACGGTCTCGGTAGCCGGCAAAATCGAAGGCGTCGGTCAGAAGGGAAAGGGACATGGTCTTACTCCAAAGTGCCTCCCCTGATATCAGGGGAGGTGGATTTTGGCGCGGAGCGGCAAAAGACGGTGGGGTTAATTGCCGCCGGATTAACCCCCCTCCGGCTTTCAGCCGGTGTCCCGCCTAAAATTAGGGGGGATACGGCTCTTATTCCCCAAACACGCGGGCGAAGATCGTATCGACGTGCTTGGTGTGGTAGCCGAGGTCAAAGAAGGGCTCAAGCTCTTCGCGGGTGAAGAATTTCGACACGTCCTCGTCGGCGCTGAGGAAGTCGAGGAAGTTGCCTTCGCCGCGCCAGACGCGCATGGCGTTGCGCTGAACCGCCGAATAGCTGTCTTCGCGCGACATGCCCTTTTGCGTCAGGGCCAGCAGCACGCGCTGTGAGTGGACGAGGCCGCCCAGCCGGTCGAGGTTCTTCTGCATGTTTTCCGGATAAACCATCAGGTTTTCCATGACGCCCGCCAGACGACGCAGGGCAAAGTCCAAATGCACGCAGGCGTCCGGTGCGATGCCGCGCTCGACCGAGGAGTGCGAAATATCGCGTTCGTGCCATAGGGCAACGTTTTCCATGGCGGGAACAACGGCCGAGCGCACCAGACGTGCCAGACCCGTCAGGTTTTCGGTCAGAACGGGATTGCGCTTGTGCGGCATGGCCGACGAACCCTTCTGTCCCTTGGAGAAGAACTCTTCGGCCTCCAGCACTTCGGTGCGTTGCAGGTGGCGGATTTCCACCGCCAGACGTTCAATGGACGAGGCCACGACGCCCAGCGCCGCGAAGAAGGCGGCGTGACGGTCGCGCGGGATGACCTGGGTCGAGACGGGCTCGACGCTCAGGCCCATCTTTTCGGCCACATAGGCTTCGACTTCGGGCGAGACATTGGCAAAGGTGCCGACCGCGCCGGAAATGGCGCAGGTCGAGATTTCCTCACGCGCGACCTCAAGGCGCTTTTTGGCGCGAACAAATTCGGCGTAGTAACCGGCCAGTTTCAGGCCAAACGTCACCGGCTCGGCGTGGATGCCGTGCGAACGCCCCACCGTCGGCGTAAATTTATGCTCAAGGGCGCGCTTTTTCAGCGCCGCCAGCACCAGATCAACGCCTTCGATCAGCAGGTCGGCCGAACGCTGAAGCTGAACCGCGAAACAGGTATCAAGCACGTCCGAAGAGGTCATGCCCTGATGCAGGAAGCGCGCTTCGGGGCCGACGATTTCCGACACATGGGTCAGGAAGGCGATGACGTCGTGCTTCACCGCGCGCTCAATCTCGTCGATGCGGTCCGAATCGAACTGCGCATCCTTACCCTTGGCCCACAGGGTTTCGGCGGCCTCGGTCGGGATGACCCCCAGTTCGGCCATCTTGGTCGCGGCGTGGGCCTCGATTTCGAACCAGATCTTGTACTTGGTCGAAGGGTCCCAGATGGCGGCGGCGTCCTGACGGGAATAACGGGGGATCATGGCAAGGTCCGGTCTGAGAGAGATAAAGGGGGATAAAATGGTCGCGGTTCTGTTGGGCGGATGTGTCCTCTGAGTCAAGATTTAAATGTACTTTTCGCACCGGGCAGGGTTTGTTAGGACAACGCAGTGACAGCGCTGACATAGGCGCGGAGATTGAGGGAGAAACGGTATGAAACAAGCGCTTTTAGCCGGCGTCGTGATGGCCTGCCTGGGGGGGGTGGCGATGGCTCAGCCGAGCCTGCCACGGCCTTATCAGCATCACTATATGGAATTTCCGACGCTCAATCAGACCGGGTTTCAGCCGGATTCGCCCAAAATCGCCGTCTATGCCGTGCCCGAAGACGCACCAGCGCCCGCTGGCAAGGCATGGCCCGCCATAGACTGGGTGGTGAGGGACGCGGCCAATACGGTGGTGCTATCCGGACGCAGCGAAGCGTTCGGTCTCAATGCCGGGTCGGGCATGGTGGTGTACCAGATTGATTTTTCCGCTCTGAAGACGCCCGGTAGCGGCTATGTGGTCGGGGTGAAAACCGGCGACACCTCTAAGGTCAGCGCGCCTTTCGACATTCGCGCGGACGTCTATCAATCATTGAAATACGACGCTCTGGCCTTCTTCTATCACCAGCGGGCCAGCGTACCTATCGAAGCGAAATACGTCGGTGAGCGTTTCGCCCGGCCCGTCGCGCACGAAAAGGAGATCGTCACCTGCTGGGGGCCGAAAGATTATCGCGGCAATGACTGGGGCGGTTGCCCCTACACGCTGGATGTGTCCAAAGGCTGGTACGATGCCGGGGACCACGGCAAGTACGTGGTCAATGGCGGTATCGCCGTGTGGACGCTGATGAACGCCTATGAGGGGGCGCAGGCGCGCGGCGACCGTAGCTTTGACGATGGGCGAGTGAAGATTCCCGAAGCGGGTAACGGCAAAAATGACCTGCTGGATGAGGTGCGCTTTGAAATGGACTTCCTGCTGGCCATGCAGGTGCCGGACGGGCAGACCCTGACCCTGCCATTAGGAGATCAGCGCAAGTCTCTGGACAAGCTCACCTTTACCCGTGTCGATGCGTCAGGTATGGCCCATCACAAGATGCACGACGAGCACTGGACGGCCATACCCATGCCGCCGCATCTCGATAAGGAAAAGCGCGGCCTCAGCTATCCCTCGACGGCGGCGACGCTCAATCTGGCGGCGACGGCGGCGCAGTGCGCGCGGGTGTTCAAAGGCGTGGACGACGCCTATGCCGACCGCTGCCTGACGGCGGCCAAAAAGGCCTATGCCGCCGCGAAACGCGTGCCCGACGCCTATGCTATTGACGTGTTGACGGGCGGTGGCGGGGGCTATGGTGACGGGCAACTGAGCGACGAATTCTACTGGGCGGCCGCGGAGCTTTATGCCACCACGGGGGACGCGGCCTATGCGGAGGATGTGAAGGCCTCGCCGCACTATCTGACGGCCACGGATTTCAGTTGGGGTAAGGTCGATACGCTGGGCACCCTGACGCTGGCAACGGTGGACACGCCCCTGCGGGCGGCGGCGCGTCAGGCCGTGGTGGCGCGCGCGGCGTTGATGCGGACAGAAACGTCCGGGCAGGGCTATCATATCGGCTTCAACAAGCCCTATGTCTGGGGCTCGACGGCCGATTTTATGAACCGGGCCATGCTGTTCGCCTACGCGGCGGATATCAGCGGCGACGCGGCCTATCGCGCCGAAGCCGTCAATCTGATGGATTATGTTTTAGGGCGTAACCCGCTGAATTTCAGCTATGTTTCGGGGTATGGCGAGCGCGCCATGCAGCATCCGCACCATCGCTTCTGGGCCAATGACGCCACCTTGCCGCCCCCGCCACCGGGCGTCATTGCTGGCGGACCCAATCAGAACCCCTCGGACCCCGATGCCAAAGCCCGTCTGAAAGACTGCGCCCCACAAATTTGTTATGTGGACCATATCGGCAGCTATTCTACCAATGAGGTGGCGGTGAACTGGAACGCCCCGCTGTTCTGGGTGGCGGCGTGGCTGGACGGCACGCGCAAGTGACAGGCTTTGAACAAGGTTAATTTACCCGAAAAACGCGAGTCGGGTTGGCGGCAGGGTTAATAAGGCGTTAAGCTTGCCGCAACTGATTTGTCTGTGAGGGTGCTGAGATGAGGAACTGGACGCTGAACACCGGCGTGTCGCTGATGGCGCTGGCGGTCATGGCGTGTGGTACGGGCGCGTGGGCGGCTAAGCCGGCGGTCAAACCGGCGTCCCCGGTCCTGAAGGAGACGCCCTCTGCCTATGGCGCATCGGGCGCGCAGGGCGTCTATATGGGTGAGGCCAAGGCCCCGGTTGTCAGCCCGGCGTCGGCCAAGGGCGATTGCCCCGATGGCGCTGTGGGTGGCGACCATCCGGACCTGCCGCCAGCGGTGGTCAAGGAAGCCCGTCCCAACCAGTGCTACACCCGTCTGATGAAGCCGCCGGTGCTGGAAACCTATGCCGAAAAGGTGCTGGTGGAGCCGGAGCGCGTCGAAACCCGCGCGGTGCCTGAGGAATGGCGCTGGGCGGAGCGTCAGGTGGTCGATCAGCCGCAACGCGTCGAGCGCAAGGTGATCCCCGCCGTGACGCGCAAGGTGATGGAAGAGCGCGTGGTGCAGCCGGCCACGTGGCGCGAGGAACCCGTTCCGCCCGTTTTCGAAAAGCGCACGGAAAGCGTCATGGTGCGCCCGGCGCGTCAGGAATGGGTGCGCTCGGAAGGGATTGCTACCGGTGCGGCGCTGGTTACCCCCGGCGATCATCAGCCGGTGCGTTACCGCGCCGATGGTATGCTCACCTGGCCCGGCAAGGAGCCGGTGGCGATTCAGGGCAGCGCCGAAACGACCGAGTACCTGCAAAAGGGCTCGGCCCAGACGATCTGGTGCCTGAAAGAGGTGCCGGCCGAATATAAGCAGGTCGAACGCATGGTCGAGGTGCAGCCGGCGACGGTGCGCCGCATCAAGGTCCCGGCCAGGGTCGAAAAGGTCGAGCGGGTCATAGTCGAGCGCGAGGAACAGGTCATCGAAAAGGTGATCCCGGCCACCTATCGCACGGAAAAGTATAAGGAAGTTATCAAACCGGCGCGCACGGAATCCTATACGGTCGCCCCCGTCTATAAGACGGTGGACAAGACCCGCGCGGTAAAGGCCCCTGAGCCTGTGTGGCGTGAAGTCCTGTGTGAACGCAACACCACCCCGGCCAAGATCAAGGCCCTTCAGGTGGCCCTGAAACAACGCGGCTACGATCCCGGCCCGGCCGATGGTACGCTGGGCACCAAGACCGTGGCGGCCATGCAGAAGTTTCAGGCCGATCAGGGTCTGCCACAGGGTCAGATTTCGGTCGAGGCCGCCGAAGCCCTGGGCGTGAAGATACATTAGGATGGGGAGGGCCGGTGCAGGGGGCACCGGCCTTTTTTGCATCTGGCGTGTCACCAAATGGCCGGTTTCTGCGTATAGTCATCTGTAATGCCAACGACCGAAGATGCTGATCGCATCCGGTCGTTGAAAACTCGCGAGTATCTCATCTGTATCAGCGACATGAGATATTCACGAAACGCATACCCAGGGTCATTTTCAATGACCTTGGTATAACCCACGGAGACTGCCCATGTTGATCCGCCACGCCCCCGACCTGACCGACAACGACGTCACGCCAAAGGATGTCTATCTCCGGCGGCGCGAGATCATGGCGGCCGGGATCGGTTTCGGGCTGGGGCTGGCCGGAACGGCTGTGCAAGCCGCGCAGGTGACGGGCAAGCTGAGCGCCAAACGCACCTTCTGGACCAATGAGACGCCGACCGATCTCGAAGCCGTGACGGGCCACAACAACTTCTATGAGTTTGGCACCGATAAGCTGGAGCCGGTCAAATACGCCTCGGCCCTGACCACGCGACCGTGGACGGTAAAGCTTGATGGCGACTGTGCCAAACCGCAGACGATCGACATCGAAACCCTGCTCAAGGGCGCGCTGGAGGAGCGCATCTACCGGCTGCGCTGTGTCGAAGGCTGGTCGATGGTCATTCCGTGGATCGGTATTCCGCTGGCCGAGGTCATCAAGCGCGCCGAACCCCTGTCGAAGGCCAAATATGTGGCCTTTGAGACGGCGCTGCGGCCCAAGGAAATGCGTGGCGTGTCCGACCGCATCCTGCAATGGCCCTATGTCGAGGGGTTGCGCATGGATGAGGCGATGAACCCGCTGGCCCTGCTGGCCGTCGGGCTTTATGGCGATCTGCTGCCCAATCAGAACGGCGCGCCGATCCGGCTGGTCGTGCCGTGGAAGTACGGGTTTAAATCCATCAAATCCATCGTGCGGATTTCCTTCACCACGCGCGAGCCACCGACCTCGTGGAACCGTTACGCACCGCGGGAATACGGCTTCTATTCCAATGTGAACCCGCAGGTCGATCATCCGCGCTGGTCACAGGCGACCGAGCGCCGCATCGGCGAATTCAAGCGCCGCCCGACCCTGATGTTCAACGGCTATGCCGACAATGTCGCGCACCTCTATGCCGGCATGGACCTGAAAAAGTATTACTGATGAAGGCCAAGCGCGGGTTTACGCCGGATATCGCCCTGATCTGCGCCCTGTGCCTGTTGCCGGCGCTGTGGCTGCTGTGGCGATTTTTCCAGAACGATCTGGGGGTTAATCCGGTCGAGACGGTGGTGCGGCAACTGGGCGTGTGGGGGTTGCGGCTGCTGGTGCTGGGCCTGGCCCTGACGCCATTAGCGCGCCTGTTGCGGCAGGGGCGGCTGATCCGCTGGCGGCGGCCCATCGGCCTGTTTGCTTTTGGCTACGTGGCGCTGCACCTGCTGAGCTATGTGGTGATCGATCAGTATTTCGACTGGGCGCAGATCTGGTCGGATATCCTCAAACGGCCCTATATCACTTTTGGGATGATAGCCTTTGTGCTGCTGATCCCGCTGGCCCTGACCTCGTTCAATGCGGCGATCCGGCGGCTGGGCGGGGTGGTGTGGCGGAATCTCCACCGGCTGATCTATCTGATCGTGCCGCTGGGGGCCTTGCACTACTTCCTGCTGGTCAAGGCCGACAAGGCGATGCCGCTGGTCTATGCGGCGATTATCGCCGTTCTGCTGGGCTGGCGCGTCTGGGAATGGGCGAGCAAGAAGGTTTAGCCACCAAAAACACGAAAAGCACGAACGGCAGAGGCTCAACTGACCCATCGGTGAAATGTGGCCTTACCTGTTTCAAAGCATTTTCAAAGCGCCTCAATCAGGATGTCTGAGAACGCTTTTTTTGTGCTTTTTCGTGTTTTTCGTTGCCAGACGTTTAAAACGCGCCGACCTGTTTCATGCTCAGCACGCCTTCGCGGCCAACGATCAGGTGGTCATGGATAGCAATTTTCAGCGGTTTCCCGGCGGCGATAATGGCCTTGGTCATGTCGATATCGCCCTGCGACGGCATGGGGTCGCCGGAGGGGTGGTTGCGGA
>NZ_JBKFEE010000015.1:0-72515 GCF_046503825.1 Asticcacaulis sp. W401b
TTATATGGGTACGTCAAAGGGGACCCAATCAACGCAACGGATCCGACAGGACTTGCAAGTAACCCTTGGGGAAACGTTTCGGAGGCCACCGACGAAACTCGTAGAAAGCAACAAGAGTTTAAAAACTACGTCGATACAAAAGTTGCGCCAGAAACGAACAAGGCAATGGTCGCTTATGCGGCCGTGGTAACTGCGCCCGCTGGATGTCTCGCTGCCAAAGTTTCATGCGGCTCTGCTGCTGCGATATCGGGAATTGGTTCAGCAGCGGATCAGGTTAGAAAGGGGCAGCCGATTGACCCTGGAAAAGTCGCTGTGGACACGGTTAAGGGCGCTGCCGTTACTGGTAGTTCCGAGACCGGGGGCGCGGTTGGTGGCGTCTGGGGGAAGTTAGCCAACGTTGCCGGGCAAGTTGTTGGCGCAGTGGGTGCAGTAAAAGGTCAAGGAGGCAGTGACGTGGAAGCAGGAGGCGCTGCCGTAGGAGCTTTCTTCGGGGCGATTATACCAGGGAAAGCTGATGATGGCGCGCTGACGGCGGCGGGTCGCACGGCTGCAAGAAACGCAGTGAATGAGGGTGCTAACCGAACAACTAAGTGCTCGGCAGACAAGAATAATTGTTAACTTGGGGTCAGAAATGATTTTCAAAACGTTGATTGGCATGAAAACGGTAACAATAATTTTGTTACTGTATTTCATATATTCAATATTTCTTTATATATATGGAAATGGATTTGGTTCTATATATACGAATGGCTTTTTAATAAGATTTTTAATAGACTTGGCCCAAGTTACGTTAACTTGGGTTGCCATTTTTTTGATAGTTTTGCTATTTAAGAAGTTTGGAAAGACGGGAAAATGAACCCGAGACGGCCAAAATGCCTCGAAAAGCGAGGTTCCGAAGTGGGGGCCTCCAAGACCTGACTGTAGAATATATGATTCCGCCGAGACCGCTGAAGCTGAAGCACGGCAGCGAGTCACTTGGATGCGTGAAGGTGGCATTATACCGCCAATTAATAGTGCTGGGGTAATCGGCGGGGATGACCGCGCGGGAGCCCGAGATGGCGAAATCGAGTAAGGTGGGAAGCGTCAACCCCGGAAGGAGACGCGCCATGGACTATTTCTGCGGACTGGATATTGCGACAGAAACGACGGCTCTGTGCGTCGTGGACACCGAAGGTACGGTAGTGTGCCAGGCCTCGATAGCCACAGACCCAGAAGCCATTTACCGATGCCTCAAACCCTACCTGCGTAAACTCAAACGCGTGGGTCACGAGGCCGGGTCGTTGTCGCCCTGGCTGCATCCGGAGTTGCTGGCCAAGGGACTGCCGGCGGTCTGTCTGGAGACGCACCACGTGCGCAACGCCCTGAAGGCTCAGCGTAACAAAACCGACGCCACCGATGCCCTGGGTCTGGCCCATATCGTGCGGACCGGGTGGTACAGGTCCGCACACATCAAGTCAGAAAACGGCTATCGTCTGAAGTTGCTGCTGACCCAGCGCCGAAACCTCAAACGCAAGTTCCTCGATATCGAAAACACCATCCGGCATTCGCTTAAGGCCTTCGGTATCCGTCTCGGTGCTGTCGGCCGGGCCAGCTTCGACAATGCGGTGCGCCGCGCTGTCGCTGATGATGAGCTGACCGCCACGCTAATGGACGCTATGCTGACGGCCCGTGCCGCACTGTGGACCCAGTATACCAAGCTTCATGCCCTGGTCGTGCGCTTCGTCGCTCAGAACGAAGTCTGCTCACGCTTCATGGAAATCCCCGGCGTCGGCCCCGTCGCCGCCATGACCTTCATGACCGCGATCGACGATCCCTCGCGCTTCAAACGCTCGCGCGATGTCGCGGCCTACTTCGGACTGACCTCGAAACGCTGGCAATCGGGTTCCTCCATAGATATCCAGGGGCGTATCTCCAAGGCCGGGGATGCGGATGTCCGGCGCGCGCTCTACGAAGCCGCCTCCGCCATGCTCACCCGCTTCAAAGGCAAGGACAAAGTCAAATCCTGGGGGCAGGAGATCGCCAAACGCGGCTGCCACAACAAAGCCGCCGTCGCCGTCGCGCGCAAGCTGGCCGTCATCATGCACGCCATGTGGACCGATGGCACCTGCTATGTCGGAGATACCAGCGCCAGCGAAAGCGATCGCGCCGCGAAAGCCTCCGGGAAACGCAAACGCCTGCTCGGAAGCCTGGCTTAACCCGACGCCTCACTCCCACCACAGTTAGCTATGGAGCCCTTTTTGACATAGAGATCCGCCGCCCCGGCGGAGGATACGGATGCAGACCCTGGACACGGAACGTACGCTATCTTGCCTGTGGCCAACCCGATCGAAAGACCGCCGGACCACGCTCTTATGCTCGTAATGATACCCCGTGAACCCGACCTAAAGGTGCGCCGTGACGGACGCATCCCCGCCCGCATAAACGCCGAGGCCGGGGCCCTCATAACCGTCAACGAGCGCGGACACATGCACGGCGCATCCCGTATCAATCCCCTTCAGCCGCAAATCTCAAACCGTCGAAAACTGCCCAATGAACCCACAGGAGATCAACATGCGATTGCGAAGACCATTGCCGAATTCTGTCCTTGACTCAATCACGCCGATTACACAGGCAGGATAAAAAGGCGGAGAGGCTCTGGGGCTTGGTTCTGTGCGATAGTCTGTATTTTACAGATGGACACCCGCAAAAACCTCATGAATTGATGGCTGCATAACACGCTGTTCGGATGCGGCGGTGTTTCAGTGGGTCAAGATGCGCGTCTTTGGCGCTTTTATTGGTGTTTTGGGCCGTGTTTTGGCCATTTGTCCCTGAAACCGGGCAGACTCATCCCATGGCTCGCCTGCGTTCATGGAAGATCAGCCGGTTGAAGTTATAGGCCAGATTGGCCAGGGTGAGTTTGGCCTCAGCGCGCTTGAGGCCGATGGTGCGGATAAACAGGCCAAACCGGTTCTTCTGATGCGCAAAGACATGTTCGACATGGGCGCGGACCGAGGACTTGGCCGCATTGGCCCGTGCTATCGCCTTTGGCATGACTTTGCCTTTAGGCTTGCGCCGGTGGATACGGCTCGTCAGCATTTTGTCCGACAGCCACTTCTCGTTGCTGCGTGACCGGTACGCGCTGTCGGCCCAGACGTCGCCACTGGTATTGTCGGTCGTGACCACACGCTTCAGCAGACGTCCGTCCGCCTCTGTGGCCGACGTCACGGCCATTGACCGGATAAAGCCAAAACGCCGGTCGATGCTGATATGCGACTTATAGCCGAAGACGGGCACCGCAATCATCGGCAGGGGCGTGCCGTCCTCCCGGTAGCGGACCTTACCACCCACCTTGAGCGTCCAGCGCGCGTCTGTGTCCTTTTGCGCGGCCTTGTTCGGCTCATCCGGCCAGATCTCCTGCGCGCTCTTTCCAGATTTGATCGCGTCCCGCTCACTTTCGGTGTTGCGCTGCTTCGGTGCCGGCACCAGTGAGGCATCGACAATCTGGCCCGACATCGGGATGTAGCCCTTCTTATGCAGTTGCCAATCGAAGGCTTTCATCACCCGCTGAAGAGTGCCCGTCTCGGTCATGCGATTACGGAAATGCCGGATCGTGTTCTCATCTGGGGTGCGATCACCCAGCGACAGGCCCAGGAACCGCATCCAACTGAGCCGGTCCCGGATCATGAACTCCATCCGCGCGTCCGAGAGGTTATGTTGGGCCTGAAGGATCAGGGCCTTGAACATCATGACGGCATCGAACGGCGGACGTCCGCCCTTGCTGCCATCACCGTAGCCAAGACCCTCGACCAGCCACCCGCGGAAATACTCGAAGTCCACCGCCTTCTGCAAAACCACAAGCGGGTCGCCATCCTTGCTCAGGGCTTCAAGGTGATCGTTCAGGCTGAACAGAGACTTCGGGTCCATGACGTCGCTCCGGTGACGCTAGAAACCCAGTGAATCATCCTACCCCGCCAAACGCCAATGGTTTTTGCGGGTGTCCAGATGGTTATGCGGGTCTGACGAGAGGTGCGCGCTGCATGTGGTGAGGCGCGAACCCGGTATCCCGTTGTACTGTATGGCTAATTTGTGAGGTTTGCGGGATTTAAGCGCTCTGTGGCGACGGCGGCGACGGCGTCCTGCAAGAGCTTTACGCGCTCGGTGAGCCAGTCGAGTTCTTCATCGGTGACGGTGTAGTCGGCAGAGTATCGGGCCTCGACATAGGCGCGGCGCAGGCGGTCGAAGGCCTGACGGTGCAGTTTGGTCTCGGCGGGCCAGATGCCCTCGAGGCGGTCGTCCAGCGCCTCGGCCTGAGAGCGCAGCAGGGTGATGCGGTGGCTCTTGGGGCTCTGTGGGGCCAGCGCAACTGACTTTCAAATCTGTAAGGTCTCGATGTCTAAAGCTTGGGGAAATTTACTTCAATCCCCGACTGCCCATACGCCATCAGGTAAGGGCCACACTGAGACAGCGCTGTGATCGCTTGAGATTCTGATCTCAATGCCTTGTCGGTTAGTGGGATAGTTGGGTCGCGTTTGATTGCCGGAGGTTTTGCCAGATTGCCCAGCGGCGAGAATGTCACTTCCAGCGTCACAGGCTGAGTGTCCTTGTCAGCAATCCTCCGCCAGCACGGCTCAATAGCTTTCCAAAGGTCGTTAGGCGTTTTGCGGTCCCGGCCCTCGACCTTGACCATTGAGGTGGCCGCGTCGGTCTTGAGCCCAGTGGCGGTTTCCGCGCTCTTAGGGGTGAACACCTCTTCTCCCAGGGCTTGTGCCAATGAAGAGGCCTTGGGTTGGGACACCGTCAAGGCGACGGCGGTCTCGGCAGGCGTTGCCTCTGACATCGCCATGAATTTCTCCACCGCAGGTGTGAGGTTAGGCGTGTCCGGCGATAGCATGGGGGTTGTTGCCTCCATCAGGGAGACATCCATGGCGATCTCTGAGCCCTGCATCAGATCGCCTTCGCTACCGTCCATGCTGTCTAGTGGCAGGCCCTTTGAGGATGAGACGGCGAACACATAGAGCAGACCGAGATGCAGGCATACGGCCAGCAGCAGGCCGAATGCCTTTTGACCATTCTTTACCCGTGATGAGCCACCCTCAGACATGATGACTGAATACACCAATTTGTTGAGCGGGCAAAAGCCCTGAGTTATAGTTCGGGTATAAGGTGGGGTAGGGTGTTGCCGAAGAGATCAGACGACAACGGGTTTATCATGATCGACGCGGTGACGGGCGTGATGATTATCGCCCTCACAGCGGCTGTCGTACTGACCACCCTTGGCCTGTCGCGCAGCTATCGCCAGAGAGCCGAGACGGATCGGGCAGCGGCTACTGCGTTTTCCTACCTGATGGCGACGGTTCCTAAAGTGCCAGGCACGCAAAGGGGAGACGTGGCGGGGTTTCGTTATCAGGCGGATATATCCAAAGAACCGGTCGGGATTTTAACCTCTTGCCGTGTGACCCTGTCGCTAAAGTATGTGCGGTTTAAACGCAGTTACCGCCTGAGCGGTCTGCGTCCCTGTGAGGGGGCTTTGCCATGAGGTCAGGCAAAGACGACGGCTTTACGCTGACCGAGGCGGTTATCGCCCTGCTGGTCATAAGTCTCTCCCTTGCCGGCGTCCTGCAACTGGCGAGACTTTCAGCCAGAGACCAGAAACGAACGGTCGAACAGGTTGTCGAGGCCAAAGCGCACCGGGACGGTTTGCAACGCCTTCAGATGGAGTTAAACGCCGTAGAACCCCTCTACGCCGATCAGTTTTCAGCGACGCCGCAGGGGTTAGGTTGCCTTCCCGTTGCGCCGAAGCCGTGCGCGATAAAGCCTCCCAAGGGGTATCAGTTTCGCTATGTGGTGGCGGGTCAGGAAACACCACAGTGGCCCTTGTCTGCCACTTCGGATGAAACCGTGGGATATGCCACCAAAGAGCGATTAAACGCCTTGATTGTACTCGACAAAGAAGGCAGGGTGGCAGGTGCGATCGAGCTTAAAGTGGATCACCCCCCAGACTGTCAATTCGACATGATCTCCCGGGCGTGCCGCAGGCCGCAAGGTGGGGAAGCGCAAGCATCGCAGTCCGCGGGGGAGGGGCCTTGAACGCGCTCAATACACAGCCGGGTGAGATCAAGCCGTTTACGCGCGTGATTACGACGCCGTCGGCCCTCCCGTGGGATCAGGAAAAAGTCGCTCAGCTTGACGCGCGTCATACCTCGCCTATGGCGGGGATTAGCGGGGGCGGCCTGACGATTGTGGTCAAGCGGCTGAAGCCCTGGCGCCCAAGAGAGTCAGGGCGTTTTGCGGCGGTTTATCTAAAAGGCAATGTTCCACCTCAGGGCCTTTCGTTTACGGTCGATGTGCAGGGCCAGCCGGTAAAGGTGGAGATTGCCTCAAAGACAACACAGGCGGCTCAATTGCGCCAGCGGGCGTGGCTTGTGGGCACAGCCGTCGTTGTTCTACTGTCTCTGGTGCTCCAGATAGGGCTTGTCCTGAAACGCCGGGCGGAGGTCGAGGACCGGCTGGCGCAACTCCAGCCGCAGATCGAGCGGATGACGAAGCTGAGCGCGGGGCTGGTCAAGACCCGCCAGAATGCACAGGCGCTTTCTGAACTGGACCTTCAGGGCCGCGATGTTCAGGGCGCGGTGAACGCGTTGCGCACCGTGACGATCTCCCGCGACCCGTCGGCACGGATTGAGGCGTTCCACTGGGACCGTGGGGACTGGGCACTGGAGGTGCGGGGTAATGCTGTGCCTTTGAAGGCGGGCTCTGTGGACCTGCAAAAGGCCCCAAAACCCGCGCGGCGGGGTGTTTCGCTTTGGGTCTATAGCCAGCCGCGTGCGACCACGCCCGCATCTACGGAGCGGGTGCCATGATCAGCCTGACCTCGAAACCCAAAGGCCCTGCTTTTTCACTGAGCGACGTCTGGCCAGGCGGGCTGGCCGCCGTGGGGATGCTTGTCGTCTCTTTGAGCCTTTATGTGCTTAGCGTTCCCGGCGAAACCGAAGGGAAGCTGGCGACCATGGAGGCGCAGCTAAAGTCGCTTCAGGCCTCAGCACGGGCGCCGGGGGATGTTCAGGCCTTCCCGGCGGGGAGTGTCTGCGGCGGCAAGCTCTTTGCGGGGTATAAGGACCAACTGGGTCTGGCTCTGGGCGGCGGTGGCTTGGAGGTGACGGCTCTGGATATTGCCCCGCCGCAAGCGACAGATACCGGCACAATTCTTCAGGCTTATGCGGTGTCGATCAAAGCCAGCGGACCGTACGAGGCGATGGTCAATGGGCTCAATGGACTGTCTAAGTTCCGGCCGACACTGTTTCTGGACTCAGTCTCGGTACGCAATAAAACCGACGCGGTTGAACTCGAGCTCAAGGGGCGTGTCTTTTGCCGGTAGCCGATTGGGAAAAGGTAGGCATAGGGGCCGCTATTGCCGCGAGCCTTGGCGCGGTTGTGGTGTTCGTGGCTGATCCCGCCCGACCTGTAAATGCGCGTCTTGAGCTTATTCAGACGCAGATGAAGGCCTTGCCAAAGGCGGGGCCCATTGCCGCCGGTGCCACCCTCTCGGATGTATCGTTACTCGCTCAGCAACCCATCTTTGTTATGTCTACCGGGGCGAATGCCTACAAGGAAAAGACGGTCAAACTGATCGGAATCTCTATCTCACCGGGTCGTAAAGCCGCCCTCGTCTCCGTGGACGGCCAGCCCGCCGTGTGGATGGGTATCGGGGAAACCCAGGATGAACTGGTTCTGATTGAGGTCGGGTCCAATGCCGTGCGTTTTGACACCCCTGTGGGTGCGCGCACGATCAGTATCAATGAGCCCGCAGCGGGCGGGGCAGGATAATGCAATTGAATTGGATGAAAGCGACGGGCCTCGCCGTCTGTCTGGCAATGACGTCGGGGGTGATCGTCTCACCGGTCATGGCGCAAAACGCCGCGCAACCTCGCCCTGCGGCTTTTAGCTATAACTTCAAGGATGCCGATATTGCGCAGGTCGCTGAGGAGATTCTCGGCAACGGCCTTGGCGTCAATTACCGCATTGATCCGGGCGTCACGGGCAAGATGAGCTTCCGGATCGACCAGCGCTTGACAAAGCCGCAGTTGCTTGCAGCCTTCGAAGGGGCACTCAATGCCTATGATATGGCGATCGTGCGCGAAGGTGAGACGCTGGTGGTCAGACCCATTGCCAACGCCTCTGTGGGCGCGGCCATCAATGATGGGTCGAGCCGTCTGAGCCGTGTAGGCTATCAGGTGCGGGCGGTCCCGATTCAGTACGCCGCCGCTTCAGAAGTGGCCAAGGTGCTGGAAAGCCTGTCGCGCGAGAAGCTCGTCCTGTTCAGTTCGGACAAGCTATCGCTCATTCTTTTGGGCGGCACGGCGGATGAGATCGAAAGCGCCATGTCCTCGATCCGGCTTTTTGACCAGAGTACCCTGTCTGAAGCGCGCATCCGCTTCTTTTCGCTACGCAATGCCAGCGCGACCACGGTGGCAGGCGATCTTGAAAAGATGCTCAAGGCCTCAGGGACGGGTTCCGTAACGATCGCGCCGATGAAACGTCTCAACGGGATCTTCGCATTTTCGCGGTCCAAAGAGGTCCTCGATGAACTGAGCGGCTGGGTGACCCGTCTTGATGTGCCCTCGACCGATCAGGCTCTGAGTTTTCTGGTTTATCGCCCGAGAGGGGTGTCGGCCGAAGCCCTGGCTCGCACTCTCAATCAGCTTCTGGGCCTCAGCAGTGTGGCCAGCCGCGAAACCTCAACCAGCCGGGAAACACCGGCAGGAGAAAGCGCGACGACCGCCACCGCGTCAGAGGCAACAAACACCAATACGGACAGCAGTATTCGTATCGTCGCTGACAAGGAAACCAATACGGTGATTGTCAGCGCCCCGGAAGCGGAGCGGGTCCGCATTCAGAGCGTGCTCAACGAAGTGGATCGCGAGCCAGCGCAGGTGACGATCGAAGCCTCCATTGTCGAAGTGACGCTGAACAACGAGTTTAGCTTCGGGGTGGACTGGCAAACCATCAATGGCGCGCTCAGTATCTCGAACTACACGACCGACTCCACGAGCCTTGCCCCGCAGGCACCCGGATTTTCTGTCAACTATCTGAGGAGCGATATCAAGGCGGCTCTGAACGCGCTGAGTTCAAAATCCAAGGTCCGCATTGTCTCCGCGCCCAAGATGACGGCGCGTGAAAACGCCACCGCCTCGCTTCAGATCGGTGATCAGGTGCCGATCGTCAAACAGAACTCCCAATCGACCAATGGCGGCAATGCCCCCATCGTCTCGACTATCGATTACAGGGACACGGGCGTTACGCTGAAGGTGACCCCGCGGGTTCTGAACGACAACCGGGTGGCTATGGATGTCACGCAAGAGGTCAGTTCCGTGGCCCGTACCCAGACGTCCGGCATCGACTCACCTACGATCAAGCAACGCAAGTTGGAGAGCAGTCTCATTATCCCCGAAGGCACCGTCGTGGCGCTGGGCGGCCTGATCAGTTCGTCGGAAAGCGATAGCGAGGGCGGAGCGCCGCTTCTGAAAGACATTCCGGGTCTCGGCAACCTCTTCAAGCAGAGGGCCCGTAACAAGGACCGGACCGAACTGATCGTACTTATTCAGGTCACCATTCTCCGTGATCCCTCTGCGTTTAACCGTCAGTGGGAGGATTTCGGTGCGGATATTCGTGATCTGGCGGGGCGACGCCTTGCACCGGTCCAGTGAGGGGGGCTACGCCGCCATGACAGCCCTTATTTTGTGCGCGGCCTTAAGTGTCATATGTGCGGCGATACTCGCCCTGGCGCAACAGGATCGTAAGCGAGCCGAACGCGAACTGGTTCGCGTCGAAATAGACATCGCCATGGATGAAGCCCTTACCCGCGCCGCTGCGGAGGTGATAGCGTCAGAGGGTGAGTATGCGCTATCTCGTGATTACACGCTGGGTGGACGTGCGGTTCAGGTAGTCGCTGAGAACGAAGCCTACAAGTGGCCATTGGATAAGGTGTCTGACGTCTCAGAGGTGACGCTGGCGCATAGCACCAAGGCGGTGACTTCGAACGACCTCAAGACCGTAAAGGACGGGCGAACCGAGCCTCGGTTTCGATGGCCGGTCAATGACTGCTTCCGTCAACTGGCGTCTCCCTTTGGCTTTGGCCCGACAGACAAGGACCGACCCAGTCGCGTCAGTGGCTTTGCGAATGCCGCCAAAGACGGTCAGATCTGGCGCCTGCGGGCCGTTTTGGGTCAGCAGGTCCGTGAGCAACTCATCCGTTTTACCGGTGACCCTGGGAGGCCTTTTGCGGTCATACTCAATGACACCTACACCTTAAGGGAGATGCCGTCATGCGTCCTGTAAGAGATACGGAAGCCGACGCCGGCTACACCCTGACTGAAATGCTGGTGGTCATTCTCATTATCTCGTTGATCGCGGCGGTCCTGACGCCTTCATTGCTTGGCCAGTTGTCTCGCTCTCGCGCCAAGACGGCGGCGCTTCAGATCGATACGACGACGGCTGCCCTGGAAAACTACCGTGAGGACATGGGGCAATATCCGTCGTCGTCCGAGGGTTTGACGGCACTCGTCTCAGCGCCAGCCGAAGGGGCGTGGCTGGGGCCTTATCTGAAGGACAAGAAATCTCTCAATGATCCGTGGGGGCGACCGCTCGTGTACGCGTTGAACGCCGACGGCGTTGCTACGGTCACGTCTCTTGGGGCTGATGGAAAAGAGGGTGGCAAGGGCGTCGATCAGGATATCATTGGCACAGTCCGTTGACGAAGGGCAGACCCTCACATGAGCGCCTTCTCGCCAAACCACGTCCTCCCCGATATCCCGGCGCCATGTCTTGCGGCGATGGGTGCGCTCGTGGGCCTCGTTATCGGCTCGTTCGTGACGAATACAGCCGTTCGTTCAACGCGCGGTGAGACGAATCTGTTCGGGCGGTCCGTCTGCGACCACTGTCGCACACCGCTTCGTTGGAACCAAACCATCCCCTTGGTGTCGTTTCTGAGTCAGGGCGGACGCTGCCGGACGTGCAGGGCTCAGATTGAACCGATCCACCTTTGGGGCGAGCTAGCGGGCGCCGTTGTGCTGAGTTCAACTGCATCTCTCTTGCCACTTCCCCAGGCGCTTGCGGTCGCGGTTTTGGGATTTGTGTTACTCGCGCTCAGCCTTATCGATATCCAGACGTTCCGGCTGCCGAACTCAATTGTGTTCACCGTGGCAGTTTTTTGCGCGATGCTGGCCTTCTTTAACGGTAGAGCCATTGTGGGCAGCATATCGGCCCTCGTCGTTTGGGGCCTGCTAACCTGCGTGCAGATCATACTTCACCGGCGTCTGGCGCAGCGCGTACTTGGTGGTGGTGATATTAAACTGTGCTCAGCACTCGCCCTATGGACGGGACTAGGGATTGTGTACATCCTGCTTTTGGCTTCCGCGACGGCTTTAGCTGTTATGTTGCTAACCCGGCAGCGTGGGCGCATCGCCTTCGGTCCCTATCTCTGTGGTGCGGGTTTTATGATGGGTATGTGCGTGGAAAGTCCGCAAGTACACGATATGCTGCCCTACGTGGCGGACATTCTGATTTGGTGATTTCTGTTATTTTTAGGCTGATTTTCTGGGGGGCTATATGTCAATATTTAAGATCACGAGAAGCCAAGGGGTTGTTCTTGTAGGGTTTTTCCTTTCCATAATTATCGGATCGTTCGGCGGGGCTTTTGCGCAGTCTCGAAGCGAATATGAATACGACGCACTAGGACGTCTGGTATCCGTTCGGCAAACAAATGGCAGCTATGCGGAATATGCCTACGACGCTGCGGGCAACAGAGTTATGAAGAAGGTTTTCCGGGTAGATCAGTTTCTCAGAGCCTGGGAGGCTGAAGACCTTCCACATGTCGTTGGATTTTCTGACGATGATGGCTGGGGAGCCAATATAAATACCGCCCAAACCTTTATGACCTATGGTCCCTATGCGACGGATATCCCGACAGGCAAGCAGGTCGCCGTTTGGCGAATGATGATAGATAACAACAGTGCCGATAATCTGGAGGTAGCGTACCTTGACGTCTATGACGCCACCACATCCGAATGGTTGGCGTCTCGCAGCATCACGCGAAAAGAGTTCGTATCCAACTGGACATATCAGGATTTCTACCTCCCCTTCTTTCTGGACCAAACAAGAGCGGGGCATGCCATAGAGATACGCACCGCCCACAAAGCGAAAGCCCATCTGCGGGTAGACAGATTGGGTCTGGCGACTTCAGTGGTGACTGGAGAGGAACTGGCATCCGGATGGATCAATACCAATGAAGCGGAGAATTTACCGCACGCGACAGGATTTGCGGATGTTCAAAGCTGGGCAGCTAACATCTACACCACCCCCGGCCATATGACGTACGGACCTTATCTTGTGCTTCAGGAAGGCGCGAGAACCGCTGTGTGGCGCATGTCGATAGACAATAATGCGGCAAATAATCGAGGTATCGTTAAGTTGGAAGTTTATGACGCTACGGCGGGCGAGATCATAACCCAGGTAACGCTCTTTCGTACCGCGTGGCAAAGTGTCTGGAACTATGAATATTTCGGGTTGCCTTTTAACGTGCCGCTATCTCGTGCTGGACATCAGTTCGAGTTTCGGACGTGGTTTTATGGTTATGCTCATGTTCGGGTTGATAAAGTTGGGTTGAAGTAACCTTATGAATTCTTTCATTGATGCATCAGCCATTGATACCTTCCTGAGAGATGACGTAATTGATTTCCTGATCAATGCGGGCAAGCTTTCTGACGAAGCCGTAGCGCGGGCGGGGGCGGTTGCAAGCCGATCTGGCCAGCCGGTCGAGCTTGTGCTCAACCAACTCGGTCAGTTGTCGGACGACGATCTTGCCGAGGCCTA
The DNA here is from genome assembly GCF_046503825.1 of Asticcacaulis sp. W401b. Classification (NCBI taxonomy): domain Bacteria; kingdom Pseudomonadati; phylum Pseudomonadota; class Alphaproteobacteria; order Caulobacterales; family Caulobacteraceae; genus Asticcacaulis; species Asticcacaulis sp. W401b. The sequence goes on from NZ_JBKFEE010000015.1 coordinate 12,847, forward strand.
TTCGGCGGTCACGGGGTATCGGGTCTGGGACGCACAAACGCAACCGGCCGAGGTAGAACCCGAAACACTCGGCCTCGGGCCTGAGTTTCTGCGCAAGGTCAAGGCTGTGCCTCTTCGCCTTGAGGAAGATGTTCTCGTCTGCGCGGTTTGTGACCCATTTGACGCTGAGATGCGCGCGGGATTGGGGTTTGCCACCGGAAGGGAACTGCGCTTTCTGATCGCGCGGGTGATGGACTGGCGAACCGCTTTTGATGTGCGGGCGGAAGCGCCGTCACCAGAGTTCGATGAACGTCGTATAGAACGCGATCTGGCCTTGGTGGAAGACGCCAGTGTCGAAGGCCAGGCTGTAGAACTCGTAAATACGGCCTTTGCGGCCGCTGTCGATCGCGGGGCCTCGGACATCCATTTTGAGCCGCGGAGGCATGACCTGTTGATACGTCTGCGTGTCGATGGCCATCTGATTGATCTGATGACCGCTTCCAGCGACCTCTCTGCGCCGGTCGTCTCGCGCATCAAGGTGCTTTCGAACCTCAATGTGGGTGAGCGGCGTCTGCCTCAGGACGGACGGGCTTCTTTCGTCAATGCCGGCCGTGCGGTAGATGTGCGGGTTGCGACCGCGCCCACCGTGTTTGGTGAAGCCGCCGTTTTGCGCCTTCTGGACCGGGCGCAGGCGCCTCAGGATATTACCTCCCTTGCCCTGCCAGAAACTGTCACGGCGCTTCTTGAACGCGCCGTACGAACCCCGCATGGGCTGTTTCTGGTCACCGGTCCTACGGGTTCGGGTAAGACGACGACGCTTTATGCTCTTCTGGACGCCCTCAAGGGTTCCGGAAAGAAAATCCTCAGCGTCGAAGACCCCGTCGAGCGCCATTTTGAACATGTCTCGCAAACCCAGGTTCAGAGCCAGATCGGTCTGACCTTCGCCGCGTGCCTCCGGTCTTTCCTCCGCCACGATCCGGACGTCATCCTTGTGGGTGAAATCCGTGACGCGGAAACCGCGGCCGTGGCGGTTCAGGCGGCCATGACGGGGCACCTGGTGCTGGCTTCCGTGCACGCCAATACGGCACTGGCCGTTGCCCCGCGTTTGAATGATATGGGGGTCGAGCCCTATCAACTCGCCGCCTCGTTAAAAGGCGTAATGGCGCAGCGCCTGGTGCGCCGATTGTGTCCGGCCTGCAAAACGGAAGACGAGCCGTCTGAGGCCCTCCTTGCCTATGCCGAACGTCTGGGACGGCAAGTCCCGGAGCAGGTATTCCGGCCTGTCGGCTGCCCGCGTTGCCGGGGACAGGGGTACAGCGGGCGTTTGGTCTTGGCTGAAGGTATCTGGGCCGATGATCCCTTCCTCGCCCGGGTGGGCGAAGGTGCCAGCCTGGATGTCCTGAAAACCTACGGGCGGACGCTTGGCCTGCGCACCATGACGGATGAAGGGTTTGATCTGATCTGTCAGGGTGAAACGACGCTTGAAGACGTGCTGACGGTGACAGATGACTAGCCGGTATCGCTACAGGGCTATGAACCTCTCTGGGCGCGTCGAGAAGGGCATGATCGACGCCCGCGATGAAGCCGATGCGTTTGCCAGATTACGGGCGCAGCACCTTCAGCCCCTGAAACTCGCACCTCACGCGGCGGCAAAGTCATTGACAGGCAGCGGGTTTCTCTCGCTCTTCCGCAATAACCCCGCTGATCTGGAAGCACTGCTGACCAACCTCAGCGTGCTCCTGCGCGCAGGGGCGGATATCCGCACCGCTCTGGGCATTCTGGATGACGAAGGCAAGGGGCTGAAGGCTGCTGCGGGCAAGATTCTCAGCGGATCGACGATTGATGCGGCCCTTACCCCTTTATTCCCGGCAGGGCAGGCACATCTCGGCGCATTGATCGCGGCGGGCGAGGCGAGGGGAGATTTGCCCTCAGGCCTGGAGGCCGCCGCAAAGGTATTGGCGGCCCGGCGCCTCATACGGCAACAACTGATTGAAGCGCTGAGTTACCCGGCCTTTGTTTTTGTCACAGCGGTGGCCGCTCTGACCGTTATTCTGCTTGTTGTAGTGCCGGCCATTGCGCCGCTTCTTGATGAGACCGGACAGTCCGTACCGGTGTATTTTCAGATAATCGTCTGGCTGAGCGAGGCCTTGCAATGGGGCTGGGGGTATCTGTCTATAACCCTGCTTCTCCTCTGCCTTGGCACCCTTCTGGCCTACCGTTACGGGGGGCTAAAACGCTTAGCGGATCAGTGGTGGCTGGATGGGCCAATGGGGACCATCGTCCGAGGGCTCGTCTATGGCGGCTTTGCACGGGGCTTGGGCGACGCACTGTCAGGCGGGGCCGCGATAACCGAAGCCATTCGGCTCAGCCAGCGAAGCGTGGGCTCTGAGGTCGCCCGACAGCGGATTGACGCTGTCGTTCAGGCTGTCCGTCAGGGCCGCCGGCTGAGTGAGGCTCTGCGACAGGTGCCGGGGTTTCCGAAAGGCGTTCTCAAACTCTGCGAGGTTGGCGAAACCTCTGGTCAGCTGGGGCCCATGCTGGCTCGCGCCGGTGAGCGTAGCGAAACAGAAGCCTTATCCCAAATATCCAAACTCTCCAAAATCCTGGGGCCGGTGCTTATCCTTGGTCTGGGTCTGATGATCGGTGCACTGATGGGCGGCGTGCTGACGGCACTCACTCAGATAGGGAGTGTGGCGGGCGCTTAGTGAGGTTTCTCTTTGACTCTTTAAACCTCAATTCACCTTGTGAAGCGCGGTCTTTATTATACGCAGAAATTTTTGAGAGATATCTTTCAATAGTGCTCAGAATTTCGCGGTCGCAGGGTGATCGTGTGTAAAATTCCCGGATGAATGGAAAAATCGGATTGCATTTTCTCCGATCTGATACATATTGCTCGGTAAGGAAGAATTACAGGGGGCGATATGTTATTCGCAGGGGGAACTCCAAATAGCCCGACTAAGTTAAAATCTGTGCGATCGAGAGCTGCCTTTCCGATCGTTGTGAGTGTTATGGTTCTGGCCTTTGGCTGGACGACATCGACGCTTGCACAGGACGCTAACGCTGTGGTTTCAGCGAAAAAGCCAAAACCGGGTGTCTCTTTTTCTGCCCGCTTCAATCAGGTTGATACCAATAAGGACGGCGTTGTCAGCAAAGCTGAATTTAAAGGGAAGCCGGAACTTTTTGATGTAGTTGATGCGGATAAGAACGGCTTTTTGACGCGGGCGGAACTGGCTTCATTCGCGAAGTCACGCACAAAGGTGACTGCCAGTGGGGAATCGAAAGTTCTTCCCAGGGCAGGGAGCTAGCGCTCGATTTTATAAATCAAGACTCCAACTCGAGTTCTACATTCAAAACCTCTCTATCCCCGCGGGGAAAAATTAAACATCCCAACAAAAACAGTCTCCGATCCTGAGGACGGTAGTATTTGTGGCATATAGAGGTAACATGTAACCGTTTTTGGTAAATCGACCCGTGGAGTGGGGAAATTGCCGAGAAGAATATACCTACCTCGTTGGGGAAACGAGCCGGCCAACTTCAAGTGTAAGCGTTGGCTTTGCTGCAACTGTAAGCGTTTCCTGAGGGCGCCATTGCCTCGGGTATTGTTCCATGAGTTTATCTGTTGTGCCAACCACAGGGGCGGGTATGAAAAGGCAGGAAAAAGTAGAAACTGGACTTCTACTCAACCAAGTTACGGAGATGTGCAAATTATTTTTGCCCACTAAGAGATTGCTTCGACGCTTCGGCTTAACGTCGGTGCTGATTGCAAGTGTTACCACGGCTTGGGCTGGCGACGTCATCTTTCAATACGACTCGTTGGGACGCGTGACGCAAATCGTACACGGAGATGGATCGTCTACCGTGTATCAGTACGATAAGGCGGGTAACCGAATTCAAGTTAACCGGTTTACCCCTCCGACAGGGGGCGTTGTGACAATAAATGTCACGAGCGCAGCTAATCTTCGTGCCTTGGCGAATGCATCCGGGTATTCGGGCGTAAGCGGTGTGAGTTACCAGTTCGTCGTTCCTGCCGGAGTCACCATAACGGGGCCTTCCGGCCTATACACATCCATGTACGCCGCGAATAGCGGTGGGACAGCCATTGAAACCGGGAACTGGCCGGCAGGGGTGAATCTGACCTTGGTTGTGAACGGCAATGTCTACGGCGGTGGCGGAGATGGCAGCGCCGGCAGTTGCTACGGATCACAGATGGTTCAGAATGCCGGTTCTGGCGGCCACGGAATCAATGTGTCCGCGCCTATAACCATCACGGTAAATGGAACTGTCGCTGGCGGCGGCGGAGGCGGCGGGGGGGCAAACGCCGTTCAAGACGGCATCTATTGGTACTGCGGCGGCGGCGGCGGCGGCGGCGCCCCCAATGGCGCGGGTACCGGAGGAACACCGTACAATGGAAACGCCGGTTCACTCTCCGGAGGTGGTGATGGTGGTATGGGGGATGACTGGTGGTTTGGTTGGACTGTGGGTGGTCGCGGTGGCGACGTCGGCCAAGACGGTGAAGCTTCCGGCGGCGCATATGGCGGGGGAAGCGGCGGTGCAGCCGGTGAAAGTATAAAGAATAATGGGCAGTCCGTAACGGTGAATGGGCCCGGACAGTACTAGCTATAAAAGATAATTCGACATGTGTCGCAATGGATGAGATTGCAGGTGATCTATTTCTCAGCAATAGATCCTAAATATACGAAGGGTTTTTATGAAAACTTTTGCATTTTGGTTGATTAGCTCGACATCTGCTCTGGCCTTCGGCATTGCAAATGCGCAAGTGTCTTTAGGTCAAATACCCGTAATCGAATTGGCACCTGATTATCAAGGTGTAGATGCGAATTCTGGAGGTTATACGTCCAAATTTCCATTTTCTCTTGGTTCCCCGGCAAGCAGCCGCTTGCAACTTACCCCTTCCTTTAATAGCCGGAAGCTTACGAATAACCTGATCGCCCATTTGAGCGATGAAACATTCGTTTATTTTGGGCAGGACCACACCACGCGGGACATTACTGTCGTCTACAATGGCAAGGCACGTTTTTATAGTTGTGTGGGCGTGGGTGCCTGCACACAGACAAATTTTAATGACGGCGTCATTCTAACCCGCCTCACTATGCGCAATTCGACTGCATCACCGTATGGCGACGATTCATATCAACTTAGGGATAAAGACGGTACAATCGTATCATTTTTTACGCCAGCATATTCACCCTTACCTCCGTGCTACGACGCCAGTTCCGACTGCAATGCGGCTTGGTACAACGCTTATGCATTTGCTTCGGAGGTAAAATTTCCAAACGGAGAAAAGCTGACGTACGAACCGACCGCTTTCCAAGAATGGGATGAGACTAACAGGCTTTCCGTAAAGGTTCGCAGCAATCTTGGTTATGCGATAAAGTTCGCCTACGCGTGGCCAGCGGGCTCGCCATATTCAACGGTGCCGGGGTCACTCTGGCTCAGAAACTATGTCGGCGACGACCCCGATCTAAAACTGACATACCTCGGGCCAAATGGAGCTTTAGGCAGCATTAAAACGGTCAGGACTAAACAAAACTCCCAAATGGTATCGGCTCAAACTACCGATCATATTGGCCGTTCGTTTGGCCTGAATTTCGAAACAAAGTCGGTTACTTTGTGCTCTCCAGGAGGGTTTCCCGCTTCCCATACTATGGTGAATAAAGTCACCACACCAGCGAACAGAATTATAAATATCACTTATAATCCTGTGATGAATGCGATGTCAGCTATGTGGGAGGTAACTTCGGTTAGCAAGGGCGGCCGAACATGGAACTACACTCGGCAAGATCCAAACCGCGCAGGACTTACCGTCACGGATCCCTTAGGAGGGAAGAAGACCACAGGATCATTAAGCGAAGCTATTGTTATGCCTGGACCGGGTACAGGTTGCTTTCAGCCAAATGTCCCAACATACACGTTGTATGTCATTGATGAGATTAACCGGCAAACCGCGGTCGGCTACAACATGGTTAGTATGTCTCCCTCATCTCTAACTTTACCGGAGAACAACGGATATAGGTATGTCCATGACGGTCGAAACAACATTACTGGAGTTTACAGAAAGACCAAGTCAGCTTCTGAAAACCTGCACATGGAACTAGGGTATGATGCCATTTGCAGCCACCCTTTAACCTGCAATAATCCAAATTGGATTCGCGATGCCAAAGGATTGCAAACCGACTATACATATTACTCGGAACATGGAGGCGTCAAGACTGTGACGGCTCCTGCCAATCAAAATGGCTTATATCTTAGAATATACAGCTTTTACGAAGCTTTCGATACTGGCGACGGCATTATATACCGCAAAATTCGCACCGAGGTTTGTGGACTTAACTCGGCGCAATTGACACTCTCCGCATGCCCAAGTCAACCGTCTACTCAAGTGACACTGACGACTTATTGGCAAAAAACCTTCCTACCTCAAGTGGTTACCATCACTGATGGTGCTGGAAGTGATTCGGCAACTACCATCTATGGCTATGATGATCGTGGTCTAGTGACCAGCACAAATGGCCCGCGAACCGACGTTGATGACATAAGTTATACTACTTATGATTCCGTGGGGCGGCCCATTTTTGATATATCGGCTGATCCCGATGGATCCTGCCAGAGCAATGGTCAAGGATGCTTAAAGCGTCAGGTGGTAAAACACTACTATAACGATGATAATCAAGAGACGAGAACAGAGACAGGCGTCGGAAATTCCATAGACGGATCTGACTTTACATGGCTTACCGCAAAAAACATGTACTTCGATAGCGAAGGACAACTGACCAAAACCGAAGTTGTTGTGCCCTAGGAGGTAAACATGAAAACGCGCCTCGCTTTGTCGTCCGCTTCGTTCGCAGGCATTGTAGCAAGTTTTTCATCGATGGCGTTTGCAGAGACGATCGTATCTGTAACGCAGATAAGTTATGACGCAGCCGGTCGGCCTGAGTGTTCGGCCGTCCGCATGAATCAGAGCCAGTTCGCATCCGGCCTGCCAACCAGTGCGTGTGCGTTAGGCGCGCAAGGGGCACACGGACCAGATCGGATTACCAAGACTGTCCTTGATGCGGCAGGCCAAACCATTCAGGTGGTGCAGGGAGTTGGGACGACTGAGCAACGGGTCTATTCCACCTTTAGCTATTCCGGTAACGGCAAAGTATTGGATTCGGTTGACGCGAACGGCAACCGATCGTTGCTGGAATATGACGCCTACGACCGCCTGACAAAGCTGAGTTACCCCTCCACCTTGCGTCCTTCAAGCTTTAACCCCTCAAATCAGGCTACCGCGCTGGCGACTGCGGGAGCGGCTGCAACATCTTCAGATTATGAGACTTATACGTATGACTTGAACGACAATCGCACGGATTGGCGTCGACGCAGCGGCGAAGTCATTCACTACGACTACGACAATTTGAATCGTGAAATCATAAGTTACGACGTTAACACTGATCTGATCCCGAATCTTTACACAACCTACGACGCTAACGGTCAGGTCCTCAAGAAGCGCTTCCACGGTTGGGATGGGCCAGGTGTAACCTACACGTACGATGGTCTTGGCCGCACAAAGACGGTCACAGACATGCATGGCCGCACATTGACCTATGGCTATAATCAATCCTCAGCTCGCAATGGTATGGTCTTCCCGGATGGCAAGAACCAATATTACGGTTATGATGCGCTGAACCGAATGACTTATACCGATGTCAGCTCCAGTGGCATCGCTTTGTGGCAGAGGTATGATGATCTCGGTCGCGTCGCTAGCCACGAGAGAGCCAATAACACTCAGACCGGCTTTAGCTACGACAACCTTGGCCGCCTTACGGCCCTTAATTACCACTTCCCGGATAATTCAAAGAATGTCTACTGGGGCTACGCCCACAACGCGGCGTCTCAGATCGTTTCGCTGACTTCGGGCAACACCGAGCAGTATGAATATCGTGAAACACAGTCTAATATCGATAACCGGACATTCGACGGTCTGAACCGCGATGCAACTATAGCCGCTTTGCCCAACGGCTACGACGCTCGCGGCAACATGACCAATGACGGCAGGTCGATGAGCTACGACCTCTATAATCGTTTGCTAAGTGTCGCGACACCTGCCGGGGTCAATTTGCAAATGACTTATGACCCTGAAGGGCGTCTGGCCAGTTACACGCTTAATAACGCGACCACGACCTTCCTGTACGATGGCGTAGATCTGATAGCCGAGTACGACAGTAGCGGCATCATGCAAAAGCGCTATCTCCATGGCATCGGAACCGACGATCCTTGGGCACAGAGCACGGGCTCAGACGTCGGCCCCGCAACGACGCAATACCTCCACCCGAATTACCAGGGCTCAATCTTTGCTCTAACCGATGGTGTCAACGGCACCGTGACGGAATCATTCAAATATGGTCCTTACGGTGAACCAAAAAACTCAGTCGGCGTTACTACCTTCTCAGGAGGCACTCGATTCCGATACACGGGGCAAATTGTTCTCCCGGGCGTCGAACTCTACTATTATAAAGCCCGTGTCTACGACCCAAAATATGGGCGCTTTCTACAGACCGACCCTATCGGATCAAAAGACGATCTGAACCTCTACGCATATGTAAAAGGTGACCCCATCAATAATGTCGACCCGACAGGCCTAAAATGTGAGCCAACGGGAAACCCACAAACACCATTCGAATGTCGGATCGACTTCGTCTTAGAGAAGGATAAAGATGGGAAGGTCGTCCAGCGTGCTGCGACGGAAGCAGATCAGAAAACATACAAAAACTTCAATAAAGCCTACACGAATGCCGTCAATGAAATGTATAGAAACCCCGATAGAGTGGCTAAAATCACTGCCGGCGGCAAGACTTTCACAATAACAGCAAAAGAAAATGCAGATGAACTGATCAAGCGGCGTATGGTTGCCGATCCTCAGAATTATGTTCAATTCAAAGATAAAAAGGGCAATCCCACAAGTGGGGGCGTGACCGGTGTCAGTGGGCGTGACACTACATATGCTGGATCTGGAATGTTGGGCGGTTCGACCGAATATATGCTCATTGCGGTCGCACACGAAGGAATTCATGCATCCACGTCAGAGCGCAAAGCATACTTTCCACTTATATGGCCGGATGACCACAATTCAGCATACAATGCCGCCGCAAAATGCCATCTTGGAGTGGGTTCATGTTGAATAAATTTGCCTTTTTCATTGCCTTTATGGCAACGCAAGCGCACGCAAACGAATTGGCGATTTACGAATCCAACGGTACTACAGTTGCGGTGAGGTGGGAAACGCAACAAGCCATTCAGGTGCCTACCGGGCTGAGTCGAAGTGCCATCAACGGCATGCTAAGTGATGAAGAGCCTAACATCAAAGTTGAGGATTCAGGAGCCTCCTGCCGAAACCAATTCTTAGAATACGATTTTGCCAGATGGAAATCCATTGGCGATTTCGAAATTGAAGACCTAGTATTTAAGAGGCGTTACGGCTCACCCAACTTGATTGAAGTCTATAGAGCTGGCGAACTCATCTACGAATATCTGTTGACACCAAAGCGAGGAGTGGTGCGGTTTTCTTATTACGAGGGGCCGGTAGCAAAATATGTGTTTAAATTAAAAGCAGGTCGAGGATTTCTGAGCCAGTGTAAGGGGTGACTCCCCTCTGCGCCCAGTGACGTGCTGATTTGCACGATAAAGCAAACCTTACTTGTAGAGCGACAATATTTTCGCGCCACCAACAGTATTACGGGGGATTGGGAGTGGAGAGATCGTGCATTTTGTCGATGACTGTAATTGCAGGGTAAGCATCCGGTGTGGACCGCATTGACTATTGCCTAACCCATCCTATTCACGGCGGGGGCAAAAAAGTGCAGCGGGTGTAGCGTAAAGCGTTGTTTTGGAATAGATTCTGGTTACCACACCTGACCTAAACCCAAGACACGCGGAGCCACACCCGCCATGGACCAGGATACCGATCTTCCATTCGATTTGCCAAGCGTTTCCCGCAAGAAAATCACGGCTGCCTTTGATGGCGGACGTATCAGTTCAGACGTAACTGTTGCGAGCGCCGCACCTTGGATAGTTGATTTTGGCGGGTTAAGCTCGCGCGCGTAAGGGCTGCGCTATGGGCGAGGCGCGTTTGGGTGGGGCGTTCCGAACCGCTTAAACTGGAAGATTTCTCGAAGCCGCGCCGCGTTTCCCGGGATATCTGCCCGGCAGTCATCAAGGATGCTGGGCTCGTCGATCGTGACCATTTTCCCCTTCAGTCTGACGGGCAGATGCATCAGGATCGGCATCATGAGGTAGCGGTGTGGACTGTTGGTCTTAAGGACATCGTTCCACAGTCGAGGGTTCATATCGACAGCAAGCATGAAGCCCGCACACCAGTCGTGGGCCGTTATCTGCGCCTTCGCGTCCGTCCTAAACACGGGCTTTAGACCCTGGTCGTCGCGCAGAGTATCGCTGATCCTGTTGTGCCAGCGCATGATTGCCTTAATGGCCGCAAACTCCGGCGTCCCCCCTGTATTGAAAGCGGCGGGTTCGATCCCAAGCAAGGGGCATATCCATTTCAAGGGATCCATAGATACGGGCCCCACAACGACGGACGTAATAAAGCCATCGATGATCGACAGGTTTTTGCCCCAGGCCGAAGGCCGCTGGCTCAGCCACTGAGCAAACTCTTCGTCCTCCATGGTCCGTTCCGGCGGGGCCTGGATGACCTTGGGTTTCGCTTTGGAAGGTCTGATCTGTAGATCGGCGTCCAAGCCGAGGCCTTCCAATCCAGCTTCAACCCTTTGATTTATAAAGGTCAACTTTCGACGCCCGGGGTCCCGATAAGCGCCGGACGAGGCCCAGCCATTTTACATGCCTCTATCAAGATCAATTGGTTACTGAAATCAACTGGGGTCCCACTTTGGACGCCGATCGACATCCAGACCATCCGGTCCTGAAACCACGACAGTTTTTCTGGCTGTAGCGACGGGCGGGTCGGCGCTGCGCTGGCTTGAAAAGCTACGCGCCTCCCCCGCCCGACTGACATCTCTATTCTGCACAAACCGCGACATTTCTAATCGGCCTAGACATTAACATCCCATTGATTTCGTTATAAAATATCACTCTCAACATAGCACCGAGAGTTCGATGTCGCCAAGAAAACTCCTCCGGATAGACCCATCACGAAACATGTCGCGGTTCTACGAGATCGACGTCCAGCCAGGTCTCTTCGGCGACGTCTCCGTCATGCGGCCCTGGGGTCGAATTGGTCAGTGCGGGCAATCGAGGGAATACTGGTTCGAGGACGAGACCGGCGCCCAGAAAGCCTCGGACTCAATATGACGGATTAGGGTTGATTTCAGTCTGAGTATCGATGCACTCCTTTCTTAGTGGACACTACCGATACCTCTCGCTTGCCTGCGTGAACGAGGCGCTATTCATGATGAGGAGGCAGAACGCCGGAGCCACCGCTACTGTGATGAAAAGCCATCGCGCCGCATTCGCCACATCTATGCCTCCAGACGACGTGCTCCCTCCGGCCAGATTGACGGCCAGGCCTGCCAGGGCAGCGCCGAAGGCCGTGGCACAGAGCTGCACCGTCATGATAGAGGACGCAGCGTTGTCGGCTTCGTCGGGCGGCGCCACACGGAGAACCATTGCGGATAGATGTGGATAAGCCAGGCCGACGCCGGCCCCGCCGACCACCAAAGCACCACAGATGAGAGTCAGCGGAAGCCAATCGCCGATCTGTCCCGCCCAGGGCAAGGCGGCCGCAAGAATGACCATAGCACCAACCGATAGAACCGGTCCCGCATGCACGGCAATAACGCGCCTCCTAGCTTGGAACCCCGAAGCAGATATTGCTGCCGCAGTCCAGCCAGCCGACATGACTGCTGCGATATAACCAGCCTGGAGCGGTGACCGTCCGTGGAGCTCCTGAAGGAAGAGCGGTAGGAAAATCTCCGTGCAGGTAACGGTTCCGGCCAGTAGCGCCGACGTCGAATAGAGACTTCCAAGAGCTGCCGGAAGCCTAAACGTATTTCGGGGGAGCAGCTTGCAATTTGAACGCCGCTCCACCAAGACAAGCAGGACAATCAGAACAAGGGCAGCAGCCATTCCAATGGCGATCGACGACAGGTCCTTTCCGACCCCGCCCCATGAAGCGGCGAAAACCGCAAGCGTCAAAAGCAGTAGCTGGGTGAGGGGCAATGGCTCTCCCGGGCTCCTGCCGGGCTCGCGCTGAGGCAACACGAACACTGCCGCCAGAACGACAAGCGCAGCAAAAGGCACTAGAACCAAGAAGGCGCCACGCCACAGACCGAGCTCGGCGAACACGCCGCCAACTGCGGGCCCCAGTAGCGTGGCAATACCCCACATGCTCGATAGGAGTGCGAGTGCACGCGGCCAAAGTTGCTCGACATAGACACGACGAACCATGGCATAGGCCAAGGCCAGCAAAATACCGCCGCCGAAACCCTGTACCAGCCTGCCGACAAGCATGATCGGCATGTCGTTCGCCATCGTGCAGACCAGGGTACCAATGATGAAGATGAGACCGGCTATGCCATAACCGCCCCGCGGCCCTACATGCGCGAGGACAGGAGAAGACAGCGCCGCACCAAGGATTGAGGCGACCACGAAAAGGGTCATGTTCCATGCATAATAGTCCATCCCACCGATCTCGCGCACCACGGATGGCAGGATCGTGGTCGAAATGTATAGATTGACGGCATGTAGGGCGACACCACCACTCAGCGCGATCGAGCGGATAAGATTGCCGCCAGAAAGCAACTCGCCCCACCCGGGCGATGTCGAGACTGTGTGCGTGTCCGTCATTGGATCATCCTTTCGACATCGGCGAGGCGACCGAGCTTGTCAGGGTTGCGCATAATGTAGATGCCCGAGAGGCTGCCGTGCCCGTCACAGGCCAAACTGATGGACGCAACGATGTTGGGGCCATCGAACACTATGGCACCACCTGTCCCGTTCATGTCGATGCGCTGCCATTTGTAACCGGCCCAAAACTGGTTGAGCGTTCCACCAACAAAGGCGAGGACGTCGGCCTTGCCCGATAGAGGATCTAAAAGCGCCAGCGCCTTGCCTCCCCCGTCGGTGCGAAGTTCAATGTCTTCTCGCATGAGGTTTGCAAGCCGCAGCGTGTTTCCAGTCGCGATTGCCTGCTGGAAAGCCTCCAGCAGTTCATCCTGGCGTTCCTTCGGAACGATAGAGCCAGGCGCCTCACGACCGATACGACTTCGGGCCCGAGAGACGAGTTTACGACAAGTCGTCTCGGTCACGTTCAAGGCCGCAGCAACATCTGCGTACGGCTGGTCGAATATTTCGCGCAGGAGATAGGCGGCCCTTTCCTTGGGTGCGAGCCGTTCCAGCATGAGCATGAAGGCGAGTGAGAGCGTAGATGACAGCTCCGCCGCACGCTCCGGTGTATCTTCAGTCATTGTCTGGATCGGCTCAGGAAGCCATGCACCGACATAGTCCACCCGCGACCGGCGCGCCGATTTCAGCATGTCGATGCAGCGGCGCGTACAGGTCGCAGTTAGCCAACCCACAGGGTTGGAAATGCTCCCGTGTTCGCAGCCCTGCCATTTCAGGTAGGTATCCTGAACCGCATCCTCCGCCTCGGCCAATGAACCGAGTATGCGGTAGGCCAAGCCAGTCAGAAACGGGCGGCGTTCTTCAAACAAATCTGTCGCGGGCCTGGCCATGTCAGTGCGTTGACACCTGAATGCGGTTCCAGAGGTTGATCATCGCAATAGTGGCGGTCAGCGCGCTGATCTCTGCATCGCTGAAGTGCTGACGCAGTTCGGCGCGCAGGGCGCCATAGTCTGTTTTGCGATCGAGTTGCGTGAGCGCTTCGGTCCAGCCCAGTGCCGCGCGTTCCTTCGCCGAAAAGTCGTTGACATGCTCCCACACCGCCAAGCGATCGAGCCGCTCATTGGTTTCTCCATCATCGCGTGCTTCCTTGGTGTGCATCTTCACGCAATAGGCACACGCGTTGATCTGGGAGGCGCGCAATTGCACCAGATGGTGCAACATCCTGTCGAGGTCATGCTCGTCGATCGCACCATGAACTTTCTCCAAGCTGGCGAAGACATTGGGTACATTTTTGTAGTAATCTACGGGATTGGTCGTCACTGCAGGCTCCACTTCTAAGGTTGCATCCACATGACGATCCAGCCAGTTGAGTTGTGACGTGTTTCCCTTCACAAAAAAATCAATAAGACCCGAGGGGCTTGTCTTTTGGGCTAGGGAACAGCTCTCGGATAGCCATCACAGCGGCAGGGTGGTAGACTGTTGAGTGTCTTTCATTAGAAAACACTCTGTATTTCCAATGGTTGTTAAGAACATCTTGGCTTTTGAACGCGTCGACTAGCAGGTCCATTCCCGCCTGCATCGCCCCACCCCCATCAGCAATACATAACCAAATGGCTGTAGATCGGCGTCCAAGCCGAGGCCTTCCAATCCAGCTTCAACCCTTTGATTTATAAAGGTCAACTCTCGACGCCCGGGGTCCCGATAAGCGCCGGACGAGGCCCAGCCATTTTACATGCCTCTATCAAGATCAATTGGTTACTGAAATCAACTGGGGTCCCACTTTGGACGCCGATCGACACCTTTCCCCACTGAATGTCCGCCGCTCTCCCATGATTGTCAAACGACGCCGCAACTGGGTTCTGTCGCAAAAATTTTACGGATTTGGGAGATTTTCGCGCCTTTGGTTTGTGAGGGTGGGTAAATGCCATGTTCAAAGGTCGCCATTTCGACCGTTCGGTCATTCTGCTATGCGTTCGCTGGTATCTGGCCTACGGCCTCAGCCTTCGAAACCTAGAAGAGATGATCCTCGAACGCGGCATCCGGCTCGATCATTCGACCATCCATCGTTGGGTGATGCACTTCACACCACAGCTCCTCGAGGCGTTCAATCACCGGAAACGAAGCGTCCTTGGCAAGTGGCATATGGATGAGACCTATATCAAGGTCCGTGGCGAATGGCTGTATCTTTATCGTGCTATCGACAAGGCCGGCGCCACGGTGGAATTTCACTTCAGCAAAACCCGGGATCTTTCTGCGGCCAAACGCTTTATGCGTAAGGCCTTGAGCCGACACGAAAGGCCCGCTCAGGTCACTATCGACGGATCTCAGACTAACCGAACGGCAATCCTGGAAGCCGACGTCGAAGCGAGGCTGAAGGTCACAGTGGCAGACATCGCCGAAGTCCCAACCAAGATCCGCAACAGCAAGTATATGAACAACCGTATCGAGCAGGATCATCGCCGGATCAAGCGCCGCGTCGGGCCCATGCTTGGCTTCAAATCGGCAAGCTGCGCCGACATCATCCTAAGCGGCATCGAGCTCGTGCATATGATCCGAAAGCGACAATTGGAGCTGATCGACAGCGGGACTATCACCTTAGCCTATCAGTTCGATAGCCTTGCGGCGTAATTCACAATGTCAATGAACAATGGCTAACACATGCCAAGGTTTGCGACAAAACCAGCTGTTGATGTTCGCTAAACATTCTTTGAGTTGGCCAAAATCGCATCGACGTTGTCATTGGGCCGACACGGCGCGCCAGATTAGGTTATTGAAATCCGGCATTAGCTAGGGCGCCATCGGTGCTGAGTGAGGCGTTCGGACGCATAGGCCTTACTCCGCTTCGAGTGGGGGCGCAAAAGTCAGGTCTACTCTGCCGGCATTTTTGGGAAGCTCAGAACGCGTTACAGTGATTTCCGGATAGCCAGTAGCCCGCCGCGAAAAAGTGCGGCCATTTGTCTTTCTCTTAGGGCGCAGATCCCAGATCTCCTCGTTCATCTTTTCCTGCATCAAGCAGTAACGGACTAGACCTTCGATAACGTCAGCATGAGCCGCTGCCGCCGAAAACGTCGTGAAGTTGCGGGAACATGTCAGTTCTGCATCGTCTTCAAAGGCTTCAATTGTGCAAGTATCAAGGCCTGGAACGCTAAAAGTGCTTGTATACCACAACTCGCTTTTATCTTGGGCGCCGCGGAGAGCTGTGAAGCCAGTAGCGCTATGTAGCGACGCCGATTTCACCGCCTCGCAGACGGTCTGTGCATTGGCCGGTCCAGCGACACACGCAGCCAGGATACAAAAGGTGCCAATCTTCACCACGGCCTCCACAGCGTAGGATTTCTGCCACGAATGTGCCATGACAAACACGCTTGTCCAGCCACTTTCTCCACTTGCGCGCACACAATCAGGGACTATTAGGACATGACCCTGCTGCCAATCCATGCCGTCGATCAGCATCGCCAACTGGGCCGAGGTCAGCGTTGCGCCAACGCCTTCCTGCACCGGTCATGGGAAGAGCCCTCGCTCCACCAGCCGTTCAGATCGGCAGCCACCGTCAGGACGCAGCCATCCCGCGAGCTGATGTCGACCGTCAAAGGGCGTGGCCTCAAACTGCGGCAGCTTGGTTGAGGTGAGGGAGTGAGTGCAACATGAACGCGGAACAATCTGGCCAAGTCGGCGGCGGAGCGTCCGGCATTCAGCATGTCCAATATTTCTCGCTGCTGAGTGGGAGAGAGCTTGGGCGGCTGGAATCCGCCAGCCCTTGGCACGTGCGGCTTCTTGGCCCTCGACTGTTCGAGCACGAAGCTGCATGCGTTCAAAGTAACGAATGGATAGCACCATTCGCATCAGCGCACGGCCAGAATTTCCAGATGTGTCAATGCTTTCTGTTAGAGACCGGAAGTAAGCACCGCTTTTGTCGATCGTGTCGAGAATTCCAAAAAAGATTGGAAAGTGAGCTCGCTAATCGATCCAATGCCGATACGACAACGCCATCTTCAGGGCGCAGTTCGTCGAGCACTCGCTTGAGTTCCGTGCGGTTCCACCGGCCGCTAGTCAGTGTAGATGGGCGTCAAAAGTGGGACCACAATAACTTCAATAATTATCTGACTTCGAATGATTTATTTGGAATGACCGGATCCCGATCGGTGCCGATAGGGACCCGGTCATTCCAGAGTTTACTGTTGCAAATCAGGCGGGTAAAACAGGATGAGGACGTCCCGGGGTGGACGCCGATCCACAATCTGAAGTGGTTCAAGGCGAATATGGCTGGAGAGAAACCCTTCTACGGCATCGTGCTTTATTCCGGCGAGTATAGCGTATCTTTCGGCGAAGGCCTATGGGCCGTCCCGACAAGCGCGCTTTGGTGCGCACAATAAAAATGCTGGGAAATAAATTTTAAGTTGGGACAAGTGCGGGGAGGGGTGGACCCGCGATATTCAACATAGTCCTCAACTCGGGGCTTATAAGAAACCTCTATCTTGAAAGCTAGGGGAAAAGGTGGCCAATGGCATTACTAACGTCAGGGGGAGATTTTTGAGCGGTTCGGCTCCGTATGCAGCATACCAACTCGCAGCACGCACGTTTTTTGCGTCTATGATGAGCAACGTTCCCCCAACCTGTTCTGAAGTTCGTAAGCATCTAAGGGCTGCGGCCGCTAGTAGCTGCCCACCCAGCCCTAACCCTGCGACGGAGAGGTCCGTCGCTATCCGTGCCAACTTGAAGCCCGCGATCTCGTGCCTCGCCAATCCTTTTGCGAGATGTGCGGGAACCTGATCGTGCGATACTGCGGACGGCGTTACCGTGTAGAAGCCAAGAATCCGTTGTGATTTAGCGTTCTCGATAGCGCAAAAGGTTTTCGACGCGTTTTGCTCATGACTCTGCCGAGCAAATCGCTGCAGAAATTCGTTCATCTGGGTGTCGCCACAGTTGAATGATTTTCGATCATGCGACTTGGCAATTGGTGCTTCGTGCCAGTCCGGGAGGATCATAGTGCGGACGGCAAAGCTGCAATAGCGGCCCGCAGTTTTGCATTTGGCTTAGGCGGGTTTTCGAGCAGCTCAAGAACCCGAGCGAAGTCCCGCCTAGAAAGGACGACGGCTTCAGCGGCTTCAATCACTGAATCTGCTTCTTTCAACGCTGTCTGCATGATGAAGTTGGTGAGGTCCGTATTTTGAATCGCCGCGGCCCGGATCAGCTTGGCTTTTGCTTCTGGCGACACCCTCAAGTGCATTCGCTTATTGTCATCAATGGCTACGCTTGGCATCGGAAGCTCCACACAAAGGCATTTTAACTCATTGTATATGTAGGCGGGAAAATGTCAAATTGTACGCCATGAATGCGCACGACGCATAATAAACATTATGAGAAATTTAGGCCACTATTCTGAAAGGCTGTCAAATCGGCCATGGATTGATAATTTCAACTCCAATGCACTCAAAATCCTTTGCATTTCGAGTGGCAATTGCGGCTCCATGCGCAAGTGCTATCGCCGAGATCTGAGCGTCAAACTGGCTAATGGGGCGACCGATCCGATCCCTAGCGCTGACAATTGCAGCATATGTTACTGCTGCTCCACTATCGAATGCTAGGATGCGGCCAGCGAAGTCCTCAGTGAATATTCCCTCAATCGCTATTGTCAGAGCCTGTCGTCGTCGACCGTCTTCGAGCCGAGCGATACCATATCTGATTTCCGCCTCGCTGACTGCGGTAGTAAAAAATTGACCTCTGGGGCGAGCCTCAATCCAGGCCACCACGCCTTGATCTGGTGTTGGGCGTAAAAGCTCCGAAATCACATTTGTGTCTAAGATTATCATAGAAAATCGGGCGCTGGTCGAATGGCATCTCTAGGCGGAATGTTCAACTCCACCCCCTCACTGATTGCCAACCGCGCGCGAATTGCACTGGCGAGGCTAGGAGACTTAGGAGTGGATACCGATAAGGCGACGCGCAGAATATCACGCGCTTCGTCTTCCATAGATCGGTTGTGTTCCGCAGCCCGAATTCTTAAGCGAGCCTTTAGTCCATCATCGAGATTTCGAATAGTCATGCTGGCCATGCCGACACCTCCATCAATGCTGGGATATTAATCATTGATATCAAACGCGTCAACCTTCGGTCTGCATGTGAGCGTCGATGGACTGCGCAGATTAAAGGTTGCGGGAAATATAATAAACTATATCAGTATGTTACGAGATTTTTCCTAAAAAGTCATGGGCGGACGTCCGAACTATTGGCCGGGTGCGGAACCCTGTTGCGCAATGAGCAGGTTATGCAACAGGGTTGTGCATGTTGATAGGTTACGCACGCGTCTTTAAATCCGAGGTCCAGGACGCTGTCGAGCAGATCGACGCCCTGAACGCCGCCGGGTGTGAAAAAATCTTCAATGAAACCTCGACCGGTGGCCGTTGGGACCGCCCGCAGCTCAAGCAGATGTTCGTCGAACTGCGCCCTGAAGACGTCGTTGTCGTCACGGCGCTGGATCGGATCGCGAGTTCACTCGGAGATCTGTTTGGTATTCTCGACAAAATCGACAACTGCGGGGCTTACTTCCGGTCACTGAAAGAAGGTACTGACACATCGGGGGATTCTGGTCGTAAGCTGATGCAAATGGTGCAGTCCATTGGCAACTTTGAACGCGCAAAGCTTCGCAGTCGAACAGCCGAGGGCCAAGAAGCCGCACGCGCCAGGGGCAATGGCGGAGGCCAGCCATCTAAGCTCTCCCCCGCCCAGCAGCAAGAGATTTTGGACATGCTGAATGCCGGACGCTCGGCCGCCGACCTGGCTCGTTTGTTCCGCGTTCACAGAGCAACCATCAGCCGACTGGCCGCAAAAGCCCGACGCCGCAACAGCGTGGAACGCATCAATGTTCACTAACCGTTCTTCGAGCTGGCCAAAATCACACCGACGTTGTCATTAGGCCAAAATCAAATGCAGCGCCGATGCAATCCTTTGCATGTTCTATATTCACCACACAATGAGAATTACTATCATTATAACTTGCAAGGCATAAATTTATGTGATTGAGAGGCACTCGCATTTTTTATCGGAGGGCTTTGATGATTCAGCTTCGCGCGCGCCGGAACCGGACGCTTCTACTCACCTCGACCATTCTGCTGGCCAGCGCAGCCACCGTCGCCTCGGCCGATCAGGCCGTTCCCGGCGCCGGTGAAGAGGTGACCGAAGTCGTCGTCACCGCTTCCGGCTTCCGTCAGAAGGTTGAGCAGGCCCCGGCCTCGATCAGCGTCTTGTCGCGCGAGCAGTTGGAGAGCGAGCGTCACCAGAGCCTCGCCGAAGCGCTGGCCAATGTCGAAGGCGTCGATGTCGGCGCAACGGCGGGCAAGACCGGCGGTCTGAACATCTCGATCCGCGGCATGGGCAGCGACTACACGCTGGTGCTGGTCGATGGCCGCCGTCAGAACGCCGCCGGTTCGGTGACGCCGAACGGTTTCGGTGAAACGGCCTCCAGCTTCATCCCGCCGATGTCGGCCATCGAGCGCATCGAAGTCGTGCGCGGTCCGGTGTCGACCCTTTACGGCTCGGACGCCATGGGCGGCGTCATCAACATCATCACCCGCAAGGTCGGCACCGAATGGAGCGGCTCGGTTTCGGCCAACGCCACGGTTCAGGAAGACGACAGCTTCGGCAATATCTATGGCGGCAACATCTACGCCAACGGGCCGCTGGTGAAGGACCTGCTGGGTCTGGCCCTGCGCGGCAGCTATCAGACGCGCGAAGAATCGTCGCTGAGCTATGAAAACGCCACGGGCGGCACCACGGTCGTTTCGACGCGTGGCCCCTCGCCCGTCGAAAACGAAATCTGGGCTCTGGGCGCGCGTCTGAGCTTCACGCCGTCGGAAAACCACGACCTCTATCTCGACTACAGCATCAATAAGCAGTGGTACGACAACTCCAAGGCACAACTCGGCACCATTGGCACGCAAGGCTACGCCACCGAGCAGAAGTTCAATAACGAAGAACTCGTGCTGGCCCACAACTGGCGTCTGGGCTTCGGCGAACTGCAATCGACCCTGTCGCGCGGCGAGCGTGAAACCATCGGCCGCATCCTGCCCTCGGACGTTCCGGGCGGCGGCAAGGCGGGCGATCCGCGCACGTTGAAGGCCACCAACACCATTTTCGACACCAAGTTCTTCTCGCAGTGGCGCAACCACACCTTCACCGTCGGCGGCCAGTACTGGGACGCCGAAATGGTCGATGGCGTGGCCCCGGCTCCGTACGAGCACCAGCAATGGGCGCTGTTCGCCGAAGACGAATGGCGTTTCATCGACAATCTGGCCCTGACGCTGGGTGCGCGCTTCGACGACCACAGCGTCTTCGGTCAACACACCTCGCCGCGCGCCTATCTGGTGTGGAACGCCACGCCGAACTGGACGCTGAAAGGCGGCGTCAGCCAGGGCTTCAAGACCCCGCGTCTGGAGCAGATCACCCCCGGCATCACCGGCTTCACCGGTCAGGGCACCCGCCCGACCATCGGCACGCCGACGCTCAAGCCGGAAACCTCGACCTCGACCGAATTCGCGGTCTTCTACGACAATCGCCGCGACTTCCGCGCCAATGTGACCCTGTTCTTCAACCAGTTCGAAGACAAGATCGCCACGGGCGCGCCGCTGCTGAACTGTTCGTTCGCCACCTCGCCTAACCGTCCGGGCTGCGTCAATTACGGTAGCTGGCCGCTGGTCGATACCTTTGCACAGTCGATCAATGTCGATGAGGCCGAAACGCGCGGTATCGAAGGCGCCTTCCGTTACCTTCTGGGCGACGGCTGGTCGCTGAGCGGCAACTACACCTACACGGACACGGAGCAGACTTCGGGCGCCAAACTGGGCCGTCCGCTGAACGACACGCCGGCGCACATGGTCAACGGTTCGGTGCGTTACCAGCATTCGGACGCGCTGAACCTGTGGCTGCGTGGGGAATACCGCTCGTCGCGCTACCGTTCGGAAGATACGGCCACCAGTCGCGCCAAGGCCACCTATGGCGACTATAAGGCCTATGGCGTGTTCCATCTCGGTGGCTCGTACAAGGTCAACGAGAAGGTCTCGATCAATGCCGCCGTGTACAACCTGTTCGACAAGGACTTTGTCGAATACGGGCCGTACGTCAGCAACACCGCGACGAACGCGGTGTCTTACACGAACATCTATTCCAACAATCAGGAGCCGCGTCGCCTTTGGCTGTCGGTGACGACGGAGTTCTAGGCTCCCGAACATATGGGCCCAATGACAACGTCGCTGGGATTTTGGCCAACTCGAAGAACTTTTAGCGAACAAATCTGTTGCTGTTGACGGTTGCACAATATGGGCGCAGTGTATCGTCAGAATTGATCCTGGTCCTCCGGAGGCGTCTATGTCATCTGCGTGGAATTTGTCGCTTGAAGAGTTGGAGTTGGTAAGGGCGAAGCCAGCCGTACAGAGACTGGGATTTGCCATCCAACTCAGAATGTATCGCCAGCATGGCCGATTCTTCGAGACGGCGCGAGAGGACCCGGTCGAAACCATAGAGATCCTTGCAGCCGTTCTTGGTAGACCAATAACTGATGTTCTGGGCTATGACTGGGAGGGCAGGAGCGGCCGCCGCCATCGCGATGAGATTCTGAAATTGGCGGATACGCCGCGGTTGTCACCAGAGGCACGCGAGGCTTTCCCGGCAGCGGTTGTACCTACCGGACGTGGCTTACAAGGATACGCTCGGTACCCTGACGCCCATACTGACCCGCGCGATCGATTGGGACCTGATCCGCCAGCAGTATGACGAGATCGTCAAATATACCGCAGCCCTGCGCCATCGCACGGCCGAGCCTGAGGCCCTGTTGCGCCGTTTTACGCGTGCCAATGTTCAGCACCCGACATACCGTGCGCTGGCTGAACTCGGAAAGGCCATCAAGACGATCTTCCTGTGTCGCTATCTTGCGGAAGAGCCATACCGGCGCGAGATCAATGGCGGCCTCAACGTGGTCGAGAACTGGAATAGCGCTAACGGCTTCATCTATTTCGGGAAGGGGGGCGAGATCAGCTCCAACCGCATGGAAGATCAGGAGCTGTCCGTTTTGGCGCTACAGTTGCTCCAGAACAGCTTGGTGTACGTGAACACCCTGATGCTGCAAAAGGTGCTACAGGAACCGGCTTGGTCACGTCGCATGACCGAGGAAGACTGGCGGGGTCTGACGCCGCTGATTTACCTTCACGTGAACCCATATGGCCAGTTCGAACTCGACCTGGAGCAGCGCATCGATTTTGACCGGAGGCTTGCCGCATGACGCATAAAACACCAACAAACTTGCCTGACCGCAGGTCGTGCGGCGGCGCATTGGCGCCCATCGGGAACGGCTCGCTGAAATTTCTAGGCCGGATAGAAATGTCGCGGATTGTGCCAGATAGAAATGTCAGTCGGGCGAGGGCGGCGCGCAGCTTCTCAAGCCAGCGCAGCGCCGACCTGCCCGTTTAACTCATGGCGATATTCGTGTACTGTCGCCTGGCTTTCAGTAGCAAGTGAGGCGCTTATGACTCAATCCGCGGTGATGTGGGAACGAGATGGAGTAGATCCGGGCTGGTTCATCGCTCCAGGTATTGGCTCGATAAGAAGCAGCCAAAGCTATTTGCCTGGAGGCTGGTCGTTTTTACCGGAATGGTTGCCCGATTCAGTAGAGCATAACATTGGGCCGTTTCACACCAAGATGGCCGCTATACAGGCCGCGGAGCAACTTGCTATTGGACTTCCGCCGCTTAGCCGATGTTGAACATGTGGCCCGATTGGTCTCGGCGCTTGGGGCCTTTGCGGGTTCGGTAAGTTGTCGGGTTCGCTTCCTGGCTCTGTTTGATTAGGTCGAGAAGGGCTCCCAGACGTTTGTTTTCAACGACCGAAGTTTGTTTGACCTGACGTATTTTATCGAAGGTTCGATAGGGTAGGTCCTGGCCTTCGTAGCGTATTACCAGTCGCCCATCAGGATAGTCGTAGACGGTGACCCGCTTGCCGATGGCCGATTGAGCCGCTTCTGTAGGCTCCAGGATGAAAAGCACTTTCTCGTATTGCAGGGTCAGCGCCTGAGATAGCGTGCGCTCCACACGCCAGGTGAAGATGTCGTCGAGATTATCGCGGTCGGTCATGGCTCGGTGCAGGTCCTTTGGGTTGGCGGGAAGCTTGGCAAAGCGGGCGTTGTAGTCAGCGACGAAACCAGGAAGAAACGCATTGCCGTCGGCCATTGAACTGACGCCAGCGAGCCTCAACTCCTTGACCAGACGGTCTTGCAGCGTCTTGTTGGCGCGCTCGACACGGCCCTTGGCTTGACTCGAGTTGGCGCAAATAATCTCAATGTTCAGATCGCTTAGAGCGCGGCCAAACTGCGTCAGGCCGTCGGTATTGGCGCCGCCTGGCTTGTTGACGCGGAACACGGCGTGCTTGTCACTGTAGAACGCGATCGGTTTGCCGAAGGTCTCCAAATATGTGCGGGTCGCCTTGTAATAAGCGAAGGTCGATTCCGTCTGAACGAACTGCAGATGTATCAGCCGGCTGGTGGCGTCGTCGATAAAGACGAGTAGGGTGCACTTAGGCCCGCGGGCCTCGAACCAGCGGTGATCCGAGCCATCGATCTGGATCAGTTCGCCTACGCAGTCACGACGATACCGTGGCTGATGCACACGTCCACGACGCTTCTTACGCGTCTGCCAAAGGCCATCCTCGATCATCCAGGCCCGCAACGTCTCACGCGACACGCTCAGATCGTGCAGTTCATGTAACTTCTCAGCTGCGAATGTCGGCCCAAAATCTGCATAGTTGGACCTGACAACAGCCATGACAGCCACCCGTACATCGTGTGGCGTCTTGCGATTGCTGGGCTGGCCGCGCTTCAGTGAAATCAAACCGCCAGCGCCTTGCAGTCTGTAACGCTTCAACAATCGCCAAACCTGTCGCTCGCTTATTCCAAGCACGACAGCCGCGGCACGCGCCGGCATCCGATCAAGATCGACGTCGCGTATGATCTCCAGCTTGTCTAGCTCTAAGTCGCTCATCGGCCATCTCAAAGCCGGCCATCGCATGGGCCGAAACTACCTCGCACACCGCAGAGGCGACGCCATCAACGCCGTCCTCGCCGCTGCCGGATACAACTTCACCCTGCTCATCAAGTGGATCAGGCTTTTCTTCGCCTTCGTACTCCCAACCTTCATCTCATCGTTAAGGCGCAAACCAACCCTCCACGCCGCCTAAATCCGGTTCTTCACGGACGACTACTTTGAATCTGTCTCCCTCTACGGCCTCCGCCAGTTTCTGACCTTGACTCCCGATTATATCGTCCAACCTAATTTTGCCGTCGGGACGGGATAGCAAACGCTTTGCACTGGCTGCAACGAGCTCAACACTTGTCGGGTTAACGGTTTGAGTGCGCTCCATCGCATCGATGGCGTCTCGGAGCTTTGAGAAAAAT
Source organism: Asticcacaulis sp. W401b (assembly GCF_046503825.1). Lineage (NCBI taxonomy): Bacteria > Pseudomonadati > Pseudomonadota > Alphaproteobacteria > Caulobacterales > Caulobacteraceae > Asticcacaulis > Asticcacaulis sp. W401b. Next base: position 38,075 of record NZ_JBKFEE010000015.1, read on the forward strand.
TCATCAGCGCCTGATACAGGAATGACGGTTCCTCGGCGATGAGAGATTAATTCAAACATATTGATGTTATATGATAAGGTGAGTAGGCCGCTGGGATTGCGCCCACGGCCTCTCGCAGAACCGGACGTGATACTCTCGCATCATCCGGCTCCCATCAGGCAAACGCGTAGGCCCCGACAGCTGTTCGGTGCCCGTGTACGAACATGCGATGGTTTCTGCTGGCAATGAGGGTCAGCAGTCGGCTCACCTTTATTTTGCGCCGCGTGTAGCGCTTGTATTTGCGCATGATCCACGCCATGAGCTGGGCGTTGATCCAGCGCCAGAACCTGTCCATGGTTGACGGAGTGTATCGTCCGTAATAGTTCAACCATCCTGTTAGGAGCGGGTTGAGGTGCCGGGCGATGTCCGCCAGTTCGTGTTGGGTTCGGCGCAGGACGCCGAGGTCATGTACAGCTTGCCGCATGGATTTGAGCGCCGTCGTGCTCACTCGGGGCAGGAACGCCACAAACACTTTGTTTTGCTTGGGGTTTATCGCCAGTGTGGGGCGGAACGTATAGCCAAGGAAGTTGAACTTCTTGTTGGCGTAATCTTCCTTGCGGTTGCTGTCCTTGCAATAAGCGATCTTGATCTTGTCGGGGTGCATTTCTAGCCGACATTCCGCCAGCCGGACCTGGAACGCCGCCTTCAGGGCAGGCGCCTCGGCCTCAGTGTGGCAGTGTATCAGACCGTCATCTGCATACCGGCACCACGGCAGGTGAGGGTGCTCCCGCGTCATCCATACGTCGAACGCGTAGTGCAGAAAGAGATTTGCCAGGACCGGGCTGATGACCCCGCCTTAAGGGGTGCCGCGTGTCCGTTGGACAAGCGTACCATCCTCAAGCTGCATCGGCGCCGTCAGCCAGCGCTCAATGTAGAGCAAAGCCCAATTGCGCGCAATCTGCTCTTGAGTCATTGCAACTCAATTGCAACCCCGATATGACACCCGCCATAATCAATGGAGCATATCATGACATCGAGACTTCTCACGCTTTCCCTGTGCGCAGGCATGCTTGCCGTGCCGGCATATGCCCAGGACGCCGACAAACGCCTCGTTTCTCCTGCAGAGGAAAACGCGGCTGAACTGGAGGTCGTCGTTTACGGCCGGTTGTCGTCCGAACGCGCCGTGAAGGTTCCCCAGTCGGTCGAAGTCATCTCGAACAAGGCGCTCCAGGACAGCCGCAGCGAAACTGTCGGTGACGCGATCCGGCTCGTTCCCGGCGCGTCGCGGGACGGCTCGGTCTTCGACGTATTTGGCGACAGCTACCTGGTGCGCGGTTTCCCGGCCAACCAGACGGTCAACGGCATGACATCCAATGCGCTGAGGCAGGCGCGGGACACGGTCTCCATCGAACGCGTCGAAGTGCTGAAAGGCCCGGCATCGGTGCTGTACGGCCAGCTTCAGCCTGGCGCCGTCATTAACGTGGTAACTAAGCAGCCCAGGCGCGAATTCGCGTCCGAGCTTACCGTTGAGGGGGCGCGTTTCAATGACTGGCGCGCCACCGCCGACGTCACCGGGCCGCTTACGGCAGGCGGCGCGCTGCGCTTCCGGGTCACCGGCGCGGTCGATTCCGCCGACAGCCAGATCGACTTCTGGCACCGCAACCACTTCGTCATCGCACCAACCGTGGTCGCGGACCTGGGCGACCGGACGACCTTGGCCGTCGAAGCGCTTTTCATGCGCAATGAACTCGACGGCTTTCTGAACGGCCTTCCGGCCGAAGGCACGGTCCTTGCAAACCCCAATGGCCGCCTGTCCCCGTCCCTTGGCCTGACGGACCCGACCTTTGATCCGTCCATCCGCGAAAACACCGAAGTCACCGTCAGGCTCGAACACCGCTTCAATGAAACCCTGCGGGCGCGGCTGGGGGCGTCCTGGACGCACGAACTGACCGACGAAGACGGTGTATTCGGTTTGCTCGGCTGGGACAACCCGTACCGGACGCTGACGCGCGCGGTCCTGTCGTCGCGCTCCAAGGGCGACGCCGTGACTGCCTACGGTGACATTGCCGCGCAGTTCCAGACGGGCAGCGTGCGGCATGAGCTGATGTTCGGCGCCGACCATACGGCATTCGACCGCGACAACCTCAGCGAGGTCGGGCTTGCGCCCAGCCTCGATCTCTACGCCCCGCAGTACGAATTCAACCAGAAGCCGGACACCTTCCCGCTCCCGGATTTCGGCAGCCGCTCGGCCGAGCGCAACCGCGACACCGGCGTCTTCGTGCAGGACCGCCTCGTCCTGACCGACACGCTCCGCCTGGTCGGCGGCGTCCGCTGGTCGCAGTTCAGGCAAGAAACCTCAACCGTGCAAGGGACCGGCGGGATCGTCGAGGACAGCCAGGACCAGACGGCGTGGACCAGCCAGCTGGGCGTTCTCTATAGCCCCAGCGACCGGGTCAATCTGTTCGCCAACCGGACGACCTCCTTCCTGCCGGTGTCCGGCATTACGGCCGAAGGTCTTTCGCTCGATCCCGAAACCGGCGTGCAGTATGAGATCGGCACCCGGACGTCGTTTTACGGCAACCGCGTCGTCCTGACCGGCGCCCTGTTCCACCTGAAGCGCGGCGACGTCGCCGTGTCCGACCGCGACAACCCGTCGGCGCTGATCTCGATCGGCGAGCAGGTGTCCGAAGGCGTGGAAATCTCCGTGTCGGCGACGCCGGTCACCGGCCTTCGCCTCTATGGCGGCTACGCCCTGGTCGACGCCAAAACGACCGAGGACACGAACGACGCCCTGGTCGGCAAGCGCATGCGCAACGTGCCGCGCCACAGCCTTGTCCTGCGCGGCAGCTATCAGTTCCAGTCCAATGCCGCGCGCGGCCTGACGCTTGGCGCTATTGGGACCTATACCGGCGAACGCGCCGGCGACCTGGAAGACAGCTTTGAACTGCCGGACTACTGGCGGGTCGACCTGAACGCCGACTACCCGTTGACCGAGACCGTCAGCGTTGGCGCGAGCATCGAAAACGCGCTTGATCAGCGCTACTACACGCACGCGTACAGCCTTTTCGAAGTATGGCCGGGAGCGCCCAGAACGTGGAAAGTCAATATACGCGCGCGCTTCTGAGTCGGCGTTTCAACTGGCGCCAGGTCCTTACCGTCCTGCACAGATATATGGGTCTGTCGATCGCCGGCTTCCTGGTGATCGCCGGACTGACCGGCGCCGTCATTGCCTTCGAGCCCGAACTCGATGCGGCGCTGAATCCCCGCCTGTTCAAGGCACAGGCGCCGCTATCCCAACCTGCGCTTCCGCTTGAGGCCCTTATTCGCCGCGTTGAAAGCGCCAATCCCGGCATCGCGGTCACCTCGGCCCTGCTGCCGCTTAAGCGTTCCGACAACGTCATCATACGGGTGAAGGCGCGCGACGCAGGGCGTCCACTTGCCTTCGACCAGGTGTTCGTCGATCCTGGCTCAGGGGTTATCCGCGGAGAGCGGAAATGGGGGACCTGCTGCCTTCAGTCCGAAAATCTCGTCCCGTTCCTGTATCAGGTTCACATGAGCCTGTTTCTGCCGGACCGGGCCGGGACGCTGTTGATGGGTGGCGTCGCGCTCCTGTGGCTTTTCGACAGTTTCACGGGCCTTGTTCTCGCTTGGCCGAAAGGCCAGACCGGCCGCAAGGCCTGGCTGCGCACCCTGACCATCAAATCGGGTGCGCTGGGTTTCCGGGTGATCTTTGACTGGCACCGGATATTGGGCCTGTGGCCCTGGCCGGTCCTGATCATACTGGCCATGACGGGGGTGTCGCTGAATCTCCGCCAGGAACTCTTCACACCCGTCGTCAGGCTGTTCAGTCCCCTGACGCCGGGCGTGTTCGACCAACCCCTCCCTGGCAACCGCGGCCCGGCATCGATCGGCTATGGTAAGGCTGCGGCCATAGCGGTCGCGGCGGCACGATCGCATATGCCCGACCCCGTGATTGTATACGCCTGCCACGTCGCTGACGCCGGCGTTTACGGGTTTGCCGTCGCCCGCTCCAAAGGCGACCCCAGAAATGGACTGGGCCCGTCGTGGTACTATATCGACGATATCACCGGGTCGCTCAGGGACCGGCAGCTCATGGGCAAGGGCACCGCTGGCGACGTGTTCATGCAGGCGCAGCTCCCGCTTCACAATGGCCGGATCGCTGGCCTGCCCGGGCGGATCGCCATCTCGATCATCGGCATCCTGGTGGCCGCTTTGTCGGTCACCGGTGTCGTCATCTGGTGGCGGAAGATGTCGGCGAGGCGCCGGGTCACATTGCGATATCGATAACTGCGGCAGATTTGTGATTCGAAACCCGCGAGCACATTTAGGAAGAACGGCAACGGTGAGACATGCGTGTGTTCGGTGACCGAGACATTCCAGTAAGACTGGGGCCACGCCGTAACCGGGAGTCAAAAACCTCGCTAAGCGGACATAACAAGAACGTTTCCTGTTTTGCGGTTCACGCGGCAGCGAGAAGATCGATTTTCTGGCGCAACGGCTTCCAATTTTGAGGATTGTTGCGGATTTCGCCCCAGAGATAGTCACCGGTCAGGTTGATGTGTTGCCAGGCGCCAGCCCAAACCAGTTGTTTATACGTGACGGCACTGCAAGCTTCAGCCATGCGGGTGAACCCGAGGTTGGTGGCGTCGGCGAGGATGGCAGAAAGGAGAACGCGTTGGTCGGGCAGCACGCCGCTGCGCAGGTGGGTGAGAGCTATAGGCGCATTGCCAGGCACCTTGGCCTTAGTAAAAATACCGTGGCGGGTATCGTCAAAAGAGCCCGGACGCCGTTATGAGAAATGGTTTTCAGGTGTTAACTCAAGAAGCGGTGAACGCCGACCCCTATAAATTGGCAAAACCAAACCGTGACGGCCACTAGGAGAAATTTAATGCCCACCAGCCATGACCTCAGCGGCCTGATGAAGTTTCTCAGTCGCGAACCCTGGAGAGAGTGCTTTGCCGAGGTTTTAGACGATCATCTGGGCCCCATCCTGGATGCAGGCGATATGGAATTCGATGACCTTGAAGCTCTAATCGGTGGCGATCTGACGATGACGCTTTGGGGATGCGCCTTCGAGGACTTTCTTACTCAGGAGTTCGAAGTTGATGAAGTGAACATTGTCGATGAGTACCTGAGGCGGCGTGGCTGGACGGAGAGCACTGGAGCGAAGGCCTATATCAAGGCCCTGCGCACCTCCGTCATGAGCCTCTACGAAGTGACGAATATTGTCCCTGGAGAATCGTTGATGGCGCGCGATCTGATCCGCGGTGGGGAGCCCGTACGGGTCAGCGAAGGCACGGCAACCAAAAGCCTGAAACAGTGGGATAAGATTGCCGCACGAATTGTCCCGGTTCTTGGAAAGTCCGTTTTTGCGGGAGGCCTTCTGGCGTTTTCCAACGAAATGCAGGACCTGTTACTCGATGGGTTAAAGCGCCTTGATGGTACGGAGAAAGGAAAATCCCTGCCAAGCTTAGCTGATGATGTTCTGCGGGAAGCCGCCTTCCTGTTTACGATAGTCTGGGTGACAGAGACCTTAGGGCGGATCGCGAACGACACTACCCGGTCTATGCAGAACTTCGAAGGAGACGACATACTCTTCCACGACATTCGCTTTCCATTAGCCAGTGGCGCGACTCAAAAGGATATCGCTGCCCGGTTCAACGACCTTCCCGAACTCAGCCAGGAAACTAACAAATTCTGGAACTGGCTGCAGATCGACCCGGCACCGACTAAGACCATCAGCAAGGGGGCCGGCGGACTGTCCATTGACACAACTATGGACGGAAGCGGCAACCGCGTGCTTGGAAATGTGGAATTGAAAGGCCGTTTCGTACATTTATCGGTGAATTCCGCTGCCCGTGCCGACAAGGGAAGACGGTTTCTTTCTGAAGTCCTCGGGGAACTTGTGCGTTCACCCCTCACCGAGATACGCACTATGGAGCAAATGATGGCAGAGCGAAGCCATACGCAGCACGCCAACACTGCTCCCGAGATCCCCCCTGAGATTGCCGAGCAGATCGTCCATCAATTCCTGGACACCCGATATAGAGAAACGCTCGACCATCCAGTCGGGATGCTTGGAAACAAAACACCGCGGGAAGCTGTGAAAACGTCGAAAGGGAAACAGCAGGTCGTTGATTGGTTGAAATATCTTGAAAATCAGACAGCCCGGCACCCGGACCCCTCAGACCCAATGACGACCTACAGCTTTCAGTGGATGTGGAAGGAGCTCGGTGTCGAAGCGTTAAGAAAATAAGAGCCGCTCGTTCTCGCTTTGTCTCCTTAGCGTGGTTTTTGACTCCTGCTTACGTCGTGACCCCATAGCTGCGCCCGCAAGGCCAGTCCTACTCCCTAATCACCCCCAAAAACAGGCCGCCCGCGTATGGGAGCACCTTTCGGGCTACGCCCTCCAGGCGCTTCCATACGCGCGCCTCAACTGGCCTGATTTTGCGCCGCCCTTGACAGGTGCGCATTGCGGGCCGGAATGTAGCGCGGGGCGACCTTATCGTTCCGAAGGAAGGCGATCGGGTCGCGGCGGATGCCATCGTGCAGGAATGTCATGATCGCGATTTTGGCGACAGTTCGTTCCGGGCCGAGATCAGCGCCGAGGTGTTTATGTTTTATATGATAATTGAACGGCTGTTTAAGAGGTGTTATAAAAGCAAAAAATTAAAAACGAGACACGTGAAAGTCGCGAGAAACCTCGCTTGATTTCACATCTCAAGCTGCAGGGAAATTCGAAATGGGTCTGTCTGACCAGCGCGCGTTATGGTTATCTCGCTATGTGTTACCCCACGAACATGTATTAAGGTCATGGTTAAAAAAGCGCCAAGTCAGGGGGCTGGAGGTAGACGATATTGTTCAGGAAACATATGCCCGCCTGATCGAATTAGAGTCCGTCGACAATATAAGCGATGTGCGTAAATACCTTTTTCAAGCGGCTTTTTCCATTCTGGCTAGTCATGTGCGCCGCTCGAAGATTGTATCTTTTCAGACGGTAAGTGATTTAGAGGATCTAAGTATACTAGCTGATGAAGTTTCGCCTGAAGATCAAACGATTGGCCGGGATGAACTTCGGCATGTAGGGATAGCTTTGGCCGAACTTCCCGGAAAGATAAGGGACGTTTTTGTGTTGAGGCGAGTGAATGGGTTGTCACAGCGTGACGTCGCCCGTAAACTTGGGCTGTCGGAGAGCACCGTAGAGAAGCATATGAGCCGTGGTTTTTTATTGCTGGTTCAGCGGTTGTCCGATGGCGGAAAAGGCCCAGCTCGTGCGTCTAAAGCATGGGGTGTTAAGAAAATGAAAGATAGTGTCCGAAGTAACGCGAAGAAAAACCGCTCAGGAGATTGACCGCCACGCTGCCGACTGGGCAGCTAGGATAGACCGCGGAGCGCTGACAGATGCAGAGAATAGCGAGCTTGAAGGGTGGTTGAGCGAAGACCCTCGTCATCTTGGAGCATTTGGACGAGCGCGCGCTATTGCAGTTCAGACTGAGAGAGCAGTGGCATTAGGGTTTGGCTATGAACCTGACAGATTTGTCGAAAGAGAATTGCCTACTAGCGGCCATCAATCGCTTTCTCGACGCAGTCTAACGTGGGGTGGAACGGCTGCCGCAGGTCTTGCAGTGGTTTCTATGGCTGGGTACGCGGTTTCAGCGCACAGCAAGACGTACACGACCCTTACGGGTGAATTCCGGGTTGTTCCATTAGACGATGGCTCGGTTATTAGCCTCAACACCGATTCGCGCGTGAGGGTTACTTTTACGGCGAGGGATCGGAGCTTCAGCCTCGAAAAGGGAGAAGTTTTCTTTGACGTTGCGTCAGATGCGAGACGCCCTTTCAAGGTTCAGGCTGACAGAATAGAAGTTATTGGTAGCGCCGCTAAATTTTCTATAAGCCATTTAAAATCCAGACCTGTTGACGTTCTCGTCAATGACGGCGAAGTCCAGATAAAATCGCCTGGTGCCGTCCTGCCGGTATTATTGTCGACGAATAAGCGCGCGAAAGTGAATTCAGAAGCAAATCAAACGCTCCCCGAAACAGTAGAGGTGTCAACTGTAACCCCTGACGAGGTCAAACGATCAACCGCCTGGATAGACGGGCAGATCGCGTTCGAGGGGCAGCCGCTTGGTGATGCCGTTCAAGAGTTTCGACGATATAATACCGTCAAAATTCTACTCGCGACGACTGATCTTGAACGTGAGGAAATTACAGGTCTGTTCAATGTCCGAGATCCGGAGGGCTTTGCAAGGGCCGTTGCTACGAGCTTCAATCTGAAGGTGACGGTTGGGGAAAACATAATCGTGCTCGCCAGATAAAAAATCTCCCGCCGCATAGAGGAAAGTTCACAGTTGGCGCGTCTCCACCTTCATAAGGCCTGAAATAAATAATCAAGCGGGCACAGAGGAGGAAAAAAATGCATACGAAAAAAAGGGGTTATCTGTTTGCGAGTGTTGCAATGGCTGCTTGCCTTTTTGCATCCAGCGCTAATGCTCAAGTACGGTCGTTCGACGTACCTGCCGAACTAGCCGTCAAAGCCATACCGGAATTCGCAAGTCAGGCCGGCATACAGATTGTTGCGCCCTCCAGCGGTTTGAGGGGGATTAAGACCCCAGCCGTTAGGGGTGAAATGGATGTAAGAGTGGCCCTCGCCAGATTACTGACCGGCACGAACCTGGAAATTGCGTCGGATACCGGCTCCGTTATTTCATTACGCGTGAAAGGTTCTGGCAATTCTCCCAAAGCGAACGAAGACGCTTCTCGCCCAACTATGACACCGGTGTCTCCGTCTTCATCTGATTTGACTGAAGTGATCGTGGTGGGGGTTCGTGCGTCGCAGCAGGGGTCTATCGATCGCAAGAGAAATGCGAAAACAGCGGTGGATTCAATCGTCGCCGACGACATCGGCTCATTTCCTGATCGGAACCTTTCAGAGGCTCTTTCGCGCATTCCGGGAATGCAGATGCCCCGAAATGAGACAGGCGAAGGGGAGGGGGTCAATGTACGGGGTAACGAGGCCGACCTGACACGCGTGGAAATGGATGGGATGTCTGTTAACAGTTCAGGAGCTGGGTTGGCTATTGACGGAGCAAATGGCGGGGGACGCGGGGTCGACATGCGGGAGATTCCTGCTGACTTGATCAAAAGCGTGGATGTCATTAAAGGCCAAACGCCGGATATGACCGAAGGTGGTCTGGGCGGAACAGTGCAAATCCAGACGCGGTCGGGCCTTGACTTCAAAAAGCCCTACGTATCTTTGCGCGTCGGCGCACAACGAAACTCGCTAAGCCAGAGGTGGTCACCCGATATCGGTGTCGTTGCGTCTAAGAAATTCTTCGACAACCGATTGGGCGTAATTTTTAATCTCACCGCGACCAAACGCCTAAATGACAGCCACCAGATAAACGGGGCAGGATCGAGTAATTCCCAAGGATATGCGCGCGATTACGATTTCGATAAGTCACTCGAAAAGACATTTGAGTATGATCCATCTCTTGTAACGGGAGAAACCGCAAACACACCCGTCCGCGACTTCGCGCTGGTGAACGGCACGGGCCGTTTCCAAACACTCTCTCCCGTAGAGATTGTAACTCGTTCGGCCAACGCAAAGACAAAAGCGGATTGTTTAGCTGCGTTTCCGCTCTACACCGAAGCGCAGCTTAATACCATGGCGCCGGGCACAAACAATGCAGATCGAGCCTTGGTTCAAGCGACCCAAATCAACTCGCAGATTAGCTGCCTAAATCAGTGGAATGACTACTCACCGGCCTCGATTCGCGATGTTAACCTGACGCAGTATGAGGATCGCCTTGCTTACGATATTCGGTTCGACTATCGGGTAAATAATAACCTCACGGTTTACGCGAAGTATCAGGTTGCAGATCGTCTGCAAGATGACATCCGCCGCAACCGTACGCGTGGGGGGATTACAACCACGACCGATGCACAATTCCTAACACAGTCCTTGACGAACAATACGAACATACCGTTTGGCAGCATCAACAATCTTATCCTTGTGCCTGGGCAAGGCTACCACATCTATAATGCGGGATTGCCGACCAGCGCGCGCAACCTCGATAGGACTCTGGCTGGCTCGAATGTGCAGATGGCTTTCCCCGTGTATGGAATTGCCGTTAACGTGAATCCTGACACGGTTGTAGTCGATGAAAATCACCATGTAACGGCGGCCGATATTTCGAACGCTCGTATTTCCTACGACAATATTCGAAACCAGCAGAACTGGAAGAACAACTATATTTTAGTCGGCGGCGAATACAAAGACGGTTATTTGCGTGCAACTTTCCAGGCCAGTCACAGCGAGTCGTCGTACAGCCGATACGATCGTCGTATGTCTCGCGGCGCCTTTTACGGAAATGGCCGAATGGAGGTCACGGAAAGCGGTCTGTGGGACATTCAGCTGCCTGCTGGCTACGATCCAAACGTGATGTCTAACTCCGTAACTATGGCGGCAGCGACTGCTGTGGGCCTTCCCTCATATTCTAATAGCATAAACCTTCAACTCTCTCCAGCCATGACCGAAGGGACTGAAGACGCGGCCAAACTCGATGTCACATACAGGCTTCGCAAAATTCCTTTCTTCACCTCTTTTAAATCGGGTGTAAGCTATCGAAAGTCGGACAGTGCAAGGTGGGGCGGAGGCGGATTTACGCCAAAATCCGGTGTTGAGGTTCCAACTAATACGTTGCGTGGTAGTATACGGGCTTGCGAAAATTTGCCGACCACTACATCTGCGAATGTCTGTGCTTACGGATACGTGCCTGGCACGGGTCGCAATACTCTATATGGCACCGAAACAGTCACACGCGCGCAGCTTGTCTCCATACTCGAAAACAGCGTGGAGGTCTTCCGCGGCGATTTCATGCCGGGGTACGAGGGCATCGAAGGCCTTAAGTTGTGGGACACTATCGATGTGGACGCAGCCTATGCTCAGATGACTGGGGCGGCGAACTATAACTTCGATTGTATGAAGGTCTGCAAGGGTACTGATGGGATTGTGTATACACAGCCTGTCAGCACATCCAGCGAAGAAATTACCGCCGCCTATTACATGGTTGAGTTCGAGCAAAACCTCCCATGGGGTATAGAGTTCAACGGAAATTTTGGCTTGCGTATGGTCGAGGCAAAAGTATCTGCGCTGGGACAGATGTCACTGGCCTCCATACGTAAAAATTTCACAGACGATGGTAATCCTGCCAATGACTGGAACGAAAACGAGGGCAATGGCCGGGTTACAACAACGACCATCAGTAAACCCGTGAACTTCCAGCGCCAAACCCGCGACTGGTTGCCCAGCTACAATGCTTCATTGCGAATGCTGGATGATAAGCTTGTTCTTCGCTATTCGTGGTCCCGCGCAATTGCTCGTCCGCCGATCGGTCGCCTGTGGCCCACGGGGACCTGTACGATTGATGAGCGAACTGAAGATCGTATCGACGAGGGTGACGAAGACCTCGACATGACCTGCTCCAGCACCATCGGCAACCCGCAACTGAAACCTTATACGGCTACGAAGAATAACACGTCTTTGGAATGGTATCCGAATAAAGATACAAATGTGTCGCTGGCCTACTACAGGCAAAAAGTGAAAATTGGTGCACCGGAAGCGTTTACGACGACCGCGCCATTGTTCTCCGGTACAGACGATATTGACCCTGTAACTGGAAGGTCGTTTTCAGATTTTGAATTCCGCTATACGACGTACCGCAACGGACCCGGCAGCACGCAGTCGGGCTGGGAGTTTGCAACTAAGACGGCTTTAACATTTTTGCCTTGGCGTTTGCGCTACACTGGCGTTGATTTCAATGTGTCGACCAACGACACAAAAGGACAGGCGGGGTATATCGACCCGATTACCGGTGAAAGTCTGGGTGCGCCAAATCGATCCAGCTATTTCGCTAACCTTGGTCTTTGGTACGACGATGGAAAGACAAATGCTCGCTTAGCTTTCCAAAGTCGCGATCGCGTTTTCCGCTGCGTTTCAGGCTGCGGCAACGATATCGCGGGTCTGGGGATCTTCCCGAACCAAAATCCGAGAAATCGAGTCGCCACACCTTACAATCCCGGCGAGCCATATTACACCGCTGCTTATACCTTCGTTGACGCGAAGATTACGCACAAGGTGAATAAAAGTGTCGAACTCTATTGGGAGGGTCGCAATTTGACCAAGCAAGCGACGATCCTTGAGGGGACGCGTGGATTTTCGGAGCAGGACAATCAGTGGTCTGCTAGCTATGGAGGCCGTCGCTTCTCGGTCGGCGTAACCTATAAGTTAAACTGATTTCGCAATCCTCAGACCTTCACTCCCCGTGGTTGGATGAGGTATACTTGGACCCGCTGAGCGTCGCTCGCGGGTCCCTTTTTCGATTTAGTGGTGGCGTAATCTACAAATTGTCTAAAGCGTAGCGTGGTTTTCATCCAAGGACGACAGGTTATCTGATGCAGAAATTTGAATTGTGGGCACGCGTGCTGTCCGCGATCTCGCTTACTTCGCCTGGACTTGCCGGCGCTGGGGAAACCTTTAAACCTACATATATTCCTCAAGGTCATATGGAAGTGTCTGTGGCCGTCAAAGATTCGATAGCGCGGCGAAAAATACCTGAAATCAAGTTGCGTAAAATAATTCTGGTTGGAGACTCGACCGTTCAGGTGAATAGCGGCTGGGGTGGCGCTTTCTGCGCCCGTCATGTGACGACGTATGTGACCTGCGTGAACATGGGGCGAGGGGGGCGATCGACGCTCAGCTATCGTCAGGAAGGCTCCTGGGATTACGCGCTGAACGAGGCGCGCACGCCCGGATACGAACAGGTCTATATTCTGATCCAGTTCGGTCATAACGATGAACCCGGTAAGCCTGGACACTCCACCGACCTCGATACGGAATTCCCGCAAAACCTCCGTCAATTTGTGATCGACGCGCGCGGGGTGGGCGCCATTCCGGTACTCTTAACGCCTTTAACCCGCCGTTCATTTGTTGCGGGCTCGTTGCAGGACACCTTGTCGCCATGGGCAAAAGCCATTGTCACCGTTGGGCGCGAACTGGGTGTTCCGGTGATCGACCTGCACGCCTTGTCTGTCGATGCGGTTCAGGCGATGGGCCCCGAGGCCAGCTTGTTTCTCTCCTCTAAACGCCCGTCGGCTGAAGTCATTGCCGCAGCCAAAACCGGTACGACCATTGGGGCCCAGAAGCCCGTTACGAATGAAATTGCCGTCACGCCCCAAAGCCAACAGGCCAATGTTTTTGACTACACGCATCTTGGCGGACAGGGGGCGGAACTGTTTGCTCGACAGGTGGCACTGGCGCTGGTTGGGTTGGTGCCGGAATTGAAGAAACAGGTGTTGCCGTGAATATCGTACGTTCTCTGTGGGATATTATGAAAGTCGGGCCTGGTGTCCTCATCATTTGGATCGCGTGCATCAACCCAGTGAACGCAGAAAAGCGGTTTGATGTGGCCATAACGGTGGATGATCTACCGTTGCAGGGCCCTTATGCTTCCGGTCCTTCGCGACTGGACATTGCGGCGGCCTATCTGGAGACTCTCAAGGCTCACGGCGTCACCGAGGCCTACGGGTTCGTCAACGCCGGCAAACTTGAACAAGCGCCTGACGGTGCCGCTGTGCTCGACTTTTGGCGTGAAGCTGGCTATCCCCTGGGCAATCATGGCTTCACTCACATGAACTTAGAGCGGGCGGAATCACTGGACGCCTGGGTGGCGGATATGAAGGCAAACGAGCCTTACATAGAGTCGCGCATGACGGGGCAGAACTGGCGGGTTTTGCGCTTTCCGAACCTGTCCGCCGGGGGCAAAAGCGAGCGTCACGACGGTGCCATTGCCTGGCTGACAGCTCACAAATATCAGGTCGCCGAAGTGACGATGAGCTTCCACGACTGGGCTTATGCGGAAGCCTATGATCGCTGCCGCTTAAAAGGCGACGGCGAAACGATCATGGCCATGGAGCAGCAATATCTCCGTCAGGTCGATGAGGGTATTTTGCGGACAAAGGCCCTGTCGCAGGCCTTGTATGGGCGCATTATCCCACAAGTCCTGCTGACCCATCTAAGCGGCTGGTCAGCCCATATGCTGCCCCTGGTCATGAAGCGACTGGACACAGCGGGCGCGACCTATGTGCCCTTGGCGCAGGCACAGGCCGACAAAGCCTATCATGAGCCCGGCGATGATGTCGGCAATGGTCAGATGATGGAGCGGATCGCCAAACGTCGTGGACTCGACCTAACCGGTTTACCAACCTTGTCCTCCACATCCAATCTCAGTGCGCTTTGCCGCTGACGGCAGCCATGTAAATCAAAGGCCCTAACTCCATGTCTCAGTACTCGCGCCGCTCTATCCTGTTTGCCGGTTTCACCGTACCGCTTCTGAGTGGTTGTTCGGCAATTTCCTTGCCGCGTTTAAGTTGGCAAAAACAAATAACAGCCGAGGCGCCATTTGACATGCCGTCGATCAGGGTGCCTGATTTTACCTCGGCCAAGCGTTTCCTGATCACTGATTTCGGGGCATCACAGGGCGATCAGGCGGCGACCTCGGCGGCCATCGCCCGGGCCATCGACGCGGCCCATACGGCCGGGCAGGGCATCGTCGTCGTGCCGGAAGGGACATGGCCGACCGGTAAGGTGCACCTCAAAAGCCACGTCAACCTGCACCTGTCGAAGGGCGCAATTCTGTTATTTTCTGAAAAGCCCGAAGACTATCTGCCGCCGGTCCAGACCTCGTGGGAAGGTATCGAATGTTTCAACTATTCCCCACTGGTCTATGCCTTCGAATGCGAAAACGTGGCGATCACCGGCGAGGGGAAACTCAAGGCCAAACTCGATGTGTGGAAGCTGTGGTATGCCCGGCCGAAGCCCCACATGGACGCCCTGGTCGCGCTCTATAATATGGCCTATAAGAACGTGCCGGTAGCCGAGCGTCAGATGGTCGCCGGCGAAAACCACCTGCGCCCGCATTTCGTGCAGTTCAACCGCTGCCAAAACGTCTTGCTTGAGGACTTTTCGCTTGAAGACAGCCCCTTCTGGTGCATCCATCCTTTGCTATGCCGCGATGTCGTTATCCGCCGCGTCAAGGTCCGCGCGCACGGCCATAATAATGACGGCGTCGATCCGGAAATGAGCCAGAACGTGCTGATCGAGGACTGCGTTTTCGATCAGGGGGACGACGCCATCTCGGTCAAGTCGGGCCGCGATATGGACGCATGGCGGCTCAACACCCCGACGAAGAATGTCGTCATGCGCAACTGTCAGATAAAGAACGGCCACCAGCTTATGGCTGTCGGCAGCGAACTGTCGGGCGGGATCGAGAACGTCTTCGTCGACAATTGCCACTTCATCGGCGACGGCAAGGGGGCAGACGGCCACGCCGTGCCGATCATGAACCTGCTCTTCGTCAAGACCAATGAACGCCGCGGCGGCTATGTGAAGAACATCCACATGTCGAATGTCAGTGCCACCTCGATCAAAGGCAGTGTGCTGGCGGTCGAAACCGACGTCCTTTATCAGTGGCGAACCCTGATGCCGACCTACGTGCGCAAGCTGACGCCTATAGAAGGTCTGCACGTGTCGGACATTGATGTGCGTGAAGCGAAGAGCATTGCTTATCTTAAGGCTGAAGTGGAAATGCCGGTGAGGCAAGTGGAGCTAACGAACGTGAGGGTTGCTACTGTTACCGGAGTGCCGCTTACAACAAAAAATGTTCAGAACTTCGTTCACCATAGGTAGTAGCTTGCACGGCTCTGTCGCAAAAACTTTACGCCTAGGAAGACCTTTGCCTGATGGGTTGTGAAGAGGCAAAAGCCCATGTTCAAAGGTCGCCATTTTGACCGTTCGGTAATTCTGTTGTGCGTTCGCTGGTAAACGGCGAACGGTCTTAGCTTTGGAACCTCGCAGAGATGATCCTCAAACCTTACATCGGGCTGGATCATTCGACGATCGATCGATGGCCCTACTTAAACAGCGCAGGCGGAACATGCGGTGAACATTTCGCGTAAGTGGTTGTATTTATTGAGCCGCGTTTTGGCCCCGTCATAATGTGTAGTGAAAACATATTTTCATCAATGCCCTTATTTGTATTGATTTCCGGCGATTCTCAGGTGACAACGGAATCATGTTTGTCGTTGAAAAGGTCGCCCGCGGGCATCGATATCTCTATCTCGCGGAGACCTACCGCGAGAATGGCAAGGTGCGTCAGCGTCTAATTCGCCCCCTTGGACGCAAAGACCAGTTACTGCTGTCAGGCGATCTCGATCGCCTGATCGCGTCCATGGCTCAACATTCGGACCGTAACCTTGTCTTATCCGAGATCGATAACGGTGAGTTGGCTTCGACGCGCATCGGCGGCCCATTGTTATTCGGCCGGTTGTGGGAGCGCCTGGGCATTGGCGACGTCCTTCGCGACCAACTGGCCAAACGCGCCTTTGAGTTCGCCGTTGAACGTGCCGTGTTCGTCAGTGTTCTGCACCGCCTGTTCGTCTCCGGTTCGGATCGGTCCTGCGAGAAGTGGATGAGCGACTACAAGATCGACGGCATAGACGGCCTGCAACTGCATCACCTCTATCGTGCGGTGGCGTGGTTGGGGGAAGAGATCGAGGAAAAGGCGGAGGGAGCCCTGGCACCACGCTGTGTGAAGGACGTGATCGAGGAGACCCTGTTCGATCGACGCCGCGATCTGTTTACAGATCTGTCCCTGGTCTTCATGGATACGACGACCCTGTCCTTCTATGGCGAAGGCGGCGACAGCCTCGGCGCGCATGGCCATTCCAAGGATTATCGCCCCGATCTGAAGCAGGTGGTTCTGGCCGTGGTCATCGATGGCACTGGCCGTCCGATCTGTTCGGAGATGATGCCTGGCAATACCGCCGACAGCACCGTGCTCCTTCCGATCGTCGACCGGTTGCAAAAGCGCTTCGGCATTGGACGTGTCTGTGTGGTAGCCGATCGCGGCATGATCTCGAAGGCGACCATTGCCGCCCTGGAGGCGCGCAAGCTCGAATATATCCTGGGGGCGCGCGAGCGCTCAAGCAAGATCGTGCGCGATACGGTGATGGACGACACCCAGCCCTTTGTCCCCCTGCTGATCGAACGCACTCAGGGCGAGACACAACTGTTTATCAAGGAGGTCATGGCTGAAGGCGAGCGCTACATCGTCTGTCGCAATGAGGCTGAAGCCGAGAAGGACCGGATGGATCGCCAAGCGATCGTCGAGGGCCTGCAGACCCAGTTGAAGCGCGGGGACAAGGCCCTGGTCGGCAACAAGGGCTATCGCCGATACCTGAAGGTCACTGACCGCGGCGATGATAAGCCGGCCTTCGAGATCGATGCCGGCAAGCTTGCAGAGGAGGCCCGTTATGACGGCATCTTCGTCCTGCGCACCAATACCAAGATTAATCCGCTGCTGGCCGTCCTGCGCTATCGTGACCTTCTGAAGGTCGAGGAACTGTTCCGCCGCGCCAAGGCGGTCATGAAAACCCGGCCGATCTATCACTCATCCGACGAAGCTATCCGCGGGCACATCTTCTGTTCCTTCCTGGCTCTGCTGCTGCAGAAGGAACTGGCGGACCTCTGCGCCGCAAAGGGCGTGAAGCTCGAATGGCAGGACCTGCTACGCGATCTTGATCGCCTTCAGGAGGCCACCATCGAAAAGGATGGCAAGCGTATCACCGGCCGCACCAGCGTTCGGGGCCAGGTCGGAACCATCTTCCAGGCGGCCGGCATTGCACTGCCCCCGAACCTGAAATCTGAGGCCGCCTGACACAGCCTCCGCAAACCCTTAAAATGTAGTGCAAACACCGAAATCAGTGCCAATATCCCATTGTTTATACAAATCTTTCCCAAAAACGGTGTTTAAGTAGGGGATGGGTGGTGCACTTCACGCCCCAACCTATTGAGGTGTTCAATCGCCGAAAGCGCGGCCTTCTCGCTAAGTGGCATCTTGGCGAAACCTACATCAAAATTTGCGCCGAATGGCCATATCGCTACCAAGCTATCGACAACCCGGGCGCCACGGTGGAATTTTTCTTCCGTAGAACCCGAGATGTTGCCGCAGCGAAACGGTTTATTCGTAAGGCCTTGGGTCGGTACCAGAGACGGGTCCAGTTCTCCATCGACGGTTCTCAACCCAACCGGACAGCTATCTTCGAAGCCGACCTTGTAGCAAAGTTGAAAACATCAGAGACGGACATCGCCTGCGAACCAATCCAGATCCGCACCAGCAAATACCTAAACAACAGCATCGAGCAGGATCATCGCAGGATCAAGCGTCTTGTGGGTCCGATGCTTGGTTTCAAATCGGAAAACGGTGCCGGTTTTATCCTAAGCGGGATCAAGCTTGTGCATCTGATCCGAAAGCGGCAATTGGAGCCAATCGACAGCGGGACTCTCTCTTTCGCCGGTCAGTTCGATAGTCTCGCAGCCTAGTTCACGATGTGAATTCACCAAAGCTAACACACGCCAGGGTTTGCGACAAAACAATACCCAATGAGAGCGACATCAAGTTAGCGATACGCCAATATAAAAAGAGGAATCCCAGATGCCACGACCTGCCGCGAGAGCTTTGCGCCCATTTTTAATGAGGTCTTTGCTGACCACATCTCTGGTCGTCGCGGCCCTGTGGGGGCCAGCTCAGGCCGAGACAATAGCCGAGGGGTTTGCCGCGCCGCCGGCCGAAGCGCGGCCAATGGTGCGCTGGTGGTGGTTCGGCCCCAGGGTCAGCGACGCGGAGATCGTGCGCGAAATCAAGGCGATGAAGCAGGGCGGCTTCGGCGGGTTCGAGCTGGCGGCGCTCTATCCGCTGGTGGTCGATGGCAATCAGCCCTATCTCTCCGACGCGCATTTGGGCGCGCTGAAACTGGCCAATGAGACGGGCCGTGCCGAAGGCCTGCGGGTGGATCTCACGCTCGGGTCCGGCTGGCCGTTCGGCGGACCGCATATTACGGCGGACATGGCGGCGGCGCGGGTCGCGCTGGTCAGGCTGCCGCTGGCGGCCTCGGCGACCGCTGTCACACTGCCCGTCCTGAAACCGGGTGAGCGCGTCCTGGCCACCTTTGTCGGCACCTCGGCGGCGGATGCGGTTCTGGTCGAAGCGAAGGCGGACACCGTCACGGTCAAGGCGGCCCCCGCCGCGCGCACTGTCTTCGTCGTCCTGCAAACCCCGACGGGTCAGCAGGTCAAGCGCGCCTCGGTCGGTGCCGAAGGCTACGTCCTCGACCATATGAGCCCGGACGCCGTGCAGACGCATCTGCATGCCGTGGGCGACCGCCTGCTGACGGCGTTTCCCGATGACAAGCCCTACGCCGTGTTCAGCGATAGCCTTGAGGCCTATGGTACCGACTGGACCGACGATCTGCTGACCGAGTTCCAAAAGCGCCGGGGCTATGATCTTAAACCCCACCTGCTCAAATGGTTCGACGCCAAGCCCGACAGCGCCGCCATCCGCCGCGACTGGGGCTTGACGCTCGCCGAACTGACCGAGGAACGCTATCTGACGCCGGTCAATGACTGGGCGAAACGCAACGGCACGCGGTTCCGTTCGCAGACCTATGGCCACCCGCCGGTGACGCTGTCGTCGATGCGGCGGGTCGATCTGGCCGATGGCGAAGGGGCCGACTGGCGCATCTTTTCGCGCATGCGCTGGGCCAGTTCGGCCAACCACATGTATGAGAAAGCCGTAACCAGCGCCGAAGCCTGGACCTGGCTGCATCAGGGCGCCTTTCAGGCAACCCCGCTCGACATCAAGGCCGAGGCCGACACCCTGATGTTGCAAGGCGTCAATCACTTCATCGCCCACGGCTGGCCCTATTCGCCGCCGGAAGCCGGTGAACCGGGCTGGGCCATGTACGCCGCCGCTGTGTTTAACGACCATAATCCGTGGTGGACGGTCATGCCGGAGGTCAATCGCTACCTTCAGCGTATGAGCTGGCTGCTGCAACAGGGGCAGCCCGTCGCCGATATCGCCATCTATATCCCGCAGGACGATGCGCTGGCCGCGTCGAAACCGGGCACGGTGTCCATCGACGGCGAGACCGGGAAATACATCACCAAAGGCCTGACCGCGCAGATCCTCGACGCCGGCTTCGCCTTCGACTATGTCGACGATCAGGCCCTGTCGGCCAGAGGGTTTCGCGCGAAGGTGCTGATCCTGCCGAAAATGACGCGTATCGATCCGGCGGCCTATGCCAGGGTCGAGGCCTTCGCCCGGGCCGGGGGACGGGTCATCGCGGTGGACCGCCTGCCCGACAGCGGCGCCGATCTGATCGAGGCCGATGCGGATACGGCGGCAGTGAAGGCGATCAGCGCGCGCTTGTTCAAAGGCGCCCCCGTGGCCGAAAACGATGTGGGTGCCACGCTGAAAACGCTTGTCGCGCCGGACGTGACGGGTCTGACGCCGGAGACGGGCTTCGTCCATCGCCAGCTCTCCGACGGCGACCTCTATTTCGTCGCTAATACCGGCAACACGCCGGTGACCCTGCCGCTGACGTTCCGCGCCGGCAAGGCGGGTCAAGTGTGGAATGCGGTCGACGGGACGGTCCGCGCCTGGGACGGTGCTCCGGTGACCCTGGCCCCCTATGAATCGCGCGTCTTTGTCTTTGGCGCGGCGGCGTCGGCCAATCTGTCGCCGGTCGTCACCGGCAAAGCCTCGTCGCGCTCTCTCGACGGAGGCTGGACCCTGAGCTTTGACAATGCCCCCGCCAAACCGGTCGCCAGCAAACCGGTCAACGCCTTCGGGTCATGGACCGACGATCCGTCGCGCCAGCACTTTTCCGGAGTGGCGACCTATAGCCGGACGGTGAAACTGAGCAAGTCCGATCTGGCGGCGGGCCTCACGCGGCTCGATTTCGGCGACGGTACCCCCGAAGCGATCCCCGATGGTCGCCGCAACGGCAGCCGCGCCTGGCTGAACGCCCCGGTACGCGATGCGGCGGAGGTCTTTGTCAACGGCAAACGCGCGGGTGCCGTATGGACCGCGCCCTACGAGATCGACCTGAAGCTCTTCCTGAAAGTCGGCGACAACCGCATCGACATCCGCGTCGCCAATACGGCGGTCAATACCTTAGCCGGGCGTCCGGCGGCGGACTATACCGCGCTCAGGGCGAAGTACGGCGACCGCTTCCAGCCGCAGAATATGGATAACCTCAAACCCCTGCCGTCGGGCCTTTTGACCGCGCCGGTTCTGCGTTTAGGTAACTGAGGATGAGGAGCGCAAAGGTGCGATTACGAAGACCATACAGACGAAGCCTTGCCATGTGACGGCATAGGTGAAGTCTGACACCCAAAGACAGTTCGGTGCCGTCGCGTGAAACTGCCGGTTTACATGATCCAGTGGACACGGCGCCGCCTTATCAGAAACCGTTGTACGAACGGGCTTTCCGCGGATAATGCCTTGCAAGCCCAAGGACCGCATCAACCGCTCGACAGTGCATCTGGCGATGCCATATCCTTCCCGCTCCATCTGTCTCCAGACTTTATGGGCACCACATACTTCATAGTTTTCGGCAAATGCACGCGCCACCTCTGGTTTGAGCACGATATCCTGGCGAGTCCTTGCCGACAGGCGCTCCGGATCTTGGCGGCAGGCGACGTGTGCGCGGTATGTGGATGGGGCAATTGGCAGGACTCTGCAGATCGGCTCGACCCCGTAGGTATCCCTGTGATCGTCAACAAAGGCGATCATCGCTTGAATGGGCGCCCAGTTCTTCGGCTTGCTCCGTCTGGGAGAAATATGCGCTGGCCTTACGCCGGATCTCGTTGGCCGGGCGCAGTTCCTCGTTCTCTCATTCAAGCGTCTTGAGCTTCTCGTTCATGTCGCTCGGCACGTCTGCGCCGTACAGCCTATCTTGCCTGATATCGACAACAGGGCTGACCATCGGGAGGGATAATCGCTCTGATGATCGAAGAACATCCGCACGGCGCGTTCGCGGACTTCAGGGGACAACTTGTTCGTCGTTATGCCCATGATAGCGCCATCTTCTCAGACGTTGGAGCCTCCGGCAAATCCGGGACGGTACACGTTGACGAAGCTTATTTGTGTGATAATTGTAGCTCAATAAAAACATGGCACATCATCAAGCGTCAGGGAGCGAAATGCGACAGCACGAGTGTTCAGCCCTGACAGGTGAGGAGGTCGTCTATGGCTGACCGCCTGGAGAAGTCTGCGGATATCTCGACAGATACGCTGTCGCATCTCTATAAAAAATACAATGCGGGGCTTCAGAGGTTCTTTTTTCGTCGCGTGCGCAACCGCGACGACGCCGAAGATCTGACGCACGACCTCCTCATTAAGATCGCGCACCGGACAGACGTCGAAAAAATGGAAAATCCGGAGGGGTTTCTGTTTGCGGCGGCGACAAATGCCTTACGTGATCGGGCTCGCCATGCAAAGGTAGCTGATGGCTATCTGCAAGGGCAGGGCGTACTTGAAAATAGTTTTGAGGGGATTTCGCCCGAACGCGTCCTAATCAGTAAGCAGTCGCTTGACCGCATTCTTCTGGCACTGGAAAAACTTGATGAGCGGGCACGGGACGTGTTTATACTTCACAGGCTCGAAGGCATGAAATACGCCGAGATAGCCCGCATGTACGGATTGTCGGTCTCGTCTATTGAAAAAGACATGATCCGCGCTATCGCTCACCTCGCAGAATTCGCGAACCTATAGGTTTATTGTGTCAGACCTTACCGTTTTGCCTGAACAGTTGACTGAGGCCGCCGCGTGGCTTGAGGCCCGCCGTCTGACCGAAAGCTTCGATGAGCAGGCCTTTTTTCAATGGCTGACGGCGGACCCGCGCCACGAAGCGGCCTGGACACGAGTCTGTTCGATATGGGCCAGCTTCGACGATTACAAAACCTCGCCTGAGTTACTGTCCTTGCGCACGCGCGCCTTGCAGCGTGCCTATCAGATGGAACAGAAGCGCTGGAACATGGGCGGGGTGAGCCGTCGGGGATTGCTGGTTGGCGGCAGTGGTGTCGCTGCGGCGGTCGCCGTTGCCGCCGGTGTCTTTTTCTACGACGGTAACCGCCGTTCATTTGCCACGGCTGTGGGCGAAATGAAGACCTTCCTTCTGCCCGATCAGTCGCTGGTGACGCTGGACGCCAATTCGGTACTGAATATTCATTTCAACGGCCATTTGCGGCAGCTCGATCTGGTTCAGGGCCGCGCGCATTTCGATGTCGCGCACGATGCCGCGCGCCCGTTTCAGGTTTCGGCGCGTGATCAGGTGGTCACGGCCCTTGGAACGGATTTCACGGTCGATCTGCGTCCGGCATCGGTGACAGTAGCCCTGTTCAAGGGCAAGGTCGTGGTGGCCGACAAGCCGGGGAAGAGCGAGGGCCGTCAAAGCCATGAGTTGTTACCTTTACAAGAATTGACTGTCCATGGAACGGCTCGTTATCAGTACGGCTTGCGGGCTTTCGACAGCGGGCGTGAACTGGCCTGGCGCGAGGGCCGTCTGATTTTCGATAATGAACGGTTGGCCGACGCCGTCGATCGTATGAACAACTATGCTCCGACGCGGATTTTGGTCGCCCCGGACGTGGCGGATTTGCGCATGGACGGTATGTTCATGGCCGGCCAGACCGCGGCCTTCGTCGAAGCGGTTCAGGCGTTGTATCCGGTGCGCGTCGAGCGGAATTCAAATGGACTTACGCTGCGTCGGCGAACCTGACACAGACCTGCCGGACCAAAAATCGGGTATGAGCTAAAGAAAACGACCGCAAGCCGTTCACGACGCAGAAAGTGCGGCAAAGGGTACAGGATGAGGCGAGGAATGAACAGTCCGACTCTGTTCCTGCTGAGTTGTGCAGGCGCGGCGATGGTCTGCGGCCTTCCGGCAACCTGTTGCGCGGAGGCGTCCGTGCGTCAGTATGAGATACCCGCTCGCCCCCTGTCCGAGGCGCTCGATACATTCCGAGAGGTGTCAAATACCCCCGTGCTGTACGACCGAACGCTGGTCAAAGACAGACGAAGTCGCGCTGTCTCCGGCGTCTATTCCGATACCGACGCTATAGGACTTTTACTTAAGGGCACCGGGCTTACGTTCAGGCTGACCGACCGGGGTGTCATACTGATTGTGGCGGACACATCGAAGCCGAAGCCGTCATCACCGCCGTTGGATTTTAAAGACTATCGGGTATCCGTAGACGACGGAATGCGGCAGGAGGCACCTGTCGTAGAGGTTGTCGTCAGAGGCTTTCGCGGCAGTCTAAACCAGGCGCTGTTAATCAAGCGGCGCAGCGCAGGAACGGTTGATGCCATTCTGGCCGAAGACGTTGCCAAATTTCCCAACACCAACCTAGCCGAAGCCATGCAGCGCATCCCGGCCGTTACCCTGATTGTCGGGGACGGAGGGGAGGGGCGCAATATTACGGTCCGAGGACTGGGGCCGATGTTTTCCCGCGTACGTATTAACGGCATGGAGGCGGCGTCGCGGACGGGCGCGTCGGACAAGTTCGGACCGAACAACAATGCCCGAAGCTTTGATTTCAACGTCTTCTCGGCCGACATTTTCTCCAGCCTGATCGTCAGCAAATCGGCGTCCAGCGATGTTGAGGAAGGCAGTCTGGGGGCGACGGTGGATCTTCATGTACCGAAGCCTCTGGATTTGCCCGAAGAGCAAATGCTGTCGGCATCTTTTCGAGCGTCGCGAAATGGTGTCAGTCAATCGATTGACCCAAGGGTGTCGGTCCTGTTTTCACGCAAGCTGGCTTCTGGTCGGTTAGGCGTGCTCTCCTCCCTATCGTATCAGGAAGGCCGAACGCGCGAGGTCGGCTATTCCGCTGCCGATGTCCTGTCGGCGGGCCTTTCGGGCAATGGTATCGGGGAGGGCCTGGCCGCGCAGCCGTTCTGCACGCCCTTGGGCTATGTACCGGTCGCCCCGGACCCGTTGATCTACGCGGCCAAGGGCGCCACGGCCACCCAATGCTCGACCGGTAATCCTCGAACCGGGACGCTGGAAGCCTATGGCCGGATCATGGCCCAGCGCGCCGCCGTAGCGCCCGATACACCGGCCAGCGGGGCCTATTTTCCACGCCTGCCGCGGTTTTTGAATTCGACCCAGCGGGAAAAGCGCGCGGCGGCGACGCTTAGTGTCCAATATCGCCCCGATGAGGCAACCGACCTGTCGCTTGATCTGATCTTTACTCGGTACGAAAACCGACGTCAGGACAACTATATCGAAGCCCTGTCCTTCGCGCGGGCGATCACATCGAACGGGCAGCCCATGGTGTCGGTGAAAGTGGTCGACTTTACGCCCACGGGGTCATTGCTATACGGCGTCTTCGATGGCGTCGATGTGCGCTCGGAAGGCCTGACGGATGTGTTTTCCACGACGTTTTCACACGCCGCTTTGACGTTCAGACGCAGAGTGTCCCCGGGGTTCGAGGTTTCGGGTCTGATGGGTGCTTCAGATACGACATACAACAATCCTTTGCGCCTCCAACTGTATATGGACGCTATCGACACCTCTGATTTTGCCATCGATTTTCGTGGCGATAACCGCGCCCCGCCCATACTGAGCTTTGGTGGGTTGGATGTCGATGACGTCTCGGATTTCACCTTTGCCCCGGCGCTTTCGGATGGCACCGTACGCGGCGGGTTTTCCACGCAGGGCAAGCCGCTGGTCAATCGATCGCTGAACCGAACTTTAGTGGTAAACGGACGGTGGGGTGCCGACGAAGGCTTGAAACTGAAAGCCGGGTTTGAGGTTCGTCAGGAACGGTTTTCGACACGGGCCTTAAATCTGGTGCCCTCGCAAATGACCGTCGACGCGCCTTTGGATCTATCCCGTCTGACCACGCGCGTGCAGGGGCTCGACAAGGCCTGGGGTTACGGCGCGCCGGCCAGCTGGGTGGCGATCGATCCCGAACGCTGGGCTGCCGCAGTGAAGATGGACGCGTTCCGCTATTGCGCGACCGAATGCGGCGCAAGTGCCGGGCAAGTCTCCGAGACGACGTCCGCCATATACGCGATGGCGATATTCGACACGGCAAAAACCTTTACTTTTCCCGTCCGCGGAAATTTCGGCGTGCGCTATTTTCAAACCGCTCAGAGCGCTGCAGGCTACATTCCTGTCGCAACCCCGGCAGGTTCGGAATATCCCACCACGGGCATCCGGCACGCCACGGAGCGGGTTTACGACGGATGGTTGCCGTCCGCCAATGTGGTGATCGATCTGGACCCTGAGCTGTTGCTGCGGTTGTCTGCGGCCAAGGTCATCTCCCGGCCTGACCTCTACTTTCTGATGCCAGGCGCCTCGGTCAATCCGGTACCGCGCCTCGGCATCATAACAAATCCCGACCTGAAGCCTATTCGCGCCACGACCCTCGATCTGTCGCTCGAATGGTATTTTGCCCGAAACTCGATTGTTTCCATCGGTTTGTTTCACAAAAATATTTCTGACTACATCCAGCGCGTCAACACCCAGGTGCCGTTTCATCAACTAGGTCTGCCTGTCGAAATTCTCAGAAACAGCAACGCCCTGTCATCGGACGTGTTCACGATCACGCGCGTGGTCAATACGGCGGGCGGGCCCCTGACCGGTATTGAACTCAATCTTCAGGCCGATCTAGAGTTTCTGCCCGGGGTGTGGCGGCATTTCGGGTTCATGGCCAACTATACCCGGAGCTGGTCGAGGATCGACTATGCGTTGTCGAGCGCGGACGGTAAAACGACATCGACGGTGACCGCCGATCTGATCGGGCTGTCGCGAAACTCCGCCAGCGCCACCGTATTTTACGAAGATGACAGCATGAGCTTCCGTTTGGTGGGGACGTACAAGAGCCGCTATATCCGCAGCATACCGGCAAGCATTGGCAGCGACCTTCAGGGCAATGCACCGACCGTGTTTCTCGACGCGTCTGCTGCCTACGCCTTGACGTCACGGGTGAAAATATTCATCGAAGCCCAAAACCTGACAGATGAACTCAACGAGCAATATATCGACAGCGGCCGTCGAGACGTCGTTTACAGCACGCGGTCGGGACGAACCGTCAGCGTCGGCGCAACGGTCAAATTTTAGATTTTTTGGACGGCAGGTCCCTAAATTGATCTATTTTGCAAATTTTCTTTGAGGGTTTTTGTCTGCTGAGCGTCTGACTTCATGAAGGGTGCGATTTCGCGGCCTTGATAAAAAAAGACAAGCTCACAGGAAACACCATGAAGAAGACCAAGCTGAAGCAGGCATTGCTTATCACTGCCGGTATGGCGGGACTTACCGCTCTGCCCTTGTTCGCCGCAGCTCAGGAAGCGGCTCCGGCCAATGATGAAATTCAAACCGTTGTCGTCACCGGGTTTCGCAGCTCGTTGAAAAGCGCGCTGAACGTCAAAAAGACCAGCGCCGGCACGATTGATTCGATCCTGTCCGAAGATATCGGCAAGTTCCCTGACTCCAACCTCGCCGAGTCGATGCAGCGCATCCCCGGTGTCACCCTCTCGCGCGGCGACGGCGGCGAAGGCCGTAACATCTCGGTGCGCGGTCTGGGCGGCACATACACCCGCGTCCGCCTGAATGGCATGGAAGGGTCGGCGCAAACGGGTTCATCCGATATCTATGGCGCCGGCAATTCGGGCCGCAGCTTCGACTTCAACATCTTCCCGTCGGAAATCTTCTCGTCGCTGGCCGCCCGCAAGACCGCGTCGGCCGATGTCGAGGAAGGCTCGCTGGGCGCAACCGTCGATCTGCGCGCCCCGAAGCCGTTCGATTACCGTCAGTCGGAAGTCCTGAGCGTCACCGCCAAGGGCGTCTATAACGAACTGGCGAAGAAAACGGATCCGCGTCTGACGCTGCTGGCCTCCAGGAAGTTCGGCGACGGCAAGTTCGGCATCCTCGGCACCCTGACCTATCAGGAAAAGCACACTCGTGAAGTCGGTTATTCCGCCGTGGATATCCTGTCGGCCAATACCAACGGCTTCAGCGCCATCCGTCGGGATGCGGCTGGCAATCCCGTACTGATCAACAATGTCGTTCAGCGCGAAGTACAGCCCTTCTGTACGCCGATCGGCTGGGTGTCTCCTTCGGGCGGCGCGTCGATCAGCCCCGACTCGGCCGAAAGCGCCGCCAAGGGCGCGACGGCCACCAACTGTTCGACCAACAATCCGCGCACCGGCACCATCGCGGCCTATAACACGATCTACAACCTGCGCCGCGCCGATGCGGCGACGACGCCGGGTTCGGGGGCGTTCTTGCCGCGCATCCCGCGCTACGTGAACTCCGAACAGGACACCGAACGTCTGGGCGGTAGCCTGACCTTCCAGTGGAAGCCCGACGCCAATACCGACCTCTCGCTGGACGTTCTCTATTCCAAATACGAGGTCGAACGCCGCGACAACTACATCGCCGGCCTGTCTCTGGCGCGTAATATCGGGAATAACGGTCAGCCGATGGTGTCGGTTAAGGACGTGCAGTTCAAGTCGAACGGATCGCTACTTTACGGCCTGTTCGACGGTATGGACGTACGCTCCGAAGGTCTGGTCGATGTGTTCACCTCGGAATTCACTCAGGTTAATCTGAACGGCCGCCATCGATTCACCGATAAGTTCGAAGTCACCGGCTTCATCGGCAAGTCGACATCGGTCTGGGACAGCCCGATGCGCCTGCAAACCTTCATCGACGCCATCGACGTCGATAACTTCTCGATCGACTATCGCGGCGGCGACACGACGCCGGTTCTCGGATTCGGCTTCGATGTGTCAAATCCCGCCAACTTCACCTATGCGCCGGCCGCAGCGGACGGGACGGTGCTCGGCGGCTGGACCGCGCAGGGCAAACCAGCCAACAACACGACCGATATTACCACGATCAGTCTGGACGGCAAATACGATATTACGCCTCAGCTCACGCTGAAGTTCGGCGTTCAGTATCGTCAAAATGACTTCAATGCCTATAACCTCAATGTCGTTCCGACCCAAACCGCGGTCACAGCCCTGCCTGCGGGCGTCACTCTTGCCAGTATCACAAAGCAGATCACCGGTCTCGATGACCTGTGGGGGCATGGCGCACCGGCAAGCTGGGTGGCGATCGACTCAGTTAAGTGGCGCGAAGCGTTCAAATTCAACGATCTGAAGTATTGCGGTATCGAATGCGGTGCTGGCAAGTCCCAGATCAAGGAAACCGTGAAGAGCACCTACCTCATGGCCGAGTTCAATTACGACAACCTGCTGCCGGTTCCGGTGCGCGGCGATGTCGGCGTGCGGTCGGTCTTCACGCATCAGTTCGCTGTCGGCCATATCGCCATCGCGACTCCGGGGGGCCAATACCCGACTGGTACGTTGCGCAACGAAGTCGAGCGTGAGTATCACGACCTTCTGCCCTCGGCTAACGTCGTGTTCGAACTGAACCCCGACCTGCTGCTGCGTTTCTCGGCGGCGAAGGTCATGTCG
This sequence comes from Asticcacaulis sp. W401b, assembly GCF_046503825.1. NCBI lineage: Bacteria > Pseudomonadati > Pseudomonadota > Alphaproteobacteria > Caulobacterales > Caulobacteraceae > Asticcacaulis > Asticcacaulis sp. W401b. The sequence continues at coordinate 67,468 of NZ_JBKFEE010000015.1, forward strand.
CGTCCAGAACTGGGTAACCTGACGCCCGCCAGCGGCGTCAACGTCACTACCCGTACAGGCAATATCAACAACCCGTACCTCGAGCCGATCCGCGCTACGACCTACGACGCGGCACTGGAATGGTACTTCCGTCCCGGCTCTCTGGCCTCGGTCGCCTATTTCCATAAGGACATCAAGACTTTCATCCAGCGCATCAACAGGACCATGCCCTATAATCAACTGGGTCTGCCGAACGAACTGCTGGCCACAGGGCCGGGCAATACGCAGCCGACTGACGACTTCTTGGTCGGCCTTATTGCCAACACGCCGGGCGGCCCGTTGTCTGGTGTCGAACTGAACATTCAGGCCGAGCTCGACTTCCTGCCGGGCTTATGGAGCCATTTCGGCGTTCTGGCCAACTACACGCACATCACGTCGGAGATCAATTACATCCTGACCAGCTCGTCGACAGGGGCCGTCCTGACCTCGACGACCAACGACCTAACGGGTCTTTCGCGTGAGTCCGCCTCGGGTACGCTGTATTGGGAAAACGATACGTTCAGCTTCCGGACGACGGGTTCCTATCGCGGCAAGTACGTGCGCGGCGTCCCGGCCTCGGCGGGCAGCGATCTGCAAGGCAATGACGAGACCTTCTATGTCGATGCTTCGGCCTCCTACGCCGTCAATGACAAGCTGAAGCTCACCCTAGAAGCCCAGAACCTGACCGACGAGCAGAACCGCCTGTTTATCGACTCCGGTCGTCAGGATACACTGTTCGAAACGCGTATCGGTCGTACCGTCACCATTGGTCTGACCTATAAGTACTAGTTCACCACATCCTCATTCCGATCCCAGGGGAACCCAACTGCCCACCGTGCAAGCGGTGGGCTTTTTTTTTGAGAATCTTCATGGCCTGGCTCGGTCGCAAATATTTTACGTGTCAATTCGCATCCAAATCCGTCCGCTTTTGGACTTGGTCCGCCAAATAATAACTTTATCAGTGTTATTTCCGCTTCGGGGCCTCTGAACATTAAAGGGGCACAGGCGGGAAACTTCCTCATGAGGTTTCTGGGTTACTTCGTCGCGATTGTAAACGCTCAGGCCCGCGCCGGTCTCCAGCCGATGGCGGCTTCGAATGTGTCAGCGGAACGCAGTGACCGAGCCAAGATCAGAGCTCCCTCCAGTTTTGCTAGCAATGACTCAGGCGTGCCGAATGCGGTCTCTCCAGCGAGCGCCGTTCGCAGGTAATCCAGGATGTACTGAAAAAATCCGGCCACTGCTGCAGCCACTTCCGGCGGCAATTCGTCTCGCTGAGCCCCAAACAATCCGCATAAGCACATACGATCGTCCTGAACGAGCGCATCGCGGAACATGGCCGTGACGCGATCGACCGCTTCCTCTGCCGAAACGTCAGAGGCAACCCCCAGGCGTTCTTGTGCGCGTTGGGTATAGCGCTGCATCAACGCCTCGGCTAGCAGGGGCTTCGAGGGGTAGTGGTAATGCACGCTGGAGCTCTTTATCCCGACGTCTTCAGCTAAATCGCGGTAGCTGAAGCCATTGTAACCGCCGCGACGCGCACGCGCCTCAGCAGCATCTAAAATTCGGTCACGTATGTCTATGTTGGTCATGTGCTCACCTATCTAGTGTTAGATAGTCCTTGACATCGCAAATTGCTACACTTAAATGTCTATCTAACGTTAGATAGATGAAGGGATGCTAGCGAGATGACGACGAAAGTGAGCCTCATTGTGGGCGGATCAACTGGTATGGGCCGCGCCGCGGCCGAACTCCTGGTGCGGGAAGGACGCTCCGTCCTTCTGGTCGGCCGTGACGCCGACAAGCTGGGCGTTGCGCAAAAGGAACTTAATGCGCTTGGCACCGGGAGCGCCGAGATCCTCGCGGCGGACCTGTACAGTTCGGACGACGTCAAGAGCCTGGTGGCCGGTATTGACGGCGAGAGCCGCCACATCGATCAACTGGTCAACGCTGCGGGCTACTTCTTCCCGAAGCCGTTCCTGGACCATTCGGTTGAAGACTACGATCGCTATCACGATCTAAACCGTTCAACCTTCTTCCTCACTCAGGCCGTTGCGCGCAACATGGCCAGGAATGGTGGTGGCGCCATCGTCAACATCGGCTCGATGTGGGCCAAGCAAGCCATCAAGGCCACGCCGTCTTCAGCCTATTCCATGGCGAAGGCCGGCCTGCACTCGCTTACACAACACCTCGCCATGGAACTGGCTGACAAGGGCATCCGCGTGAACGCCGTGGCTCCCGCCGTTGTGGTCACGCCGATCTACGGGGCCTTCATTGCGCCTGATCAGATCGAAGGCGCGCTCACAAGCGGGTTTGACGCTTTCCATCCGATCGGCCGTGTCGGTCGCGCCGACGACGTCGCTCAGCATATCGCCTTCCTGCTGTCCGATCGGGCGGGCTGGACGACCGGCGCGGTCCACGACGTCGATGGCGGCGTCATGGCTGGCCGGAACTAGGAGGCATTCCCATGTACGATTCCAGCAACATGAAAAAGCTTCCGAAGCTTGGTGCAGATGCCGACGCTGCGTGGAAGGCTTTCCTGAAGTTCGATGAGGCCGCACTGGCTGACGGTGCGATCCCAAAGAAGTACAAGGAACTGATGGCGGTTGCAGTAGCGCTTGCTACCCAGTGCCCGTATTGCATCGAACTGCACTCGAAGGCGGCTCGCAAAGCCGGCGCGAGCGAAGCGGAACTGGCCGAGGCAGCGTTTGTGTCCGCAGCCATCAAGGCCGGTGGCGCGCTGACCCACGCCACGCATTTCGCCGCTGACTAACGCGAAACGGAATGCTGCCGCATGTAGGTGTTCGGGCTGACGCCCATTTCAGTTCGAAACGCATAGATGAAGGCCGATGCCGAACCGTACCCCAGTTCCAGAGCGGTGCGCGTCACATCCAGGCCGCCGCCCAGCAATTCAATGGCTTTGAATAAGCGCATGCGTCGCCGCCAAGACCGAAGGCTCATTCCCACCTCTGCCTGGAACCGGCGTCGAAGCGTGCGCTCCGACATGCCGATTTCGCGCGACCAGTCACTTTCAGAGCGGTCATGCGCAGGGTCAGCATAGAGGGAGTGACAGAGCGTGATCAATCGATCAGAGACAGGCCAGGGTAGGGCGCCGGGCAGGGGCGCAATCCGACGCAACTGGTCCAGGATCAGTGTCGTGACACGGCCTCGGTAGGCGTCGTCGTCTAATCCCTGATGAATGTCGGCGGCTTCAACGATCAAGGATTTCATCAACGGTGACACGGCAAACACCGTAGCATCATCGACGAGGCCGCAAACGGCGCCGGCTTCGATCCACAGACTGCGAAATTCGGCTCCGAACAGCGTGCCGACGCGATGGGAAAAGCCCGGCGGCAACCACACGGCTTGCTCCGGCGAGATCACGAAAGATCGGCCTTCCGTCATGATCGTAAGCACGCCGGATACTGCGTAGACAACCTGAGCCCAGTCGTGGCTGTGCTCCGGAAAAAACGATCTAGCGGTCAAGGTCTGCACGCGAACAGTGAGAGGGGCGGGGGGCTGCTCTGAGGTAGGGGTCGCGACAGCGGTCCATCCCGAAGGGTCATTCTCTAGCATGACCGATAGTCTACATCATTTGGCCTCTAGTCGAAAGACGGACATGGCCAATGGGTCTAAACTGTTTCTATTCGTGAAGGCATTGAGCCCTTTGCGTCGTCAACCTGAACCGAAAGCCCAATGACTCAACAGGATACCCGAGCGCTCTTCCTGACGACTAGGAATGATCAGGCCGCCGTGCACTACAATCACGGCGTGGTGCTGATGCTTTCGGCGTGGCCGGGCGCTGCCGAACTACTCGACGCTGCCTTGGCGCGAGATCCGGAGTTTGCCCTGGCGCACGCCGCACGAGGCCGACTGCACGCCATTTGCGCTCAGCCGACGCTTGCCCGGCAAGCCTTTGCAGAGGCCGAACGGCTGGCGGCACGTTTCGGGGATGAGCGCGAGCGCAGCCATATTCATGTTCTTTCGACCGCGCTCAAAGGCGCTTCAGACCATGCCATATCTACCGGCGTGGCCCATCTGGATCTTTGGCCCAACGACGCCGTGATCTTCTCTCTTCTACTCGGACCGTTCGGCCTGCTGGCGTTTTCGGGCATGGCGAACCACGACCAGGCGCGCGTTGATCTGTGTAAACGATATGAAGGGGCGTATGCGTCCAATGACTGGTGGTTCCTGACCTATTCGGGTTGGGCCATCGCTGAGAACGGTGAGGCTACGCAGGGACGATCAATTCTGGAGCGGGCTGTCACGTTACGGCCCGAGAACGCCAATGGCGTCCATGCGCTCACGCACGCGATGTATGAGCAAGGCGCCACTATCGAGGCTGACAGCCTTCTCGCGGGCTGGTTACCGGGCTACGCCCGCGAGGGCATACTGCATGGCCATCTGGCGTGGCACCGCGCCTTAAACGCGCTTGAGCAGGGCGACGCCGATGGCGCGCTTCGCATCTACACCGCTCAGATTCAGCCGGACGTGTCGCTCGGCATGCCCATCAATATTGTCAGCGACAGCGCCTCCTTATTGTGGCGAATGTCGGCCTACGGTCACCGACTGCCGGAGGGGCTCTGGGAACAAATAAGCGACTACACACGATCACGATACCCTTCCGCCGGTCACGCCTTCATCGATAGCCACATGCTCATGATCGCCGCCGCGACGGGTGACCTGGAAGCTCTGGAAGCGCGCCTTTCCGGGCTGGAGGCGCTGCTAGACAAGGGTGCGCCTGGGGCGGGGGCGGTCGTGCCGGCTATCGGCCGGGCGCTCGCGGCTTTTGCTAAGGGCAACTATGCGGCCTGCGCTTCTCTACTTGAACCCGTCGCCCATGAGGTTGTGCGGATTGGCGGCAGTGGCGCGCAGCGTGAAGTGTTCGAGGACACGCTGCTGGTCGCTTACATGCGTTCAGGCGAGGCCGACAAGGCGCGCCAACTGCTCGACACGCGCCTGCATCGTCGGCCATCACCGCGCGATGGGCGCTGGCGCCAAACCCTCGCTTCCGGGCCCAATGACCCCGTCGT
>NZ_JBKFEE010000016.1:0-62998 GCF_046503825.1 Asticcacaulis sp. W401b
ACCAAACGTTCAAATCTGTAGCATAAGCAGACAAACCATGAACGTAGGGCGAAGTGACCGACGGTGTCAAAGTCCCAGCTTGCCGGTCGGTTCGGATGTTTTTAGCTTTGAGCGCCTTACGTAACTTCTCATAGTCGAGAGACTGCGGTGCCGCGTGTGGCCCATGATTTCCTCGTCAGGCACGCCGTTGCGGTAGGCCGTAGTTACAAAACCCGCTCGCAGCCCATGCGGGCTGACGGGCTCGCTGACAGTCCCCTTAATTCCAGCCGCGGCGGCCCGACGCAGCAGAATCTGCCGAACCGCGTCCTCGCTGAGTCGCCGAGCTTCGACGCGGCCAGACTTGTTAACCTTTCGGTAAACAGGTCCGAAACGGATCTCGGCCTTTTCAAGCCAGTGGCGCAGGGCCCTAACAGGGCAGGTGGCTTCGTTCCGGCCATATACGATCGTTACTTCGGCGCCTTTGCCTTCTTTGTCGGTCTTCGACTTTTCCAGTAACAACCGCACGCCATCATCGAACCAGGTCAGCTTCTCGGCGTCCAACGCCACAAGTTCGGAGCGGCGTAATGCGCCGGCAAATGCCACCAGCAACAGCGCGCGGTCGCGGTCGCCAGTCAGGCTGTCGTCGCATGCGCGACTAAGGGCCTTTAATTCTGCCGTGGTCAGCGCCGCTGATTTTCGTCCACGGCTACCGTGTGTCCGGCCGATACCGCGCAGCGTCTCGCGGATGGCAGGATGTTTTGTATCGAGCGGATGTCCCGCGACGCCTGAAGCGCGTGCAATCGCCGCGACACGGCGCCTAAGCGTCTGCATAGCGTAGCCTTCGCCTGCTGCAGCCAGATACGCGCCAACGACCTCGGGCGTCGCTGGAAACGCCGCCAAACCATTGCGCTTGCACCAGGTCTCGAAATTCGCGACATCTGACGCATAAGCGCGCAATGTCGCCGGCGCGTCGGCGGCATCCTGGTAGGCCTGGGATTTCGCCAGGGCCATGGCGACGCGCGCATTTGGCGGATTGGGGTTTGACTTGTCCATAAGGCTTCCATAGCATAAATTACACGCGATAACCATCCTTATCGCGTGTGATATCGTCGGCCTTTTGCGTGCGTTTCCGAAGCGAACGTATGGATTACGATCATTCACGACACTTGGCTCGGTACATCATGGCTAGCAAAATGACGTATATCGAAAGCGATCCCAAATGCGACGTTAGCGTCTTCGCCGCCAACTTGAATGTTCCGGGCCGATTTAAGGTGGTTACCTGAATTGTGGAATTTACACACCACGATTGTCATACACTCGTCGAAGAAAATGATGACGAAATTGCCGGGGTAGCCGCTCAACTCAGAAAAGCTGAGAACATTCTCGTTGATTGGCTCGGCCCATTGCATGCGGTCTTGAATCGTAGATTGCGTCGAGACTATGGAATGCGTTCTTCCACGTTGTTCGCGCCGCGGGTCATCTCGTTCGCAGCGTAAAAGTCGTCGAGTGTCTTGCCGAAGGTTTCCCAGTTCCATGGTACGTCGTGATCGTCGGGACTTGTGATAACCAGCCTGACTTTGTTGCCTCCCCGCTTGGCCAGTTCACGGGCATGGCTTACGGGCACGATTTCGTCTTTCTCGCCGTGCAAGATAAGGATCGGACCGTGATACGCCTGGACTGCCGCCATATTATCGAAGCGCTCCCTTGCGAGGAATGACGGCACCATATAGCGACCCAGCATGGACGGCATGCTTTTGAACGCCGACACCATGACGAGGGTGCGGATCGGCTTACGCGTCGCCAGACCGACAGCGATGGCCGCGCCCATTGAATGGCCGTGGGCACCGATCTGGCCCTTGTTTATCTCCGGCCGAGAAGCCAGAAAGTCGAAGAATGCGTCCGCGTCTTCAGCGAAAGCAGCCTCACTTGGCGTTCCAGTCGAGCGCCTGTAGCCGCGATACTCTACCATCAGGCAGGCTATGCCACGCTGCGTATAGTACTGCGGATATTCGAGCTTTGTTTCTATATAGTCGGAGTTTCCGTGAAAAAACATGACGGCCGGGACTTGGTTCGAGGCCGACGCACCTTCTGGCAGAAAAAGCCAGCCTTCGACCTTGGAACCATCTTTGGCGGTAACCCAGTGCTGGACGGCGCCGACCGGAACCGGGCGTGCCATGGGGCCTTCTGCCGAGTTCGGGAAGACGAACTCGTTCTGCAGGCCGGTGATCGCCGCGCAGCCGCTAAGTACGACAACGGCTGAGATGCCGACCAACCATTTTGTTAGCGTTCGCATGATGCCGATTATCCCAGTCTGGTCCATTACGCCATTAGCCTGTTGGCGCGTTCCAGTCGTGAAGCGACCTCGTCCCACTGGATATTTCGGAAGAAGGCGTCCACATATTTCGCGGCCGCCGCCCCATAGTCCATCTGGTAAGCATGCTCATACATGTCCATCACCAAGAGAGGGAGCGTCGCTGCCGGTGAATGCCCGTGGTCGGCCAGCCAATAGTTTTCCAACTGACCCGTGTGGGTGTTCAGCCCAAGCACAACCCACCCAGAGCCGCCGCCAAGTCCCGCACCGATCGTACGGAATTCGGTTTCCCAGGCATCAAAAGTTCCAAACGATGAGGCTATAGCCGTGCGCAGGCCAGCCCCGGCCTGACCGTTTCCGCCGAGATTGTCAAAATAGAGTTCGTGAAGGACGACAGACCCTGTCCGGATGAGATGCTCGCGTTTCAAATCATTGTAGATGAAAGCAGGGATGTCCTTATTTCCGTTGGCCTCATTGAGACGGGTCTTCACGACACCCAAAGCTTTCAAGGCGCCGCTATAGTTGTTCTCCCAGTGCGAACGGATAAGCTTCTCAGAAATACCATCGATCTTGGCAGGGTCGAACCGCAAGGGTTTCGGCGCGCTCTGGATGGTGAAAGCCTTGGCAAGGGGTTTTACACCCGACGGCGACGACTGTGCCTGTGCTGCGCCGGCCGCGGCCATCGTCAGTGCGGCACCAATTACGGCGCGACGACTTGTATCGGTACTGTGCGTCATTGTTAAACTCCTGGAGTTAGAGAAATGGCTGGATAAGAGGTAAGAACTGAATGACGAAACCTGCCAGAGCACAAACGGCTATTATGGCAACGACTTTGGCTTTGAAGCGGATCAGCGCGGTGGCTACAACAGTAGTGATGAGGGCGCCGACCCACTTGAATGTCCCTTCAAATCCCTCAGGCCACAACACATGATAGCCGAAGAACAGTGCAAGGTTTAGGATCACTCCAACCACAGCGGCCGTGATCGCTGTTAGCGGTGCGGTGAACTTGAAATCGTTATGCGTCGTCTCGATGAGCGGCCCACCTGCCAGGACAAAGATGAACGAGGGCAGGAATGTGAACCAGGTTACCACGAGCGCCGTCAGGATTGCGGCGGCAACGAGCTGATCCGGCCCGAGCCAGGCCGTATTCCATCCGCCGACAAATCCTACGAACGTGACCACGATAATCAGCGGCCCCGGAGTGGTTTCACCAAGTGCCAGGCCGTCGATCATCTGCGGCGCGGTGAGCCAACCATATTGCGATACCGCGCCTTGGTACACGTATGGCAGGACCGCATATGCGCCGCCAAAAGTGAGAAGAGCGGCCTTCGAGAAGAAGATACCCATGAGGCAGAGCGGATGTTGCCAGCCCAGTCCAGAGCCAAGCGCGACAATGGGTACAAGCCAGAGAGCCAGGCCGATGCCAACGACCATTATCAGCCGCGGCCAGCGAAACCGGGCATGCTCAGGCGTCGGCGTCATGTCATCAATAAGCGCCGCTCCGAACGACTTGCCACCAGACCTGTGCCCTGCTGCTGCCTTTAAGCTGCCGGGAGAAAGCTTGCCGATCAGAACGCCAATAACGGCCGCGGCTGCGATAATTAATGGAAATGGAGCCCTAAATGCAAAAATCGCAACAAACGCAGCCGCCGCGATGCCCCAAAGCGTGGGTGTCGTTAGCGTTCGGCTGCCAATCCGGTGAACGGCCTGGACTAAGATGGCAGTCACTGCCGGCTTAATGCCGGCGAAAACGCCGGCAATTAATGGCATATGGCCATACGCCAGATACACCCAAGACAAAATCAGCAAGACGAAAAGCGATGGCAAGACGAACAGACCGCCGGCCACGATCCCGCCCCATGTACGGTGCATGAGCCACCCAATATAGGTGGCTAATTGCTGCGCCTCTGGCCCCGGCAAAACCATGCAATAATTCAGCGCGTGTAGGAAGCGCTTGTCCGAGATCCAACGTCGCCGCTCGACCAGTTCCTGGTGCATGATGGCAATCTGCCCCGCTGGCCCACCAAACGAGATGAAGCCGAGCTTCAGCCAGAAGCGCAGCGCTTCGCAAAAACTGACGGGTTCGGGGGGTGGTTCAGATGACATGATTGCCTCCGTCCAAAGAAGCAAACAGTCCGTCGAACACGGATGACGCGGCCGCCAAAAGCGCGTCGTCGTCTGTTATGGTCTCGCGCAGCCCCTTAAGCACCGTCTCGATCCCGATCGCTTCACGCGGTTCCAGTCCACCAACATCAAGAAAATGGACGATGGCCCCAATCCGTCTGAACGCCTCACTGTCGAGTGCGAAGCTTGTCGCTAGCACCTCGAATGACACCAAGCCCGCCGTGTGCGTAAAGGCTGCGCCATCGTAGTCGAAGCCGAGCACCTCGCTTGGCACATCAGCAGGTGAAGCCACCCACAGCAAAGTAGCCTGTGGGTCTATAAAACGACGGATCAACCAGGCACTTGCCAACCTGTCGACCCAAGGTCGCCGACGAGTCGCCCAGGTACGGCCTTGGTACTGTGAGACCTCCAGCCGCTTGATCGGCTGATCGGAAAAGTGCGGTTCGTCTGGCGCGGATGCGCGGGCAATGCGTTGATCGAGTTCACTCAGAAGGACTTCGACCTGCCGCTGAGCTTCGTCGGGAAAATAGTCAATCACTCTGATGGCGTCGAAGGCCTTTCGGAGCTTGCGCGCAGATCTTAGCACGTCACCATGGGTCAAATCGGGATGTGCTGAAACAGATGCGATTTCGTCCGTGAGTGCTTGATAGTCGTCGGTTCGGCTGAACAGTTCTACGAGGGCTTCGGGCGAATCCTTTACCACATCTAAGATGTGCGCTGTTCCGTCACCAGATATAACGTCCGCGGCGATACGTCCTACCACCTCCCTGCAATCGGGCCTGTCCGGCAAGATGTAAACACCATCTGCCAAGGATGCCGCCCCTGCCGTCTTAAACGCGCGCCATGCCCGCATGCGTACGGTCGCGTTTCCGGTGGGCAAGGACAGGATCAGTGTGACAAATTTCATGTCGTAGCTCTTATTACATTTATGTAAGCTAAGCTACTATCATTTTGCATCGTTCGTAACGATGCGCTAAGCGATGGCCCGACGTACCGTTAGCGCTCGAATCTGTCTCCTTTTTCTGGGCCTGCGTTCAGCTGGCAATGCTGCTGCGAACTGGTATCCTTGGCAGTTGGCGGCACTGCTATCACTTGCTTCCCCTACAGCGGAAGGCGCGAGGTCAGTATGTCAAAGGGACCGACTTTTACGGAAGATCAGGTGGCGCGCTTTTATGGTCCTGCCGTTTCCCAACCTGATTTGATCCGGCACTATACGTTGTCGCCGCCTGACCTTACGCTTATCGCGCGCTGCCGACATGATCACAATCGCCTCGGCTTCGCGGTCATGCTTTGTTACCTGCGATACCCTGGCCGCCCTTTGCGGACCGATGAACGTCCGCCCGCTTCGACCATCGAGTTCATCGCCGCCCAGATAGACAGCCTGCCAACCGATTTCGACCTTTACCTTGAACAGACACGCAGGCGTCATAGCGCTCAGCTCCAGGAGGCCATGAACCTTCGACCGTTTGGGGCAATACCAGCGCAGAAAATCGAAGATTGGCTCGTCCCTCATGCTCTTGAAAACGATCAGCTCAATCACCTTGCAACCCTAGCACTGGGAGAATGTAGGCTGCGGCAAATAATCGTGCCGCCGATCGGTAGCCTTCAGCGCATTTGCCTTCGGGCCCGAGTGCGCGCTCGACGAGACATACATCGGGCGATGACCGCCGGACTAAGCGCCAGCCAGAAATACCAACTTGACCAATTGACCAAGGCGAAAGACGAAAACGGAGCGACATGGCTGGCGTGGTTGCGCCAATTTCCCGAAAGCTCAAAGCCATCCGCGATGACGGCATTGATCGACCGACTGGACCATGTGAGGGGCTTAAATCTCCCTTCAACGATTGACGGTCAAATTTCGCTCGCCCGCCAGGCCCAAATAGAGCGCGAGGGCCGCCGAACGACCGTCCAGCATATCGCGCGTTTCGAGCCGGGACGGCGCCACGCGACGCTCGTCCTTATCTGCACGGACCTACGGACCCAACTGACCGACCAGGCTATAGAATTGTTTGAGCAACTGATCGGGGCCATGTTCCGCAAGGCTCAGGGCAGGCATGATCGCGAATTCAAGGCCGATGGCCGGGCCATAAATGCGAAGTTGAGGCTTCTCGTTGAAGTGGGCAAGGCCATCGTCGTCGCCAAGGATACCGGCGGCGATGCGTTCGATGCCATCCCTCAGGTGACCACATGGGATCATTTTCGTCAGAGCCTGGCCGAGGCCGAGCAATTGTTGCGCCCCGCAGACTTCGATGCCTTCGAAATCCTCGACCAGCAATATATCGGCATCCGGCGCTGGTCGCCGGCCTTCCTTGAGGCCTTTGAATTCCTCGGCGTGTCCGCCACCTCCCCTCTCCTGAAGGGGATCGATCTGATCAGGTCCCTCAATCGTTCGGGGCGAGTGGGTGTACCGCAGAACGCCCCGACCTCATTCGTGCGGCGGCGCTGGGCCAAATACGTCTGGAGTGACGGTGTCTTGAACCGACGATATTACGAACTCTGCATCCTCTCGGAACTTCGCGAGCGATTGCGCTCCGGCGACGTGTGGGTCAAGGGAAGCTCGACATACAAGAGCTTTGAGGATCGCCTTATCTCGCATGAGAGGCTGGAACTTCTCAGGCAAAATAATAGCTTGCAGGTTAGTGTCCAGTCTGATTTAGGCGCGTTTCTCAATGCGCGCAGGGACCGTCTCCAGGAGCGGCTCAGCCAGATTGAAGCAAAGGCCAAAAGCGGGGACCTTACCGACGTGGCGGTTGAGAAGGGCAATCTGAAGATCGCGCCGATCGAGCGGACGACGACCGCCATCAGCGACGCCTTGATAAGCCGGTTGTACGCGCTGTTGCCCCGTATCCGGATCACTGACCTCCTGGCTGAAGTGAATGAGTGGACAAGTTTTACGGACCATTTCACCCACCTTCGGACTGCGGACACGCCGAATAGCCCTCAGACGTTAATGGCGGCGTTGATCGCCGACGGCCTCAATCTGGGCCTCACCCGCATGGCCGAGGCCTGCGACGTAGCCAGTCTCGGGCAGTTGGCGTGGGTGTCTGACTGGCACATTCGCGAGGAAACGTACAATCTGGCCTTAAAACGGTTAGTGGCGGAACAGCAACGGCTGCCGTTGGCAGCGGCATTCGGGTCCGGAACATCCTCATCGTCGGACGGACAGTTTTTCCAGTCGTCGGGATATGGCCGCGACTCCGGCCGGCTCAACGCCCATTACGGCCATAAGCCGGGCGTCAAGTTCTACACCCACATCTCTGACCGTTACGCGCCGTTCTACACTAAGGTCATCGCCGCCACCGCCAGCGAGGCCCTCCATATTCTTGATGCCTTGCTGTCGCACCAGATCGAACCCGGGGTGACCCGACACCACACTGATGGCGGCGGCGTTTCCGACCACGTATTCGCTTTATGCTCGCTCCTGGGGTTCCAATTTGCGCCACGGATACCGGATCTCAAGGACCGGCGCCTGTACGTTTTCGACAAGCCAGGAAATTATCCCACCCTTGAAAATCTTATCGCCGCGAAAATTGATATCGAGCTCATCGGCGCCCACTGGACTGAAATTCTTCGTGTCGCCCAGTCTATTCGCTCGGGACAGGTCACTGCGTCGGTGATCATGCGCCAACTCGCGGCCTATCCGCGACAAAACGGCGTGGCCATGGCCCTGCGTGAATTTGGTCGGATGGAGCGGACGCTGTTCACCCTTGACTGGCTCGAAGATCCCCAGTTGCGACGCCAAACCACCCAGGAGCTAAACAAGGGCGAAGCCAGAAACAGCCTTGCGCGCGCCGTCTTCCTTCACCGCCTCGGCGAAATCCGTGACCGCACTTACGAAAATCAACAGCATCGCGCCTCCGGGCTCAACCTCCTCGTGACGGCCATAATCCTCTGGAACACAAGGTATCTGGAAAAGGCTGTCGAGGAGTTGCGTGCGCGGGGCGAAGTTATCGATGACGCCATGCTGTCCCACCTCTCGCCGCTTGGCTGGGAGCATATAAACCTCACAGGTGACTACATTTGGGGAAACGAAAATGAACTAGTCCGTCCTGTTGGAGAACTAAGACCCCTGAGGAACCTGCAATCTCGGGCCAGCATGATCAAGCCAGCCGCCTGATGTTCACCATTTGTCTGCTTATGCTACAGATTTGAACGTTTGGTTAGTTCCGGCCCTTGAGGCAAAATTCAAAGCTGAGCGGATGGCCGAGCAAGAAGCCGACATTGCAAAAACTAAAGCCGAGACGCTGGCCAGCATGGATGCCTGGAGCGCAGGCCATCCTTCAACTACCTAAAAATCCTGACGCAGGCCGTGGGTTTTTCTGCGCGAGATTACATGCGGGAATGGCGCTTATCGCGTGTAATAAGTCAAAATCAGGATTGACTGTTAATTCACCCGGACAGCGGGTATCGGAAATTAACTCTCAACTCATCAAGTGCTTTCTAATGCCATCTTTGTACGCTGAGCTTCTACCTATCCTGCAGTCAGTTAATACCGAAGGCGGCAATTTTCAGGCGCACCTTATCCAACGAGAGATTCTGGACGAGATCGACCTTGCTTCCGCCACTGACGCCAGCTTTATGGCCGTAAGGCGAAAAATACGCGAGAAGTGCGAACCGTTCAGAAATCCACACGATCACGGGCACTTTAGTCAGATTGTTGAAGCTTATAGCGAGGGCTTAATCCTCTTGGCAGCGAGGGAGAGGGGGCTATTGATCCGAGCAGTTCCCGACGGCAGCAACAAAGGCAAAACACCTGATTTTGAAACGACGGTCCTCCCGACAGTCGGCTTTGAACTAAAAACTTTGAATGTATTTGATCCTAATCGTACCATGGAAGATGTCATGTTGCGCGGCTTCGAGCAAAGCTACAAAGCCGAGCAAGCTGCGAAGAAAAGCGCGGCCTCAAGCACAAACGGTGTGGGAGTTGGTTTCGGGGAAACTGTTCATTCGCCTCATGGCAATGGGGCCACTCTATTCGACGCGATCAATCAGACAACGGAAAAGATCAAGAGTAATGTAAAATTCGGCCAGTATCAGGCCCGCCCGACGATCTTGGTAGTTTCTCTTGCCCGCGTCGGGATTGGTACATCCGCCTCACACTTGAAATATAAGTTCACATCGAAGGATGGAGTTTCTACTGGCCACTTATTCGCGGTGGCTGCGGGCGCGATTGGAAGTGAGGTTTGGGGATATGGGAAATTCAACTTCGACGGATCGGAGAAGTTAGGAATCCTGTCGCGTCAAGGGGTTTTGCTGGACAAGCCGTTCGTCGCTGGCATTGCGTTCGTTGAGACATCCGGTCAGCATTATGCAGCACTGGCTGATTACTTGCGCCGCGGCGTGAGAATTCATGGAATTTGGAACACTGAATGGGAACAATCCGCGGCATTTGGATTGGATGAAATACGCCACACAAAGGCTTCGTTTGTTCAACTTTGTGACGTTTGGAATGACTTGGACGACGGCCGGAGAGATCAAGTTCTGGATATTCGCGACCTCCAATTCGATCTTTATTCTCACCTCCAGGACTTTGGACGTCGTCTCGCGGGACAGCCGGCACATGGTGCCTTATTTGAGCAGGCGATTATCGAGGCCGATAGGTTATATCATATGTGGCGTTGCGCAGAAGAAGGGGTGGATTTTAACAGTACCTACGAGCCAATAGATGCACAGGACATTTCAACAGGTTTCGACAAGCAAAAGCGGCCAGTGATTATGGTGACCGCACCAAGAACGTCTCAGCGGATTTCACGTCTGGAATTGTCGAAGGCTACAGGTTCTTGGCAGCCGACGGAAAATCTACAGAACGTCACAGGATCGAGCATCATCCTTTAATCCTACCGACAGTTGCGGATTGAAGCCATCTCGCTGCATGTATCGCCCGGGAAAAGCGAATATTTTGTATAAAATCAATTATTTACTAAGTTTTTTGCATTTCGACGCATAATACTACTTATGGGAAATTACTTCACTTCACCGCCATTGATTCTGATTATTTGAAACGATTAGAATGGAATTTCGTCGTCTAAGTCGAATGTTTTAGAGGACGAATTGACCCGGACAGCATTGTCGCATCCGGCGTCTTCAAGTGCGATATAGCCGGTGTCGACGCTACGCGGGGCAATTAATATCGGTTCATACTGAGCGATCGCAATGGCGCGGCTTTCCGCTTCGATAGCCTTCGCTTTTCCCATCTCACTAAATATGTTCGCTGAGAGCTTAGTTACGATGTCATAAGATGCATACAGGCTGCCGGGAACCCCAAGTATCGTCATTATGATCCCAGTAACTGCGAGGAAGCTGATTCGCCGTTCCTCCAACAAATCCTCAAACTCTCGAAGCTTTTTCAGCATCTTATCTCGCAGATCATCTGACAAGTTCGCTCGATCGACCTCCCCTTTCATCGCTACAATATAGCTGCGTATATTGGATTTGATCTCCGGCGTTAAAGCAACACTCTTCTCTATTTCGACTTCTGGGTCGTTTAGCAATATTTGCGTCACATAGTGATCTAAATCTGATTTAAACTGACGCCAGTTTTGGTAGTCAAAATCATTATGCTTAGGCAGTTCGATGCCCATAATTGGGCGAATTCGATAACGCTTTGCGGCCGCAATGATATGGTTCATAAAAGAATGACGGACATCCGACATTAACTCCCAACCGCTTTGCGAATTGTCATCCAGCTCCTTCATCTTTCGTTCCAATGAGCTTTCGACAATTTGTACAAAATGCGCGAACGCAAGGTGTGGATCAGGCGGGAGTTGGCTGATCTCTTGCAAGGTAATAAATTCAGTTAGTGACATGGAACATGCGCGTCCTTGAACTGCTTCTCGTCTGTGAATATTGCTAGACCTTGGGCATAAGTAAAGTTAGCTACCACTACCATTTCGGTCAGACCTCTTGTCTATCTGGAAAGACTACTCGGGGTGGCGAGATTGCCTTGGATAACGACCACAATCAGAAAAATCTCCCCGTCTTCGACCTGTCGTCGCAAAAGCTGAATTTGAGAGGCGGTCGGCGACGGCGGGCCAGACTTGGGTGATCCATCCAATATGCATAGGATGCCAATACGCTTACCTGTAGCCACAACATATTGAACCGTCTGGTCGGCATAGGTCTCGATTAATTTTGCGTCGACCTTGGTCTTCGCTTCTACCTTGAGCTCGAGGCGTATTTGCTCGAAGGAGAGGTCGGTGATACCCGCGCCCACCGCGGGATGCTGTTCGAGTTTCGATCCGATCGTGGGATGTGCGCGTAATATCTCCGTCAGCTTTCTTTGAAACGCCTCTTCGGCCAACGGTTTGGGAAAAAGGTTATCTGACAGGGCTTGCCCCGAGGCATTACCTAGCGCGGCCAAAAGCACGAACAGGGGCTGCAGATCTTCATCGGGTACCCTATTGGTTCTCAGGTCTCGGCGAAGGCTAATCAGTTTTTCATCAACTTCACGATATCCGGAAATGGGATGGGATTTGAGATCTACGCCTTCAAGGCGTAAGGTTCGGTGACCGATGACGCTGACTGCCTGTTCACTTGCGTTTGGTTCAAAAGACGCGGCGTATTTGAATTCATAGGGCCGTGCGCCGAACGAAAGCGGCAATTTGAGAATCAGGCGCCCCTTCTCTTTCACGTGAACAGGTCCGACGGCCTGTGGCCGGGGAAAGCTGAACCGCGGCAACTCGAAATGACCGTCCGCCAAGTCGACCGATATGGGCACTAGAACTAGGAGTTCGGCCCGATCCGGCCACCGCGAAATTCGCAGATCGATTTCCAGATCATAGGCAGTGTTCGGCGCCAGCGTGTCTATCGAACTGGCGGGTTCGCCGTTAATCGCGAAGCGAATGAAGGCGATGTTCAATGCCTCAACTTCGGAGCCGTCTGTTGGTCGGTACGAGGACATGCGCTCCGACGGGGCGTAGAGCGGAAAACTGAGCGCCGTTTGCAGTATTGCTTCGCGCGCAGCTGCGATGTCCGTCGGCGAAGTGATCGCCTTGACCGCCTGGCATGCCGTCTCGAAGCCAACCCAGTCTTTACCGACCGTATCCTGCAGGTATTCGTCGGCTCGTAGTTTTGCCGCGTTCAGATGCTTTTCAGGCCGTTCACCTCCTTGGCGCACGCCGCCGACCCATTTCAGCAGCAGCGCATATATCTCGAGAACCTCTGCGAACTGGAGCATATCCGGCCCAGGGGCTTCCGCTGCGAAAGCCTCTGCGATTTCTCTGATATCGGACGCGACCTCGTCTATCTGGGTGGGTTCGAATGAGCGGCTCTGGGCGGAAAGCAATAGAAGCTCAAGGGCCTTCAATCTGGCTGAGAAAGATCGGTGAAATGTCTCGTGTCTCATCGGCTTCTGCAGCGTCCTTGTCTATGTCTTCGAATAGTTGATCCCAGGCCGCTCTGGCCGCCTGCACCTGCTCCAGATTCGGTGGGAGGCTCGCCTCCAGATCACACGCTATCTTTATTGTGCCGTACAGGTCACGGAAGACCTTTTCACGCCGGTTGTCGGGAATGGTCGGGAGTATAGCGTCAACAACGGACTTTGCCGCCGATGGGCAGGCGATACGGACAAGGAGGAAGATGATGGACAGAGGCTTATGGAAATCGTCCTCCCCTAATTTTTTGCCCAATTCGACCAGTGAGTTCGCCGAGGCAATTAGTATGTTACGCGGGTAGGTCTGCAGGTGCTCCAGCAAAGGGTCGTTCTGGCGGTCCATGTTCCATTCGGATAGGATCAGCTTGCACATTAGATCGACCGCGCCCGGTGCCTCGACAAGTGTAACCCCCATCCCGCGATCCATAGCTGCGCAGGCTTCCATTTCATCAATTTCGTTGAGGAGCGCAATGACAGCCCTACCCTGATCACCGCGTATCTGTGCATCGGTGAGGTTGTTGACATAATGACCTAGGCAGCTGACGAGGAAGTTGTCATCTTTTCTGGAACGCCTGTAGGTGTTGATGAGGTCCACCAGTGCAGCTATCGCAGAGCGTTTGAGGTTCTCCGGGAAGTCGTAGAGGTGAAGCGACTTCACCGCCCCCTTGTGTACCATCACAAAGGGATCGGACAGATGAACAAGATAGAGCTCGAAAATCAGTTCGGGGAAGTTCCGCCTGTGATGATAATTGGTCGATCCGACGGCTTGGCCCGCACTAGCCCGGATCAGGACGCTATCATCCGTCAGAGCACGGTAGATCTGGGGCAGGACGGCATTCATCGAGTCGGGCGACGTGATAAGTTCCCCGAAATGCGCGACCATATTGGCGCGCATTTGTTCTTGTTCATCCGGCAAGGCGGTATAGAGGGCCAGAATGCTTTCGACGCCTGCTACGCCTAACTCGGTCGCACCGACAATGGCCCAACTGATCAGCTCACCCTGAAGTGTGTCGATCGAGGAACGCTTCTGTCTGACGTTCAACTGGTCCAGGAAGGTTTTTGGCCGGATAATCTGATCATTGGGTTTCCCGATCGCAGCGTATCGCTCGCTCAGGGTGGCCGCAGCACCTAAGAGGGAATCTATTTCAGTGGCCGCAATTTTCGCCAGTTTTTTGACGGGACGTCGAAAAAAAGCAATGGCACGGGAATCGAGGTCTACTCCCACATCTTCAACGGCCGCCCAAAGCAACCGCTTGAATGCAGTGCGGTTGATCTCAGTTGGCTCGAGTACCGACTTTTCTTGAAGAACATCGAGCGATCTCGCGTAAAGTTTCGCGGTTTCGGTTCGGGCGATGTCATCGCCGCCTTGTAGGAGCGACTGCAATAGTTTGTCTGCTGCGAGCGGGTCCGACTTCCAGACGGCGACTGCAGCATCACGTAACTCGACGAGTCCGTTTGCATGTCTGTTTTCAAATTCCGGTAGGAGCGTACGACGCCGCAGGAGAAGCGAAAGAATTTGTCTTCCGAAACGGCGTATTTCGGATGGAAAGGTATCTCCGATGGTTGCGATGATTTGCGACGCGACCAATACCTTACCTGGTCCCCCATCTCCGAGGATTCTACCAACGAAAGCGATAGTTTCCGGCAATCGGGCCCGTGTGACAGCGATCAGTGGGTCTGAGTGCGGCGATTGATACGACATGATGCCGCGAGCCGGCTTGGCTAAACGGGCCAAGCGTGGGAGGAGGTCTTCAAGCGAAGCCGGATCGAGTTGATCCGCATGTGTGCCAATGAAATCCGCCGCGCCTAAATGTTCCGGCTTCCTTTTCAGGATTTCGGTTGATAGCGCCAACCTTCCCTGCAGAGGACAGGCGTCCAGATTGACAATAACGCCATAGGCCGCAAGTGCCAAGCGAGGCTCTTCAGCAGCGATTAGGCCTGTTAAATGAGCGCGTAGATCAGGGGAAAAGGCTTCTGGCGCAAGACGCGCCATCTCGGCCAGTTTCTTACCGGCATCGCTACAGGCGTGCGCGTCGACCTCATCAATCAGATCGACAACTTCATTGCTCAGGACGTTTGTAGGCGAACGTAGGCGCTCGCGAGCTTGGCGCCGCGCGTCCAATTTCGTCAGTTGGGTGCGCGCAGCTTCGGCCTGATTTTGTTCATGTTGAGCGACTTTGGCCTCGTACCGGTCGATGAGAGGCTGAATATCGGGTTGACGTACAGAGCGCCGTACCTGGCAGGATTTGCAATTTCTGCGATAAAATTCGAGAAACGAGTTCCCCAAATCCCAGCCATAACTACCACCTGCTCGGCCATTTTCGCATTTTACGCCAACACTACCTATCGGAACTTGGTGCAATTGCTCGATCAAGCCGATGCCGCCGAAGCGATCCAATTGAGCGTGACTGCACCAATTGGAGATCAGTTCAAGGTTTCGCTTATTCTTTTGGCCTTGAGTTATTGCTTCTGCAATTTCTTTTGGATCGAACGGGTCCATTCCACGCGCCTCACAGCACTCCGAATCGGAGTACTTTTAGATCAATTTAGCATTTTGCAACGACTTTTTCTATAACGCCCTAATTTAGGCTCGCGAGGTTTTTCAGTAGATACGTAACCTTCCGTAGTGAATGAGCACCGAAATCTACCGCCTACTTGCCGAATGGAGTTGATTTATATTCTAAAGCGCAGGCCCATTCAGCTCCTTAGACAAGGACTTTCAGCGGTATCGGTGCTACATATTGGACCCATTTCGGTGGCGAGCGTGATTGAGGTGCCCCGCTCGTAAATAACCAGAAGCATCCCGCGCAGCGCTTCACGGCCAGGTCGTAAAGACTAAGTAGTGGGTGATTAGGCATCGGCTAATCGAATTATATATGGAAGAGAGCAGGCGTATCGCCTGCTTTTTTTCTACCCGGAATACGGCGCTCTTAGAAAGGCGCTGCGCGAGGGAGCGAGGCTCGTAGGGCGGCGACCTTACCATTGGTCACCCACCCTACCCTACAAACGCCATCAGAACACCATCCGGGTAACGGCATGGGGCACCGGATTAACATGACCCCAGTAGGCGAACGAAGCCTGCAGATAGCGGTAGAGGTCTTCACGCCGTATCCGAATGCTTTCGCTGTCAGGCGATGGGACGGACAGCAGGTCGATATAGTCCGGCCCGGGCGACGTCCACAGGTCCGGCGCCACTTCCTTCAGACGCTCGGATGAAATCCCGTCCCCGTGACGCACGAGATTGGCAACAAGGCGCGCCTCATCGAGATTCTTGCGGACATCGTCTGCGACGAAATCGTAACCGACGTGGTTTGCACATATCCCGGCCAATTCGACATAGGACTTGGTCTTTGGCAGGTCGGTGAGTAGCTGTCTGGCCCAGACGCGCAGTTGACGTTCGAACAGACCGCTTATGATCAGGGCGTAGGCCTTAGCCGCCTCGTTGGCGGTATAATTATCGACCTGAGCGGCCGCGCGTGCCAGGAATTCCTCCATGGACGCGGCATCCCCCGTCTCAAGCACCTGATGCACCTGTAAGCCGTTCATAGTCGGTCGGATCACGCGTTCATAGAAGCGCTGGAGATTCACTTGGAAGATATTAGGCAGCGGGTGCATGGGAACTCGACCTCCCGAAATCGTCAAATAATCATGCGATTATATTCGGATTATAATCGGAATATAACCATGTGATATGCAACAAGCCGAGCACAAGCGTCAGCTGCCGCACTGGATTTTTGGCCAAAGTACTGCGAATAACACTGCCGAACCTTCACACTCACAAAATGAGTTTGGAATAATTTCGCACACATGATATGTGTGCGAATATGACGAAAGCCACTCCCCTACCTTTTGTTGATCTGGGCGCAATGGTGACGTCTGCGCGGGTAGCCGCAGGGCTGGAGAAGCAAGCAGACGCCGCGGCGCGTTTGGGGGTGTCGCAACAGACCGTCAGCCGCTGGGAAGCCGGCACCCACAGGCCGAGAGCCGGACAAATATCCGAGATTGCCGAAGTCCTACACATCAATGCTGCAGACCTGATGTCGGCCGCCGGCTACACAAACAGCACACAACCCGTTCGAGTTTACGAACCCCTTCCCGTCGATCTGCTGGACCCAGAGTCGTTCGAGCATTTCACGGCCGACCTCCTCCATTTCCTTCACCCGACCGCCACCGTCCGCCGTCTGGGTGAGCAGGGTCATGATCAGGGCGGCCTCGATATCGAAATGCGGGACCAGACCGGCGTCACCGGCTTTCAGTGTAAGCGCGCTCAGCAGTTCGGCCCCAAAGACGTCGCGCGTATGGTGGATCATGTCTCTCGGCCGGTCGACCGAGCCGTGCTTGTGCTCAGCCGCGTGGCCAGCCCCCAGACAGCCGACGCCGTGCGAGAATATCCAAAATGGGATCTGTGGGACAAGGATCATCTGTCCCGCCTGGTCCGGACCGAACTGCCCGTTGAGAAACAGGTCAGGCTCGTTGACATCTACTTCAAAGGCCGGCGCCGCGCGCTCCTCGGGCTCGACGAGACGGGGCCATGGATGACCGCCGACGAGTTTTTTCGCCCCTTCAGCGGTAACGACAAAGCCCTATCCCACGACTGGTCGCTAATCGCGCGAGATGAGGAAATAGATGAGCTTTTGGCGTTTGCCCGGTCTGCCGATCGGGCGCTGATCGTGTCCGCAGCGGGCGGTATGGGCAAGTCCAAGCTCTTGCGCGATGCCGCCCGGCGTTTTGCGACCGAGAACCCGGCAATAACAGTGCGGTTCCTTACGGCATCCGGTGAGCCAAACCGCGTATCGCTTGAGCAATTGGGGAGCGGACCGAGGCTGCTTGTCGTCGATGATGCCCACGATCGAGATAATCTTGGAGAGCTCCTGCAGTATGCCACCGACCCGGCCAATCTGACTCAAGTCATCCTCGCGTCACGGCCCTACGCGCTGAATCGGATTCGCAACCAAGCGGCGGTCGTCGGCCTGGTCGCCATAAAGCAGATCGATCTGCCGGAACTAAGCCAGCCACAGCTCGAAGCCCTCGCCGCCGAAGCCTTGCCATCGGCTTGGCAGGGCGAAGATTTCGCGAAGCGGCTGGTCCAGTTCGCCGGCCAATCCCCCCTGGTCGTGGCCATGGCCGCGCGCGTGATTTCGTCAGACACACTGTCTCTGGAACGTATTAAGGATCATGAGGTCTTCAAGGATACGGTGCTGCGGCGCTTTGCACGGGTCACCGTCGGCGATCTGGGCGTGGCAGGCGAAGAGAAAGCACACAAGGCTGTACTGGAAGCCCTGGCCCTGACCCAGCCCTTTCACATTGAAGATAACCAGCTTCTTCAGTTTATCTCAGAGCTTCAAGGCCTGACCACGGACGAGATCTCGCGCGTCTACCGGCGGTTCGTTGAAGGTGGCATTGTCTTTAAACGCGGTCCGTTCTACCGGTTGATGCCTGACGTGCTGGCCGACTACCTACTGGACGACGTCTGCATCGGCCCGACCGGCAAACTTTCGCCCTTTGTCCACCAAGCGCTCGATAAGATGCCGCCCAAGTACCTGAGCAATGCTCTGGTCAATCTGGGCCGGCTGGACTGGCGCCGTCATGATGGAGACACGGAAAACAGCGAGCTCTTGAAAGACATCTGGCAGTCGTTCGACGAAATTACAGAGGACTGGAACCCAAGACTCGACGCCATAAAGGCCGTAGCGATATTCCAGCCGCGCCAGACGCTGGACTTCGTACGCCGGCAGATGCGCCGCCGCCGCACGATGCGCGCTCTCCCGGAAATTCTTCGGAATGTCGTGTACTCAGGCGCGGCCATCGACGAAGCCCTCGGCTTGCTTTGGCAGCTGGGGCTAAACGATAACCGGGCCACGAACGCCAACACCTCCCATCCGATCCGGGTGATCACGGACCTCGCCGAATACGGCGTGCGCAAACCGCTTTGGCTTAATGAAGCCGTCCTGAAATTTGCACTGGCATTGTGCGATAACCCCCCAGGGTGGACAGGTGTGCATACGCCGTTCGACCTTTTAAAGCCGCTGATGAGCGCCGAGGGCACACAGTGGAACACAACCCGCGAAACGTTTTCAGTTTCACCCTTCCTCATCTCGCATGAGATTGTAGCCAGTTTCCGCCGGCAGATCGTCGACAAGATGCTGGAGCTAATGGGTAGTACAAATGTGCGGATCGCTTACGCCGCAGCGGACTTCCTGGAGGTAGCGACCCGCGGCCCCCACGGCCTGATGGGTTTGTCCAGCCCGGGAGAGCACAGAGCTGCCTTTACCGAGGAGTTCAAGGATACCCTGGCACGCGTGCGCAAGCGCGTCGACGAGGGTATGCTCCCTATCGCCCGTCAGGAAATCGACCTAAGGCTCGCCTGGTACCAGAAACGCCGCGACCCGGATCTGGCAAAAATCGCGAGCGAAATTCATAAAGCCATCAACCGCGACGTCGAATTCGTCATCTGCGATGCGGTCCGCGGAAACGCCTACGAACGTTTCCTTGATCAGGATGTCGACGACTACGAAAAGCGCGCCCGCAAGTGGGCTCTCAATAACGCATCCAAAATCACAGAGGCCTATCCGGATGTGTCGCAGCGCTTGATGGCCATCGAACGCGTAATGGCGGATTTCAAGACGACGCGTGCCGAGTCGAACCCTCATCTGGTCCTCGACCAGTTCTGCCGCAATGACGAAGAGTTCGCCTCCGCCATGTGCGAACTCCCTCTAATGGACCCGGAACGGCCTCTTGCGTCATGGGCCAACCTCAGTCTCGGCGTCCTCCTGCGCACCAATCCCGACTTGGCGAGATCGTGGGTCGCCCGCTATCTCGACGCCAAAGGCAATCTGGCATTGCGAGTGATCGCCGTAGCGTTTCGCTATCTCGATACCGTTTTGGAACCGCCAGAAATCGATGCGGTCAAAGCCCTGCTGGTCAGTCCGGATCGGGATGTGGCGACTGAGGCCACCTATACCGTCTCGACTTGGCGCGACATGCCGATTGCCACAAAGCTCGACCTCCTCCTCCAAGCCAATATCGGCGACGACAGTAAGGCGGCCGACAATATCGCCCTCGCCTTGATAGGGCCGGAGCGCGATCGGGAACTGTCAGCCCTGCCCGAGGCGCAGGTGGCGCAACTGCTGCAAAAACTTGTCACCGTCACGACCCTCGAAGGTCACTGGATCGATCAGCTCCTGGCCCATCTCTCCAAACGATTACCTGCCCTGACCTTGCGCTTTTTCATGGCGCGTATCGACCATGCTGGCACGTCACCGGAAGGAAGCTTCAGGGTCGCCAATTACGGCCCATGGCGGCATGAACCGCTTCAGTTCGCGCAGAGTGCAGAGTTCGATGAGCTCAGCCGCGAATTCTGGACATGGATGCGGGGGCAGGCGGACGACAAGGATTTCGCCTATCGGGCAGCGGACGCATTTGAAGCCATGTTCGGACATGAAAATGCGGCGGTCGCGCGCTTCTTTTCAGCCTATCTGGATTCGGCTGACACCAACGAGTTGCGCCTGATGGCGGTATTGCTTCGTCAGGGGCGGCACGACTTCATTTTCGATCAGGTTGCCTTTGTGGAACGCTTTTTAGAGCGATGCCAGACCATCGATGCAAAGCTTTACGACACCGCCCTGTCCTATCTAATGGGCGCAGCGACGTCAGGCATGCGCAGCGGGCGTATTGGAGAGCCCATGCCGAGGGACGTGGCCGACCTGAAACAGTCGATGCAGATTCTGACAGGCCTGTCGCCGTTCTCACCGGCCTACGAACTCTATGAGTATGTCCGCAACCGCGCACAAGAAGCCGTCGACCGACCGCGCGTAAGCCGTGATGATTGGGAGGACGACTGATGCAACCCGCACAAGCCGAGCAACTCCGGCAGGAAAGCGAAACCTTCGATCTGAACAAACGGCAGGCCGCCGCGTGGTTCCAATTACGATTGGTGACGGGTTACGTCGCTGTCGTCCTTTTCATCGGGGTGGCCCTTACCTGCGTCACCGTTATCTTTGGTCGCTTTCCAGAAAGTGTGCAAAGCTGCGCAATGGTTGCGCTGGTACTGGACGTGCTTGGCCTCGTTGGGGTTTCGGTCAAGCTCATTCTAAGCCCTGGAAGCGCCGGACAACTCGCTCCTATCACTGCCTACACCGCGTCTCCTCGCCCTTAAGCTGAATTCGAAACCACCTTTTGCCACGTACGGTCACCGGGCTGACCCACGATGTCACTGACGTGGAACGATTTAGAGCCATCACCTGAAATCCCGACTCTTCACCAAAGCCGCATGCCCCGCCGGCGACTTCGCCATGCGGGAATCCATCAGCGCCCCGCCGTTTCGAAACTCGTCGCCCGGCTGATGCGGCAGGCTCATGGCTACGTCGCGCTGGCTGATGGTCGAAAGTAGCGGCGACAGGTCGTTCAGCGACCGAGCGATCAGGTGGACCACCTGTCCTTCCTTCTGGATCTGGCCTGAAACCTCGATCAGGCTGGAGGCCAAAAGCACGCGCTTGTAAAGCTGACCCGTCTTTTCCCATACGATGATGTTCATGTCGTTCGACTCATCCTCGATCGTCATGAAGGTCACGCCATTGGCCGAACCAGGTCGCTGTCGGACTAGCACTAGACCGGCGACCTTGACGTATTTGCCGTCGGCCTGAGCAATGGCCTCCCTGCACGACATCAGCCCCCTGCCCTTCAGTTCGTCGCGCAGGAAGAATACCGGGTGCCGGCTCAGACTGAAACCCTGCGCGTTATAGTCTTCGACAACGGAATGGCCCGCCGTCATCGGCTTGAGATCAAGCGTCGGCTCGACCGCCTCTGCCTGATGCCCGCCCTCCGCATCGAGCAGATCGGCGAACAAGGGCAATGGCTCATCGCGCATCCCCTTCAGACCATAGAGCGCATCGCGGCGTTCCAGTCCAAAGCTTGGCTTGAACACATCGGCGCGCGCCAGCCGCTGGAGTGTCGCGATAGAAATCCCCGAACGACGCCACAGATCTTGCAACGATTTGAACGGCGTCTCGCCGCGCGCGGCGATCAGGGTGACCATGTCGTCGGTCCGCAGACCTTTGATCATGCGGAAGCCGAGACGGACCGCAAAGCGGTTGGGGTGGCTGGTCGGTTCAAGGGTACAGTCCCAGCGCGAGCGATTGGCGCAGACGGGCAGGACGGTGACGCCGTGCTCCTGCGCGTTGCGGATCAGTTGCGCCGGCGCGTAGAAGCCCATCGGCTGGCTGTCCAGCAGCGCGGCGAGGAAGACATCCGGGTGGTGGCATTTCAGCCAGGACGAGGCGTAGGCGATTAGGGCAAAGCTGGCAGCATGGCTTTCCGGGAAGCCGTAACTGCCGAACCCTTCGAGCTGACCGAACAGCGTCTCGGCATATTCCTCCGTGTAGCCGTTTTTCAGCATCCCTCCGATGATCTCGTCGCGGAACTTGTTGACGCCGCCGGTAAATTTGAACGTGGCCATCGCCCTCCTGACCAAATCGGCCTTTGCAGCCGTGAAGCCAGCGGCGATCATGCACACCCGCATCGCTTGCTCTTGGAAAAGGGGTACACCCAGAGTCTTGGCCAAAACCGCCTCCAATTCAGGCGACGGATAGCTGACCGGCTCTTTCCCTTCTCTTCGGCGCAGGAACGGGTGAACCATGTCGCCCTGGATCGGTCCCGGCCTGACGATCGCCACCTCGATGACGAGGTCGTAAAAGGTGCGCGGCTTTATCCGTGGCAACATCGACATCTGCGCCCGGGACTCTATCTGGAACGTTCCCATGGTGTCGGCAAGGCGGATCATCGCGTAGGTGCGCGGATCTTCCGACGGTATGGTCGCCAGATTGAGATCGATCCCCTTGTACTGTCGCAATAGGTCAAGGCCGCGGCGCATGGCCGACATCATGCCGAGCGCCAGGCAGTCGACCTTCATCCATTTCAGGACGTCGATGTCGTCCTTGTCGAAGACGATGACCTGGCGGTCTTTCATCGCCGCCGGTTCGATCGGACACATCTCGTCCAACCGATCATGCGTCAGGACGAACCCGCCGGGATGCTGGCTTAAATGGCGGGGCGTGCCCATAAGCTGGCGCGACAACTCGATGACCAGACAGATGCGCCGGTCATTGAGATTGATGCCGAGGCCGACGGCATCTTCCGCTTTGAAGCCGTCGCGCGACCAGTGCGAGACTTGCGACGACAGGGTCTTGATCAGGTCTTCGGGCAGCCCCATGGCACGGGCGGTGTCGCGGAGCGCCCCGCGCGTCCGATAGCGGGTGACGACGGAACACAGGGCCGCGTGGTTACGGCCATAGGTGTTGAAGACCCACTGCATCACCTCTTCGCGGCGGTTGTGCTCAAAATCGACGTCAATGTCGGGCGGCTCACCGCGCTCAGCACTGACGAACCTCTCGAACAGCAGGTCGTTGCGCGCCGGGTCGATGGAGGTGATGCCCAGCACATAACAGACGCAAGAGTTTGCGGCCGATCCCCGCCCCTGGCATAGGACGCCGATGGAGCGGGCGTACTGGACAATCGAATTGACCGTCAGAAAGTACGGGGCGTAGTCGAGCTGCTCGATCAGACCCAGTTCGTGCTTCAGGAGCCTTATGACCTCGTCCGGCACCCCCTCCGGGAACCGCCACTTGGCCCCTTCCCACGACAGACGCTTCAGCCGCTCAATAGGCGCCAGACCGTCATGGGTGAGTTCTGCGGGATATTGGTAGGTCAGTTCCTCCAGACTAAAACGGGCCTTGTCGGCGATTTCGACCGACCGCCGTAATGCCTCCCGGTAATCCGGAAACAACCGCGCCATTTCCTCGGCGGACTTCAGATAGCGGTCGGCATAGAGTTCGCGCCGGTCACCCAGTTCGTCGATGGTGCAGCGGTGGCGGATACAGGTGACGACGTCCTGCAACATGGCCTTGTCGTGGACGTGATAGAGGACATCGTTCGTCACGACGGTCGGCACCCGGCAACGGGCGGCCATATTGGATAGCGCCAGCAGCCGGGTGTAGTCGCCCTGCCGACGGCGCAGGGTCAACGCCACATAGGCACGCTCGGCGAAGAGGGATTTGAAGCGCTTCAGGTGCAGGCCGCACTGGTCGTCGGGTTCGTCCGGCAGGAAGATGGCAATTAGCCCCTCCGCGACATCCTCGACGTCGCGCCAGTCGATCAGGCACTTGCCCTTGCCGGCCCGGCTATTGCCCGTGGTCAGCATCCGGCTCAGTCGTCCATAGGAGGCCCGATCGGTCGGATAGACGAGGAGCGAACAGCCATCGGCCAAGTCCAGTCGGCAACCAGTAATCAACCGCACCCCTGTGGCCCGCGACGCGACCAAGGCGCGCACAACGCCCGACAGACTGTTGTGGTCAGTAATGGCCAGAGCGTCCATGCCCAACGCTTTGGCTTGCTCGAACAGTTCGTCGCACGACGACACGCCCCGCAGGAAGGAATAGTGCGAAGCGCATTGCAGCTCGATATAGGGAACTGCGCTGCCGGCAGACATCACGCAAACTTCCCGTGCATGTACCAGCGCAATGACCCGGTATTCTCATTCTGACCATCGCCGGTCCGGAAGACCCAGAAGCGCTCGCCGCCATCGACCTGTAAAATGTAATAATCCCGGACCTTCCCGGCCTCCTTCTCCGTCTGCCACCATTCGCCCCTGACGCGCTCAGGGCCATCGGCGGCGGTCACGCGATAACGGCTGCCGCGCCATTGGAAAGAGACGGGCGGATGGTCCGGTAATAAGGCCATAGTCTGCATCGGTTCGGGCGGGCGCAGCAGCCGGAAGGGTCGTCGGAACCTGGCATTGCGCGGGGAACCCATGTCGCTGGAATGGGTGGGTAGCCGCCGCACGGCGCGTTCGGGAATGTCGCTGGCCGATGGGGCGGTTCGGTAGAGGCGGCTGGTTTCTCCGAAGCGGTTATACAGCGTGTCCCAAAGGTCTTCGACATCGGCGGGCGCTGGCTCACCATAGGCGGCGTGGATTTGTTGCGGCGAGAGCAAACCCGTGTGGGTCGCCGCCAGAACCATGCGCTCGATCCCAAAGCCGGGATCGATCTTTTCGATCTTGTCGCATAGGAGCTTCGAGAGGCGGACGACGTCCCGAACCGGCTTGGCCATGCGGACCTGGACGGCCTCGACCTTGTTGTCAACGCGGGTACAGCGCAGGTCGACCTGCAAGCCGCCTTCCCCGGCTTCCTCCAGCCGCTCGCACAATGCCTCCACAAGCTGACGGGTATATTTGGCGATGGTCTCCGGCGCACCGATGGGCTCGAAGAAGGCCCGACGCACCAGGATCATTTCGGGTGGTTCGGCGGGGGTGATTGGCTGGGCCAGCCGACCAAAGGCCATGTCGATGCGTCGAAAGAGGTGCGGGCCGAACCGAAGCGTCAAAGGCGCGCGCGGTTGCGAGGCCAGTTCGCCGATCGTGTCGAAACCCAGCACGCGCAAATCGTCGAGCGTTGCTGCCTGCAGCCGCAGCGCCTCGACCGGCAATCGCAGCAAGGTTTCGTTGGTCTTGCCGGGTGCGATCAAGGTGATTGGCGCGGGCAGATATCGAGCCAGCGCATAGGACGCGCCCCAGGTCTCCGACAGGGCGACCTTGGCTGTCACCCCACGTTCTGAGAGTTGGCCAACTATATCCTGAAGCAGATCCTGTTCGCCGCCATGGAGGTGCGTTGCCCCGGTCACGTCGAGCACCAGCCCATCAGGGGTATCGACCATAACCAGTGGCGAGTATCGACGCAGCCCCCAAAGCGCCAGGGCTTCCAGTTCCGCCAGATCAGCGTGGGGATCGGCGTCGACCAGATGCAGATCATTGACCAGTGCCTGCGCCTTGGCCACCGGCATGCCGACACGAATACCCAGAGAATGGGCGAAGTCATCGACGGCCGTCACCACGCGACGGCGGCCATCCGAGCCTTTGAGGACCAGAGGTACATCACGAGGCGGCGCGACCCCATCCGGCAACCGTCGTAACCGATCCGTCGGCCATGTGGGCAGGTATACCGAGATGACCCTGTGCATCGAACGCCTCTACTTCGAAGTCTGCGCATTCACCTCCGCGCACCCTCATTAATTCCAACAACCATTTCGCCCGGCCGACGCCCCTTACCGGCAACGGATCAGCTTCGATCTCGGTCACCCGCCACCGCGTCGAGGCGGCGGTCGGTGTCCCAAAATCCCGCGCGTCCGTCTGACGTCGCCATCGTCGCAGCGCCATGCCCATCGTGCCCGATGTCTCGGCGGCGAATTGAAGCCGCTGGGACACCTTCAGGCTCAGAGGCCCGATCTCGGCGACGACGGCGCTCAAGCCCCCGTGCCGCAAGGCTTCCTCGAAACAGGCCAGTATCGACTTCTCGTCGTGCGACTCGAAGAAGACGACGCGATCCGGCGTCAGGCCGCATTGCGCGAGCGCGGGCGCAAACAGATCGGGCTGCGTATGACACCACAAGACCATGCCCCCCGTCCGCGCGGCTACGCCCGCTGCAAAAGCTGCGGCGGCAGCCCCGTCGACAGCGCCATGGGCGCCACCGGCCACCTCATGCAAGGCGCCGCGCACCAGTCCACCGCCAGGTAGTTTTCGGTCGATCTCGTCGTTTCCGAACGGGAGGATGGAGCGGTCATGGACGTGTCCGCCGCCGAAGCGGGCGCGTAAGGCTCGGAACTGGGCGCGGTTATCGAGGGACATGACATGCTCAATCCTTTCTGGATGGCGCGAAATATGTTCTCTTTTTGTTCCCAAATACTGCAGGCTGTCAAGGGGGTGTTCGTCAGCCAGCTTAGCTGACAAAATTTGTCAGCATTGGCCCTACTGACATATTTCTCTGGAGTCGTAAGGAATTAGTTGGCCGGCTACCGGTAGTCAGTTGCATTGAGAAATGTGTGAATTATCGATAGGTATGGCAGCCTGAGCTGGCGCAGGTGGAGTTCGGCGGAGTTTTCCAGAAGGACTCCAACAGTATGTGAGTCTCGTTTTGTTCTTGGCCCGGATTTTCACCCGTGGTAAGCTACCATATTGACTCTACAGAGGATTTCGGCGTGACCGTACAGCACCTGCGACGTATTGATCAGGCTCGCAACATGGCTCGATCTTACGAGGTGTCCGTTCAGCCTGGCCTATTTGGTGATGTAGCGGTCGTCCGCCATTGGGGCCGGATCGGCACTGCCGGGCAGTCTAAAGAATTTTGGTTCACCGATGAGGTGCAGGCTGACGAAATGATTGGTGCCATATTGCGTCAGAAGCAAAGGCGTGGATACGAGTTGCTCAAGTCACCTTAATCGGCTGCCTCACCGGGACGCCCCAGCAACCATTTTCGGGCTTCGGTCGCCGTGCTGACGATCTTAAATTCGCGCCCGGGCCAAAGTTCCAGATATCCATCCATCCGCTCGAATATTAAAGGATTGACCGAGACGATGGCGACACCCCTCCCATCGTCTTTTCGTTGAACGGCCTCGGACCATGTGTCTGCAAATTTCTCAAGCTGATCCCAAGGCACAAAGCCGTCGAACTCTGACATGTCGGCAATAAGGTCAAAAGTCCAAGGTTCCGTGAGACCCTGAAAGGCTTCTAAGATCACCTGCGGAAGATTGATGTTCGGATTGAGACTGGGATACTTAATCTCGACTATCTTCAAATCATTATGAATAAAAACCTGATACTTAGATAGTTTAGCAACATCTATGCGATCAATCATCAAAGTGTCTCAAAGTCGTTGGCGAGAACGCGCCTTACTTTATCGCTATGGTTGCGATCCGCATCGTGTGAACGCTACCAACTTAGTTCGCAAAAGCTTTCGCCCATAAGGAGTGTTATTTCGAGAGAAACAACGTTTCCGTCCGGTCGGTAAATTATTACTTTCGGCGCTTCTTGATCATTTCACCCTTGGCAACCCGATAGCCAATGGGCAAGGTGATGACTGCGCTGCCATCTTCGCAGATATCACAGACGCATTGAACTGCCTCAAATACGGTATCTGGAGCCAGTTGAACGGCTTCGACCACCAAGCCGCCGCCCTTCCCAGCCGACGTCAGTTGCCAATCGGCCCCGGCGTCTGGAAGGACACGAATGAGCGAGCGCCCTGCTGCGTCAGCGTATTGTACTCGGGCGGACGCGACGCGCCATTTGAGCCTATCAGAGACCGATTTCCCAAAGCGAATAACCAACCTATCAACAAGGCCTGTAACCTCGACCTTGGGTTTTAGGTCTTCATTTGAAACGAGTTCAAGCCAGTCCATTCCCATCCCCTCAATATTGCATCCCACATAGTAGCAACCCACTAGATATTCACAGAAAAGCGGCAATTGTGAAACAAAATCAATCGGCGCTTGATTGGTTTGATAAAACACGTTCGCAGGTGCGGGATCAAGGGGGAAATTTTACTAAACTCGCGCTTGAATAGCAGTGGCAGCCCGGTTATATCGAGGAACAAGGCAAGAACCGTGCGGGGGCAAAATGTCTGATTCAAACGAACCGAAGCTCACTCCAGAAGCAGTGAAAATGTTGAACGATCTCGCGGCCAATCGCTCGACGGGCGGGCTAAATTTGACGCCCGAAGCTCAGTCGAACTTAGAGAAATTTGCGAACGAGCATCTGACGCACACGTACAAGGATCACAAGACCTCCTACTTAATCATGGCTATCGTTCTAGGATTGCTCGGTTCCTTCGCCTTTCTCTACATGGCAGATGGCATGTTCGACAGCCCCGAAGCTTTCGCAAAGACCATGAACGCTATGATCATTGTTGTGCCGGTGTGTGCGCTCGCTTTCTTCGGGTCTTATCGATTTTGGTCAGCCTATCGCCGATTATAAGTCAATTTTGGTTCCTACTTAGGTTTCGACTTTTTTGAGTTGGCAGCGAGTGTACGTGTTGCCAAGCCTGGAAGCCCAGTTGTCAGAACAAAACCAGCAACCTTACCGCCAGTTTCAGCGACATTATCTTTGATCGAATTTTCCGTATCAATTTCCTGACCCTTCAGCCGCTCTAGTTCCCCGTCTACGCCCGAACGACCGCCACGAACATTTGCGCCAGTCGACCCAAGCATCT
This sequence comes from Asticcacaulis sp. W401b, assembly GCF_046503825.1. NCBI lineage: Bacteria > Pseudomonadati > Pseudomonadota > Alphaproteobacteria > Caulobacterales > Caulobacteraceae > Asticcacaulis > Asticcacaulis sp. W401b. The sequence goes on from NZ_JBKFEE010000016.1 coordinate 28,814, forward strand.
GATCGACATTACCTGCGACACCGCTCCATGACAGATCGCTGTTACCAGCCGGCGCGTCGGCAGTTGGAGATTCGACATTCTTCGCGGCCCCTTTGGAACGGGACTTCTTGGCGGGTGCTGCGGAAGCTTTTGGGGTCGATCGTTCGCTCGGAGTGGAGGCTCCGATTTCACCCGCCGTTCGATAGTCCTTGTCATCCAGTGCGTCTGCCCTACGTAGGTCGCGCTCAACCTCTGAACTGTCGAGGGGCTTGGGCTGCTGAACACCTGCCCAATCGGATCTAAGACTGCTGTCGCCCAACTGACCAGCCTTCCAGTCGAAATATTCCATGCCATAGGCGCGACCAGTCTGGAGAGCCTGCGGAGAAACACCGGCTGCGATCTCGCTGGCCGACATCCTGTCGATGCCCTTGGTATTCACCAGCCAGTCGTAATAGGCGCGCGTCTCATCGGAGGAAATCGACTCGCCCGCGTTCTGGACATTCGACTGCTCGGCGCTGAGGCGCTTGCCTGCGTTTTGATAGGCGTCGGCCGTATCGCTGATAGAGCGCGTACTGGTCCAAGTCGTCGCATTAACGTCTCGACCGCCCTTCCCGGTGGATTTGTACGCCGAGTAGGACTTTTGGGCCTGATCGGTCGATATTCGTTGGTAGGTATCGCTCAGCGATTGATTGAACCGCTGATCAAGGCCCGCATCTCTCCCGGTCGATTTTGCTTCGGTCCCGGTCGTTTGACCAGTTTTACTCGCACTGCCTGTGATCGAAACGCCTGCATCGAGGCCTTTTAGTTTACCGCCAGGCGTACTTAGCCCTGCCTGTCCGCCGACACCCATAGTGCCTGCGGCGATCTGGGCTTTCGCCTCAGATTCACTCTCACCAAATCGGGTCTGGCGGTATTTTACGGCCTCGTCAGCGATGGAAAGCATTTGGCCAATCTGTGCCTGATGGCCGCTGTTGTTGGTATTGCGCCATTCCTTCCCCTGAGACCAGTTCGAGAAGGCCTCTTTGATCTGGGAATTGGCAACAGAAGTTCCAACCTGGACCGAATGGCGCAGACCGGTGCCGGTGTCAGCGTAGCTCTGGCTTGTCCGGCCGAGGCTTTCGGACCATCCCTGGTTCGACAGCAGTCCTGTCGCCATCTTCGATGTATTGGCCACTATACCGGTAGATCCATTGGCCCCATGAAACGTCTCGTTGCCATAGCCATCCACGGTGCGAGCGTTGCCGTTATCATAGCGGGCACTCGTCACCTGCTGATTACCATGGACGTTGTTGAAGCTCGCCGTATCCAGCGTCACATTCCCATAACTGAAATTCCCCGTCGTCTGCGACGATGCCGCAGATTCTGCACCCGCCCGGAAATTCCCAAGAAGCGTTTCACCCTGAGCGCCGACAGCCATAGCGCCCTTGGTCAGCATGCCGGCGATCACCGGGATCATCAACATCATGGAGCCAGCCAGCGCACAGACGTCATCATTCGCTTTAGACACCGCATCCATGTTCATCAGGTTCAGTTCGCTGCTCCCGCCGGGCAGGTACATCGCTTCGGTCGATCGGTTGACCGAATTGAACATCATGATCTTGTGCAGGATCACATACATCGGCCCCCAAAGCTGAAGATAAACAAAGCCCGAGAGATAACCCTTGATCATCCGCGGCCCGACCTCAGGGAAGAGGAAGATCGGGAATATGGTCGGGAATATCCCGATGAACAGCAAGTCAATCAGGATCTTGAGGTTGACCACGGCCTTCTCGCCGATCACCCCAAGAAGCTTCTGCGCGTTATGAGTCTGGATTTCGGCTTGGGCGCTGGCCAGTGCATCAGACGTGGTCGGATTATTGCCGAGCCCGTCTTTCAGCATGTTGGCAATTACCGCCTGACGCAACACGTCCGTCGAATTTTGGGACGCCACACCCATAGCTGTCAGCATAGCGCTCGATGCCCCTGCATTGCGGGTCGTGAGTGTCGCCTCCATAGCGTATGGGTCGATGTTACGCTGGATGACCTTTTGAACATTGGTCAGGTCTGCGGCAATCAGAGGCGCCAATAGCCCCCCGGCGCCATTGCCTACCTCGTCGCAGGTCTTAATCTCGCTGGCCGCACCCGAGTAGTAGAGCATGGTGCGCGCCGGGTTCGGGCTGGATGAGATGACCGTCCAGAGGTCGCTCGACTTGTTCAGCGCTTCCGGCGATATCGTTCCATCCAAAATATCGTAGAAAACACAGTCCTGAATATAGGCCTTCAAGTTCACGTAGAGCTGCTGGTCGATGGGCCGCGCCTCGGATATGCGCGAATAGAGCTTTGCTCCGAAGACCATGCCGTACCGTGAATATTGTAAGTCGGCGGGATCGGCGAAAGCGGTCTCGGTCAACTGAATGATCCGGTCCCCTACCCTGCTGACGAGCGAAGCGGTGACGCCGACGCCGAGCGGCACATTGGCTACATTGGCGTAGGTGACAGAGGGGTTTAGGCGATCGGTGACCTGAATGGTCACCTTCGGCACCCACATCACGCCGTAAATGATAGCGCACATGAGATACCACTTTACGATCTTGCCAAGGTTCACATCCCAGATCGCCTTAACGATCCCGAATATGAGACCCAGCATCATCGCCAAGGCGATCATGGAGCTGGCTGCATCCATGCCCGTCATTAGGGCCACCGCATTGAAGATGCTGCGGTATAGCTCACCGCCACCGTAGACAGGGACCTCCCACATGCCGTGCCCCTAGTTCTTGAACGTGCTGGAGAACATCAGGCTCTGCGCGATGCGCGAGTTGCCTTCAGAGAAGATGATCTTCTCAACTTCCCGCGTTTTAGCGATGATCGACTCCATCGCCACGATCCGGTCTTGCACAAGTGCCTGACGCTGATACAGCTCTTGCCGAACCGACTGTACATTATCCTGCCAGTCGACGAGCAGCTTTTCATCGACTCCGACGAGGTTTTGGGAGGCTGCGGTCATCTCGGCCATGTTCTGCGACATCCACGTAAGAACGAGATCCAGCGCAATCACATCTGAATATCGTTCCATTTCGATGGCGGCGAACCCGCCCTGATAGGCCACCTGAACGCTCGCCATCTTGTAGACCGGCAAGCTGACCAGACCGAGGAAGGATTTTTCATCGTCTGACAGCGGCGTCCGAGACCGGATCTTGTTGACGATCGACACCAGCATCGTCGAAACGCGCTGCTTTAGGCTGCGATTTGCGGCGAGAGTCACATCTCGCGCATACTTAGTGACCTGGGTGCATTCCGTATTGGCGCACTGGTGGACCCGGTAGGTTCCGCCATCGAGAAACTTGGTAATCATGCCGTCCTTGTTGGCATCACCGGGGATGACATCGATCGAGGTCGCACCACCATTCGAAGCGATGACAACGGTGCCTGTAAGGGTCATCATGGTCTGGGCAAGTTCAGTGTCATCCCGGAATAGCGGATGCTTCTGAATCGCCTCCCACGCCACATTCCGGTTGATCGGCTTCTGATCAGCCGCCACTGTCGCGGCCGTAGCTTCGGCCTGCCCTCCGGCCCCGCACTGTTCTTTTGCCTTCGCCCAGTCACTGAAAATACCACTCGTGGTACCGACCTCGGTGCAGGATTTAGCCTGCGCCGCCTGTATCCGATTGACGGTGCCGGCGACGAGGTTCTGAGCCGCCTCGCAGCTATTGATATTCACGCCGTTCAGGTCCTGCATTTTCTTGAAGGCGTCTTTGATGTTGGAGCCCAAAAGTTCCGACAGGGAATCCACGGCCATCTGAAACAACAGGCCGAGGGCATTCTGGGCAATGGCCTTCATCGTCGCGACGATCTGATCGGAGTTGATGAAGCTGAACGAGCCGCCGTAAATATCGATGCCGCCGCATCCCGACTTCACCGACGGCACGCCCACCGACGCGATCTGCGTGTTCATCTGCGGCGCTCGATAGCTGTAATTGCCAAGCGTATAATAGCCGGCCGCCTGCCCCTGGTAGACGGATGGGCCAGACCCATTGGTCGCTGACATCGAGTCCGACCAGAAATTGTCCATAGCGCCGTCGACGTCAGCCAACGCGGGGGTCGAGCTGAACAGTGCCAGAAAAATACAGACCCCAGTCTTCAAATGCGATTTCATCTACCCCTCCTAGAAATCCTTGCCCGGTTCAGTCGCCAAGGTCACAAACAGACGGTCGGCAAGGTCATCGACCGACAGCACACCGGCGCCCATGTAGGTCAGACAGCCCTTTGGGTTCTGACAAGGCCGAAGCGTTATCGTCTTGCCGTCAGTCACCCTGAAGGTGACTGGCTTCAAAGCGCCGCGAACGGATGCCGTCGGCTTCTGGAAAATCATGTACGCCGGCGTCACGGCCGAGGTCAGGCCCCAGGCCTTGAGCTGACCCTTATCAATCTGCGCATCCGGGAAATGCGAATTGGCGCCGCCATCAGCAGAAATGGCCCGCACGGAGATGCCATATCGGGTGCCGAACTCTTTCACGATCGGCGAGGCCACCCGGCAGGGCCCGCAGTCACCCCGATAGACATAGAAAATGCCGATCTGATCGTAGGCCGCACGGAAGAAAAGGTCCCTGTCAGTATTCCGGGCCTGAAGCCATTCCGCCTTCCCCGCCGTGTTGATGGGCCGCTGAAGCGTGTAATCCATGGATGGATTTTCCCAGACCATGCGTCGCCATGAATCCGCGAACGTACCGCCTTTTTCGAGGACCATTTGCTGGAAGGCGTAGTAGCGCTGGATATTCTCGGTCGATGGATTCCAGACTGCAATCAGGCGCGCGTCTTCCATATCCTTCTTGAACTGCTCAGCTGCGATCAGATCCGGATGCCGCTCAGGCAGAACTTTCTCGGGTGCGGTCGCCGTCGTCTTGGGCTTCGGCTTTGGAGGCACAGGTATTTCGCAATAAAACCATTGACCAAGACGACGCTCACAATAGTCGGTCTGGTCAAAGTCCTGCGAGATTGGGGACTGTGAAGGCGGTAACTCCTGGCTCAAGGCTGACATCGGGTGCGACAGAGCGAGGACGACCGATAAGATTTTTGTGGTTCTGATCATGTCACTATTTCTTCGGTGTTCCGGAGCCATTCATGGCTTCGATGGAGGAGGTGATCGCGGCGACAGTCGAACCCTGGTCGGTCTCGGCCAGCTGACCGAGCTTCTCGTTGTAGAAATCCGAGAAATCGACACTGGTCAGATCGAGCTTCTGAAAATCTTCGACGCTGAACCCCGCGCAATTGGGCGACTTTGCGCTCCCCCAGCCGATGCCCAGCTGTTGGTGGCCGGCTTCCTGGATGATGCGCGCCAGACTGTTGCCGTAACAGCAATAGGTCATGCTCTTCTGCAAGCATCCAAAGAGACTGTCTTTGCTGCAATAGGTGCCGACATAGTGGCAGGCCTTCTTTTTCTGGCTCTCCATCAGCTTCAGCTCATTGGAGTTGCATTCCGCCAAGCCGACATCAGTGCCCCAGCCAGAATCCTTGCAGCAGTTGGCGAAGCCGAGCACAGCCTTGCCACAGCGCAGATCCTGACCCTTGAAGATCGACATCTCGGCTTCGAATGTGTTGGAGGCGCCCTTGGCGGCGTTCAGCGCTGAAACAGCCGACGCAATGTCCTGGTCGGGATTATCGACGGCCTCGATAGTGGTCGTTCCCATGACCCAGGACGCGTCACACACCGACGCATCGACAGGTGTTGTGACTGCCTTTTTGCACTCATAGACATTTTCCCAGCTTTGGCAGCCAGCGTCGCCCGCAGCCGTCTCGTCGATGCAGGTCCGCGTTTTGAAGCTGCAACTGGCGTCCGGCTCGCAATTACTGCCCGTGCCGGTGATGTTCTGGCAGCGGTATGTATGCGCGGTCGAAAGGCAGTAGTCGGCAGCGAACCCGAAGTGCGCCATGATTTCGGGGAACATATTTGCCGTCTGGGCGCAGCTGGAGCCGCGCTGGGTGCAGGTTGGATTGGCCAGCAACGCATTACACCCACTATCACTGACACCCAGGTCTTCGTATCCACCCGCATCGCAGAGGAAGTCTTTCTCCTCCCGTTCGCAAAAGCCGACACCAAAATAGGAGCGGCAAACCGACGTCTGTTGGGTGCATGCCGCCGTGTCCGCACAGGTCTCCTCGTACATACCCTCATAGGTGACTTTGGAGCGTCCCGTGATGACCCGATTACAAACCGTCGCCCAGTCAGGCCCCAATCCGTAAAGCGCCAGACATGCGCCAGATCCCGTCAGATAGCCGCAGCCATTGCTGGCGTCGGGCAGGCCATGGTGCATGATAGCGCGCTGGCAGTGATGGATGTACCGGTACTCCGGTGGCACTGTACCATAGACACCAGTATAGCGGCTGGTCACGCAGGATCGGGTAACCGGGTCTTTCTTTCGGAAACCGCGCGTCAGCGAACAGCTAAAGTCGCCCTCTCCGATCACGTTTCCGCTTTCGCAGGTGTAGAGGGTCGTCTCCGTAGTGCTGGCCGTCTGCAGGTGGCAGGCGTTTGACCCGCCGCCCGTCGCGCCGTCAGCCGTCGCTTGCGGGTCGCCGTTGATGGCGAGCGCGTTCTTGACCCACGTCGCGTTTTCGTCGATCCGGTTAGCGCCGAGAAAGCTTTGGTTCGACTGAATCACCGGCGTCAGGCTATTCGTCGTCGAAGCCACCATCCCATTGGCGTTAAGGTCGGAAGGCGCATCATCCGAACGCGCCTGAACGTCAGGCGCATCGCCTTGGTATCCCGGCAAGGTCTCATAGAGATTACTGGTGTTGGTCGCAGCATTCGACGCATTGAGGGCCGCGCCGAAATCTTCGCGTTTGGGTGCCTGAGCAACAGCAAAGCTCAACGGCAATGACAGCGAAAGGGCGACCACGAACGAAATAAGCCGGCTCATAATGGGCTCTCCAGACGCTTGGCCGCTATGCGCGCCGCGCGCGGTGCCGCCTCACCCTTTTCAGCCAACAACTGGAGTGCGGTCGCCAAAGGAATGTTACCCCGAACAGCATCGAACGGCACGTCGGACCGGATGCACTCAAGGCCACCGTCTTCACAGGAGGATACCGGCGCATCCGCCGCGATGAAGGTCGGCACCCGATCGATCCGGTATTGCTGGAAGACGCGCGGATCGATCAGGACGCCGGCAGCCTCCTCCTCCGTGAAGGTCTTCAGCAGAATCTGGCGCGTCGCCTTGAAGCTTCCCCCGACAAACCCCCGAATGACCATGACAGCACCCGCCTTTTGGGCGTCGGCTGATAGGTGTCGTAGAGCTTCCCGCGGCATAGAGAGCGAAACGGCGACGTAGATAACCCCGTCCTCCACGCGGGTTTCGGTGTCAAAGACGTCGATGTCGTATTCCTTACCAAGGTAGGTCAGGCCTTTTCGCAACCTCTCACGGTTGCCGTTGGCGAGTTTGGCAGCGTCTTGGACATATTGCCTTGTCCGTTCCTCGGTATTCGCCTCCAGGCCAAGCAGATCAGCCTTCATCGCATCCGAACGCTCCTGAGCGCTTTTCACCAAATCCTCGATCTGGAACCGGTTATCCTGCCCGCGCACGGCAACCGAAGCGACCAGAACTGCCGACACTGCGGCACCAATAATGAGCCAATGTTCAGAGCGCACAGCAATTCCTCTTCTTCCAGACGAGGTATCCAATGTCCTCCCCTTTCACCGGGATTACCTTCAGGTGCTCATACGGAACGGTCGATTTGCCGATGGCCGTGCAGCTGAACATGTTTTTGTGGGCAACCGGTGTGACGAGCTGGAAGCGGTATTGGAGCTTATCCATCATGGGCTGGGGGATCGGCTGACACAGGGAGAGACTTCCCCGAGTGCCCCAGGCCAAGAGTTCTCGGTGAAGCTTAGCCTGGAATTTCTCGGCAACATGTAGTGAGCCGGTCAGTGGGCCGTAGTCGCCGGCGACCTGGCCGGTCATCGGATAGAGACTGCCCTGACACCCGGCGCACCAGAATAGCTTCTGGATGGGACGCCCGACAGTCGTCGCCGCGACGCAGTCCGCGCTGCAAGCGAGCTGTGCGATTGGGTTGGCAAAGAGAAAGACTTCTGGATTGATGATCGCGCTCAGCTCATCCGAGTTCCAAAGCGGATCGAACTCGGTCATGTAGGCGATGTCGAAGCCCGACGACTCCATGCAGACGAAGTCGGTTAGAATCTGGAGCCAGGCGAGAAGCGGATAAACATAATAGTGCGCGTGGTAAGCCGTACGAGCGGCACCGCTCTCCTGACGATACTCGCTCTTGCCGGCATAGCCAAAGCCCGGGCTGATCGACATTCCGCCTAGATTAGGGAAACAAAACGGCTTCTGCGTTACATCCATCAGGCGCGAGGGTTCCCAATAGCCGATGGTCAGGCCGACGCGGGGTATGGGCGTGCCGCAGGCACATATCGGGCTTGAAGGATTTGGTGCATCGATGCGCACGCCCTTGCCGCGCCAGATGGGCACCGAGCCTATGGTGAGCGGGAAAATGCAGTCCCAGCACGGTGCCGTAATAGGGTTGACGAACCGCCCCGTGCAGTGCCGCAAGGCGTCAGCTGGTGATGCAGAGGCGGCCCCCGAAATCACCATGCTGACTAAAAATGTGAGCAGACCCCACCACCTCATAGCCCGACCTCCCGGACCCGAAGGACAAGACCCTCCTTGCTAACCGTGGCCGGGACCTGCGTGATGCCGAATTTCGTCGTTAGTGTTCCGAGCTGATCAAAATAGAAGACCTGCTTCCTCGCGCGCATCGTGCCCATGGGCGAGCCATTGACTAGGATCAGAACCGTACGGTCCTGCCCAAATTTTCGGGATTGGTTTACCGCGAACTCGACCTGACGCGTATCGCGACCATCAATAAAGACAAGGACCTTGTTATAGGTCGGCAGTCTCTCAAGGGGATTGATCCGCTCGCCCTTTCGAGCGAACACCCGCCCCTTGTCATCGGCCAGGGTCTCCGGGACGACAATAGACGGATCATAAAGCCAGGTTCGCGCCTTTACCGTTGTCACGATACCGGGAACCGGCGGTGGGTTTTCTACCCGTTTCCGCGTGGCATCAGCGAACTTTCGGTTCAGGTCATCGATGCGGCCATCGGACTCGGCCTTCCTGAGCTTAGACAGAATATCCCTCAGCAGGTCGGTCTCAATAATCTCGAAGGTTGGGCCATATGCGCCCAAATCGCCAGCTCGTGCCGGGAGGCTGGTGCACAGCGTCATTGCGATGAAACCGATAGTGTACAGCGTCCTCATCACAGCACCGGATAAGCTTTCCCGACAAGACGGTCCCGATCGATCAGCCCGATGAGTGCATAACGACTGTCGAAAGAATCCTTGTGCGGCGTGACAACGAAGTACTTTCCGTCTGGAATCGTGCCCTGAGCACTGATCTCGACAGGATTCCCCCGTTGATCATGAGTCTTAGCCGTGCCGACGTGGCGGCCGTTGATGAAGAAATCGAGACCGCGAACGTCAACGACATCACCGGGCACGCCGACGATCTGCTTCGCAAAACGAAAGCCCGCTGGATAGTAAGGGTTCGGCGGGGGCACGAAGGCAAAGAAGTCTCCGCGCCTCGGCGTAAGCTCGTTTTTGTTTACCCAGAACGCCCAGTTCGGCAGGCTTTCAGTCTCGTTGAGAAAGAATTGGTGGTCATCTGCAATAGCACCACCTAGGTGGGACAACGCCAAGGCCGCAGCGATGCACCAAACTATCTTGGCCGGACGACTGAATTTCGGGACACTATTGAGCCGCAGCATCGGAGACCGTCCCTACAGTTGGCGATTTCGTCGCAGCGAGTTGCGCATTTAGAGAGGTTGCAAATTGCGGGGTAAGATCGACGTCTTCGCCCTTCAGCACACATTCGCGCGCCAGCAGGACGATGCCGCCATCCGCCGTCAGACGATCAATTTCCTTCTGTCCTTCGGCCATAAAAAGCTGTGTGCGGATCTGCAATGCCTCAGGCGAGACATTGGGATCACTGGCCAGTGACTGCGCGTAGTTCCGCGCAAGGCTCGTAAGTCCAATAGTCGCTATCACCGGGCGCTTGTCCGTCATGACGCGAAACCACAAGGCGCCCGTCACGAGCATGTTAATAGCCAGAAGGCCAGTCAGCACATGTCTTCCCCGAAGCGTGGGAAGGGAAATCTTACGACGTCTTGCCTTCGGCTCCGGCGTAGTCGAAACCGAAGGCGTCTCGGCGTTGGATTCATTGACTTCAGGCATTGGGTATTCCTTTCGGCCTTCGACTCAGCCAAACGACAGCGAGTAGGACCAGATAGGCAGCGAGGAGGAAGAGGTTGACGGGTCTACGAGCCACCTCGGTGGCGACGGTGTAATGCCGTAGGAAGTTGCCCCACTCATGCATCCAGGAATCGACCCGAAAGCCAAAGATAACGAGCGTCAGTCCTATGAATGCGGTGAAGGCAATCGCCGCGCTCTCCAATTGATGGAAAGTCCAATGCCACGATATCCGCCGAAACCGCGCCTCGATCCTATTTACCAGCGTGCGCATCGTCGCCCCCCATCTCACCGAACAGACGGTGAGCGAACACCCGTCGATCTCGACTGGACATGGTGCTGTATCGTTGGATGAACGGCTTCAATTCGCCGTCCCCCATCAGGAGTTCGGCCTGGTTGATCTGTTCCTTCGACCACTGGGTATTTATCGGCGCCTTGAAGGCGACGGACCGCACGGCGTCTTTCGCGGAGTGTCCACCGGCCACAAGCCGCTCGATGGCGTCGAGCACCTCCGGCTTAGTCGAATAAAGGGCGAGCGAATAAGGATCGAGGACGAGCCGCCCGATAAATTTCGTTCCCGCCCCGCGAATGTAGGCCTCTGAATATTCGCCCTGGGAAGTAAAAAGCGATCGGATCAGTTCAAGCTCGGCCTCAGACGCGCGCAGAATGCCTTCGCTGGCAAACGCATCAACCGATTCCGGCTTCAGCTTCAGAATAATGTTCCACTCGGAGTTCTGGATGCAGGCGCGGCCGCCGGCTGTTCGCTGGTAATCCTCCAGAGACTGAGTCCCAGTGATAAGGGCGCCGCCCTCTTTCCGGCACCGTCGCGCAAATCCTTCAATGAAAGGTCCCGCTGCACCGTCGCCCAGCAACTGCCAAGCCTCGTCGATAAACAGCGCCTTCTTCCGTGCGCGGCCGCCATGCTTCATGCGCTGACGGATAACCATCAGCAGCGAGAGAATGACGACCGCGCGCAGATCCTTCTTGGATTCGAGGGGGGAAAGCTCAAATACCGTGAAGGGATTGCTGATTTCGAGGTTAGCCTTGCCGTTATAGAGTTTGCCGTAGCTGCCACGCGCCCGGTACGGCTCCATAGCAATCGCCATGGCTTGGCCCTGAGCACCGAAATGGGTCTCAAGGTAGACGGCAACATCCTCGATGCCGCCGTCACCGCGCCGGGTGTCGAACACATCGACGACCGCACGCTCGATCATACCCAGCTCTTCCTTCTGGTACTGATCGTCGCCCTTGGCCATTTGCAGGACGGTGTATTTCAGGGCATTTATCGATTCCGAGCGATACTCCTCGTCAAGCTCAGCGTCGTGATAGTCAACCAGAGAAAACGGATTGATGTTGAGGTCGCTGGACAGGTTGAACTCGATGAACTGTCCGCCCTGAATCTTACAGGTGTTGCGAAACGAATAGCCGTCATCGAGTACGATGACGTCAGCGCCTCGGCCTCGCAGCCCCCCGGCCATCTCCTGCATCAGAACCGATTTTCCGGAACCGGACGCGCCAATGACGGAGACATTGTGGTTCCCGCCGCCCATCCCCTCTTCCTCATTGGAAAACGGTGAGAAGAAGAATGGTTGGCCACGGCGTCCCAGAAGCAGCATGTCAGGCCGCTGAAATCCACGGAACTCACCCTGAAACGGTGCGAGCATAGCCATGCAGCTTGTCGGCATACGGCGAAGGCGCTTGTGCGCCTTGTAGTCATCCGCCAGCCCGTCGCCCATTGTCAGCGGCAGGGCCGCCAGGAGGGTCTGAAGGTGTAGGACGTCCGAGCGCGACAACTCAAAGCCAGCACCACCCCACACGGCGCGCAGTTGACGCTCGGCGCGGTCCGCCTCGGCCAATGGTGTGATGGAAATGGCAAACATTCCCATATAGCAAAGCTTGGCGCCCATGGAGACCGCCTGATTGGTCGTGTTCCAGTCGTCGGCCGCGCGCTGAATCGCCGGGAAGAACTTCGCCGTCGGCGAACTGGCCTGTTGGCTGGTTCGCATCGTCTTCATCTCGACAGTCGTCTTGCTCTCATCGAGCGTCATGGGCGCAAAATACAAGACCGTCAGGTTCGACCCGATATTCTGAAGCTGACTATTGTAGAAATCGCCAATAAGCCGGGAGACAACAGCCTGCGACGCATTCTCCGGAAAGCGTGTGGGCGAGAAAGCCCTAAACTCCCATCGTTCCCGTCGGGCATCCGCCGGCGCTGCCTCCTGATCGTACCGATCACCCTCGTAGGCAGTCGTCGCGACCAGGCGATCCCGATATTGCGTGATCGTTGTATCCCGACGTACGATCTGCTCATTCAACCAGTCGCCCCTATCATAGGTAAGACCATCATAATTGGTGGCCGAGGTTGGATTGAGTACCGCGGAACAAAATGACAAAAGCTGGTCAGGCATAAGGGTAAAGGCCGCCCCACCCATTGAGGCGAATGTCCCCTTGATCACTTCGCGCAGTTCGGCGAGGCTGTCGCCTGCCGATCCTCCGACGTCCCCCGTCACTTCAATGGCAAGGAGGACGCGATAATCGCGCATTGAGAACGGTCCCGCCTTCGAGAAGGAAGACCATATGCCTTGCATAAGGTGGCTGCGACGATGCCGGGCGAGTTCTTCAAAGATTTCTCCACCTGCAGACCGACTGCGCGCCCAGGTGTCGACGATGTGCCCTGACCGAGGCGACGCGTAGTTGATGATCTGAACATGAGCCCCATCCGGCAAGGCATCATTGAAGACCTGGGCCAACAGCGCATGCTGCGCATCGGTCACCCCGAGAAGCGGGATCAGTTCGAGAACCAGTCCGACAGTCGCGTCCTGGACATAGAGCTGACGAACCTCATCAAAGGATCGATAGGGCAAGTAGCCAGACAGGCTGGGCGGAAATTCACGGCTCAGCCCTGTATCAACCGAGGGCATGTCACCGAATATCCGCTCCGCCACCAGCTTCTGTGCGCCTCTGAATACCTCACGACGGACGGCATCGAGGTTGAAGTTCATGGCCGTGCCTTGTCCTTAGTCTCAGGTGACAACTCTGCTCCAGGGTCGGGCGCGGCCGTTTTCGCCACGGGCGGCGTTAACCACCACTGTGCCCGACGCACCACGGCGAAGATCTCGCTGCGGGCGTGATAGTCACCCTGCGCATCAACAAACGGTGCGACAACGACCCGCATCACCTGATCACCGTCACGACGCGGATCGAACTCTCGTGTTGCGGTGCCTGGTGCATTCGGTTCCCACCAGCGTGCAGGTTTGGTGTCGAAGATCACGGCATCGCCCGAAATCTTGCGGGTCTTGTCCTGACGAGCATCCGTTTCAGCAATCGACGTGCAGTGGTCGCCTTCCGCAATACATGTCCATTTCGTGGAGGTATTGTTCGACGCACACGCAGTCAGCACAAACGGGAGCACAATTAGAGCGAGGCCTCTAAACATTCTTGCCCTCCAGAAAGCGAATAAGGTCCGGCAAGGGAAGGAAACCGGCATTGACCGTGCCATCAGCGCGAATGATGGCAGGCGTGCCATTGATGCCGTTGGCCTGAGCGTATCGGGTGTTCTCGGCGATCAAGGCATCGAAGCGCGAGCAGTCACCGCTCGCCTTGATCTCGCCGCCGGTATAGGCCGCCTCGGCTGCTGCCGCCCGATCGCCCGCGCACATCACAAGACGCGCCTTTTCCGCAGACTGCGGTCCAAGGATCGCAATTGGGTACTCAGTAATCTCGATATTGGTGGAGCCAGCTAATTGCGCAAAAAGCTGGTGGCAGTAACCGCAGCTGTAGTCGCCAAACACTGTCATCTTCAGGGGAGCCCCTGGATTATGCACGACCGCATTAGCCTTCGGCAGCGTGACACTGAGTTTGGTAGCGGTTGCCGCTTTCACAGGGGCCTGGACAATCTCGCCGCCCACCTTAGAGGTTGCCGCATCGACCGCCGCCAGCTCCTTCAGGCGCTGATCGGTCAGGTCCTTTCGATCCTTGAGATCCAGAACCGCGCCGACGACCACGAAACGTCCGTCCTTAGTGCTATAAAGTAGGTTCTTGCCCATGACGACTTCGCACAGACCGATCGCCGTCTTGCATGAGACGGAACTGACCGTACTATTTGGGAACTGCTCGGCGATGCGACGCTTTACGCTGGCCTCAGTGGCTTGAGGTTGAAGCGTCAAGGCGATGCCGACCGCAGCGAGGGCGCCAAGGCCCATGAGGGCTGGCACAGCAAATCTGATATTCAGGAGGCGATGCATGGGGGCACCTATTTCTTTGAGGTTTCTTTGAAGCGGAAGCCCGCGAGGAAGACGATCTCGACATCAACGCCGGTCGGCATTTCGATAACCGGTTGGTATTGCTCGGCGCGCTTGATGTAGTAGTCGGCCAGCATGCCGGATGCGCCAGAGATGCCGGACCCGACGGACGCCTGGCCGATCTCGCTCGAACTGAGGGGGCGGGCGTTGATTAAGGTGCCACCCCCCTCCTCCCCGCCTAGGCCAGAGATCGTGCTCTGCACATTCTTCTCCATGGCCTTGCCGAGACCTTGGAACGTGCCAGCTACGAGCGCCTTGGAGGCATAATCCCCCTCACGACGGACCACCTTGCCGCGGACGCCCGTCTTGCCCTTGTACGTGACGTAGCCCTCGACGGAGGCGGTCAGGAACTTCCCATTGCGGGCTTCACAGGTGATCCGCTGAAGCTTGACATAAACCTTCTCAGACGAGAGTTCCGCATAGGCGGCACCATTCACGACGCAGCCCCGCAAGTCTGACGACTGAAATTTACCCGACGTTCCGACACCGATCGCGGGCCCCTGCACCCGCAAGAGAACAGGTTTTGGGTCAGAGTTTCCGCCAACACCAGTTTGCATATCGACACCGACGAGCACCCGAGCCGTTGCGTAAGAGTTGGGAGGAACGAATTCTGCTGGATCGAAGATCTCGACGCGATCCGAAACCGCACCGCCCTTCTGCACGGCAGCCTTTTCAACGGTGCCGCCTTCGACCGGACCCGACGAGCTGAGGGAGACAGTTTTGAACATACGGCGTGGGCGGTCTTTGACCTCCGCCCCTGATTGAAGCGATGGTACCGGGTTTGGGGTCGGGGAAAACCCGGCACCATCTGCCGCCTCGGTGGGGTATCCGCGGGTAGGAAGCGGATCGCTGCCACCTCGACGATTCCGTTCCGCCTGAAGCATCTGATATGCCTCCTCGCGGTCCTGGAGATTGCGAGCGTTCAAAGCCTCTTTCTCCGCAGCAAACGCTGCGTTTTCGGCTTCCAGTTGGCGGAGCCGCGCATCCATGTCCGATCGCTCGGATTTAAGTTGAGCATTCTCCGCCGTCGGCGAAATCGGGACGCCACTGGCCACAGAGGCGGTGCCCTTTATGCGCACCGCTTCCTCCTTCGTCAGCTTCTGGGGTGACTTGACGTCGGGAGGGAAGACGGTGCTGTAAACAGCAAAGCCCCCGATAACAGCCGCCACGCCAATGATGGACGCCCATAACAACGTGGCATTTTTCTTCGCCTCGGCATTGGGAGACACAACCCGTTCGTCGGTGGCCTCCTCCGCGGGCGGCGTTGAAATTCCTTCCATCACCGCGCCTCCTCGACAATGTAGACCCGGGCCTCTTCACCGGGTGAAAGCAATTCATCGGTGATGCCTACGGCCAGCACCTGGCGCACCAGGAACCCGTCAGCACTTAAGGTCTGAGGTACGGTGGAGGTGTTCTTGAAGTGCAAGACGGTGCCCGAGATGCCCTCGGCGTCGCAGCGCTCGATTGTCCAGACCTGGAAATTCGCCGTCTGGGTCGGTTGGCTCCGTCCCGACCTACAGATTACACCTTCCGGTCGCTCGGGATTGAACATCAGCTTCACGAACGCTGCCATGGTCTCCGGATAGCCATTTCGTTTGAATTGGATCGCCGGCGGACTGTTTGCCGACAAGGTGCCTTCCATCTTCAGCTCATAGGTCTTGGCGGTGTCTTCCACAGGGTGAAAGGTCGCCTGGACGGTCTTGCCGCTCTCCGTGGTCAGGAAAGCAGAATAGGTCTGCCCCGTCGTTTCTCCGTCGAACCCGACATAAACGTCACCTGTCGCCTCGTCCTTCTCTATGAGCAGGTCCGCGTCCTCACCGGCCTGCAGGGTGCGGACCGTCGCAATCCGCTCTCCCTGAATGTGGACGCGCGACATCTGAGTCGAAGACACCTGAAGCGATACCTGCTCTCCCTTCACGGATACGGTCTCGGCCGAAACGGCCGACGCAAAGGCGAGCACACTGACACAGCCAAGTAGCGCGGAAACACGCATGGTCTATCCTTCCGTAAGGGATTGAACTGGCTTCACCTTCTCGCCACGCGCCTCGTCGGGGGTGATCTCAGTGAAGCTCTTAAGCCGAACGAGCTGGCCGCTTTTTGAAAAGGTCAGCGCATAGACCTTGCTTTGCGCATCGACCTCCCGGCCGCCCTGCTCTATGCGAACAGTGCCGCGTATTTCGACGTACATGGTTTTCGGATCGACATAAAAATCGTTCGGAAACCAAGACTGAGAACGGTTCTCCCGAATCGCCTCCTGCCGGTCCCTGACCAGGATCTTGTGCATTTCCTGATAAGCCGTCGGCTCCATGATCTTTTGCGCTTCGCGCTGAAAGTAGAGCAGCGTCTCTGGAGACCGATTGAGGAACAGGAACGACGTGTCGCGGGCGAAACGTTCAAGATACAAAGGGTCGGCGGCACCGTAAGCATCAATCGACACTTCCGAAGGAATAGTGGGAATGATCAGTGTGCGAGATTGCCCGACCAGCACCATGGCCAAGCAAGCATTGGTCGCAATGCTCGTGGCCGCGACGAGAGTCATCACCGAAAGGCGGGATGCGAAAAGTTTTCGCTCTTGCTGGGTTTTGGCGAAGTCCATCTAACCCACCATCAGACGATGTTGGGCGGGCGGGGTCCTCTTCAAACCCATAACCTCATAAGGAAGTATCCAGAACATCAACCAAAGCAAGCGTGTCAGCGAACCACCCTTCTTGAGCCGCCGCAGTAACCAGAAGGCCGTAAGTCCGGCGGCTAGCCCGATGAGGAAGTTTGCGACGATCGTCAGGATGCCCAAGGGCACCACGACCACGACGAGTTCATCTGGCGTGAAAATAAAATATCGCTCTGGCTCATCCAGATACTGGGGAATTCTGGTATCCATGCAGGGTTCCTACCCATTGCGTTCGCGCCAGGGGTCTCCGACAGCCCCGTTCGCTTCAGCAGGACGCCTCGACTGCGCGAGGGAAGCCTGTGGGCTCCCCCCATTCCGGTAGATTTCCGTGACCTGGACCTCTCGACCGGCTGCGCGGCGAGGCCAAATTAGAAGATGGCGGAGGACAGGGCGGAGACGATGCCCGGGCCCGTCGATGCAGTCAGACCGATACCGGCTGCACCGGCGATCAGGCGCCAGTCGAACTTCATCACCAGGCCCACGAGAGCGCCTGCGATGCCAGCGACAGCGGCCATCTTGCCGAGAGAACCTTCCGACCAGTTCGTCAGGACCGTGGTGGTGGCGTTGAACGTCGTATCGGTGCCGGCGTGCGCTGCAACGAGAGCGAGACCGGTTACGGCAACCAGACCCAGAGCGGCGGTCAGGTCGGTTTTCAGCATGAGATGCTTCTTCATGTTAATCCTTCGGAGAAATGAGTTAAAAGGCGCGCCAAAACCTTAACGCATCTTAATAATCCCATTCATCTTCCAGATCAGTCAAATCACCCAAAACTCTTTACTCAATCAGAAAAATAATATTCTTTCCGAATTTGAAATTTTATTTCGCCACTTCACATTTTTATAACGCTCGCGAAAAGAAATTTTTGCCTCGAAGTAAGCTTTCTTTGCTCCTGTCGAAGGAAAATAATTTTCTTTTCTCGCTACACTGAATCCCGACCAATGGAATAAATTGCAGTTGCTACAATGACTTAATGGCAACCACCTCCGCAAAAATCTCAGTCAAGCGGCGCTTGACTTGATCGGTCTTCATTTTAAGGTAGGCTCTAAATGGGTCCTATTTTAATTGAGCTGCCTATGCCGGGTTCGAAAAAAGCGACAGAAACCACCACATCGTCCAAAGCCCCAAAGGGCTCGTCCGCGGTCGACGCAAAAAAGCGGAGGAAGACGCCTCCAGGTCCCTTGGCGAATGGGCGACGTGTTGTCCTCAATCTGATAAACGATGAAGAGTTCAGCAATGTCATTGAGCTTGGCCTTGCTGAGTATATCGGCCGCTACAAGCGCCCGGCATCCACCAAGAGCATTCTTCCCGAGGCCTTGTGCTATCTCCTGAGCTTCTCCGGAGACGAGGTCTGGCAGCGCATTTTTGACAAATATACTTATGACCAGCAAAAACGGCAGGGCGTAAATCTCACGCCGGAACTGAACACGAGCCTTGAAGATGCGGTAGACAAGCTTCGCGAAAACACCCGTGACAGCTTCATCCAGTACAAGTGGAACAAGCGAACCGTGGGCGTCGCAGCGCTCTACCTCTATTGCCTCTATCTGATCGTCCACAACGGCAATAAGTACGTCATTCCTCCCGAACAGGTCGGGGAATTCGTCACTGATGGGGCGTTGGCGGTTTAGTGGTCAGCGACCTGTCTTGACCTAAAGCCTAGAAATCCGAGTCTGACTGCGAAGCAGATCGTGCCTCTGAGCGTGGCTGAGAAACGCACGCCACAAAAAACTTCTAAATAAATTCAATATCCTTTGCTCGCGCAGGACGATAGAGTAGCATCAAATCAATCACCGCTTGATTTGACTGCGAACCTATGTCAAGTATCGATGTGATGCAAAGGGGTGCTCCCACATGTCACACGAATTCCAAAACGTACTGGCGGGCGATGACACGCGATCGCGTGTCGCTCGCGTACTAAAGTGTCTTATTAAAATGCGGTCGATGTCCGATCCGGACGCAATGCAAACGGCGGCTATCTGCAATGAAATCCGCGTCTCCCCACCCACGCTGAAGAAGCTTCTCAATGGTGACATCGGCAAGGTTGAACACCTTGTTGCGCTGACACAGTACCTGTCCGTCAAAAACCATGAAGTCTTCCTGATCGCTGAATCCTATACAACTACCCAAGATCTTACCTATCTGGTCACCTCACTGATGCAGAAGCACTCGACGGTTACTGGCGAACTCAGAGTGGCCTATGACCAGCGTCATTTGGCTTAGCGCTGCTCTGGCGGCGCTGTCTCTTCACACCGACGCATCAGCCGTTCTGCCCTCTCCCACCTGTGTTTCTCAATGCGCGCCTCGTGATCCCATCGCCTTCCGTCCTGACGACTTCTCTGCGTTTTTGGACGAGATGAGCAGATCGCCCGATGTACGCATCTCCATCGCTGCCGCGCGCCTCAGCTATCATGATATCTACGCGCAAAAGCGCGCTGCCTATCGTCCGACCCCCATCTTCCGCATGAGGGTAAGGCGTCTAAAGGCCTCCAAGGCACAGTTGTCCGCCGAACAGATAGCCAATCAGGACCTGGTTCTCGCAACGGCCCGGTTTCACGCCCTTGATACCGGCTATTTTACAAGGCTTGCCCGACGGGAGAGCGGCTTCAATCACCTTGCCCGCGCACCGACCTCGTCCGCCTCGGGCTTGTTTCAGTTTACCGAAAACACCTGGCTGTGCACTCTCAGGCAATATGGTGCGGCCTATGGCGTTCCGGACGCCAGCGACATTGTTCGTTCATCCGGCGGCCGTTGTCGTCCCCCGTCCCTGCTCTCCCGTTGGCGTCTTCTCGCACTGCGTTACGACCCCAAACTTAATGCAGCTATGGCAGCCCATCATACCAGAGAGAACACCCGGTCGCTCTATCGCATCCTCGGTCGCAGCCCGAGCGCAGCGGAACTCTATACATTCCATTTCTTCGGTGCCGACGAGGGGGAACGCTTCCTCCGCGCCCCGCTATCCGCCACGGCGCACCTCGTCACGCCGAAGGCGGCAAGCAGTAACCGCACGCTATTCTACGATCGCACAGGTAGGCCAAGGGCGATTTTTGAAGTCCGAAGGCACTTCGAGGCCAGCTTCGACCAAATTTAGCTTCCCTCGTACAGGCCGGGGAACGGGGCAACGTTTTTCAAATCAATCGCCGATTGATTTGAATCAGAATCGCGACAAGATCGCGTTCCCTTGCAGCCTCGCGGAGAGTTCAGCAACGTCGTTGGAGAACCATCGGCGATATTAAAACCTACGGCGCACATTCTCAGCGCTCGACAACAACCGGAGGCTACGACAAAGAAAAACCGCCACAACAGAGCTGCGGCGGGGAACAAAGACGGCGACAGCCGCAAAGTTTATTTCACACCAGAACTATAGTTTCCCCTCTCCTGCCCTGTCAATGCAAATGCGCTCAGAACGAGCCACGGCGGAGCTTTGCCTAAATGCCTCTTTGAGAGGAGTTTCCATGAACGGCAAAACCGGGCATCGATCAGCCACGCCCAATAGTCTGCGTGGCGAACTTCTGGCACGAAGCTTTAAAGGCTTGCCAGACGGCATGAGTTACCATCAGGCGCTGAAGATTGTCAGGCGCCACATCAACGGCACATCCGACCTAAGCCGTCGCGCGAAATTGTTGATGCTGGCCTTGTTGCAGATACAGGCCATTGCGGTCCTAAATTGCGACGGTGAGGGTGGACTGGATCTTGGAGCCTTCACGGCGTTTCCTCGCAACGACACCCTGGAAGGGATGTTGGCTATGAGTCGGCGCACGGTCCAGAAGGCTATAGCCGAACTTCGGGACGCCCTTCTCGTCTGGTGCAACGATGCGCCCGACCGGAACCGGTCAAGATTCTTCGGCATAAATCTGCTCCCCGCATTCGCCCGAGTGGAGGAATTTTCGGCAGCAGAGGTAGATCGCGCTACAAATCGCTCAATCGCGAGGAATGTTCAGCGGCAATTCACCGGTCTGAAAATCGAACTTGAGGCGCTCAGACAAATGCTTGGCTCTCAATCTGTCAACGAGCTGGAAGGCCTCATACGGCAATGCGACCTTTGGCGGCGAAGCCGTGACATTGAAGCGGGTATGCGTCAGCTATTAGAACTCAGGGCGGCTGTGGATGTTTTGAAGGCCGCTGCCGTTTGCGCGGTGACTAAAGATAAAGACGAGTCACCCCAGGATGTTATTTCTGACACCCCACTTACGTACAAAACTAGGCCTATATCTAAAGATGTAGACGCCGTTCCCCCACAAGAGAGTGGCGCCGGGTCTATATCTGGATGTGGTGACAGGGTCAGGTTGCCGGTGCTCGGACCACATGCTGAAGATCTGATACCCGCCATTGAAGCTGCTTTTCGATCTAAGGGGCTTCCGATCTATGATGTCGACCGGACGGCGACGTCAAATCTACTACGCCTATACGGACGCGCGTCCGCCGCCACCATCAGGCTTAGCCGCCGTGTTGTCGATGAACTCGAAGAGAAGTTTGGCGTCAGTGGCGCCTCCCACATTCTGATCCAAGCCGCATGCGATCCCGCCGTCCGCAACAGACCTGGCTGGGCGAGGTCATTTGTGCACCCGTCCTTTAGTGCAGGGGTTGTCGACACCCGACGGTCTTTCCATCGATGGAGAGCAAATCTGTTAGCTGAGGCAACATGAAGCCATAACCGTGGCGATACTATCATGAAGTCGAAAGTCCGACCCCACGCCATACCCACATCCCAAGACCAATGGCGGCCAGTACGAGCGCACAAATGAGAACGATCCCCATGAGCCCACGTCCACGGCGACGGGTTTTGGACGCATTGTAATCGTCCCGATATTCGATTGGGCAATCCTGCTTAGGTTTTGAGGCGTGTGTGGGCATCCCCCTCCCCTATCACAATATCGGGTCGGTCGGAAACTTATCGCTTGCCCTGTTTCCCGGCACGGTAACGGCAGTATCCGAGGAAGGCACCGTCTGCATTTTTTATCGGCTGCCCGAGTTGCTGGGACATTTCGATCCAGTCGGCTTCCAACGCATAGATGTCATAGCCAGGAACGATAGCCTTGGCTTTTTCATAGGTGTCGAGGCTCACGATCGGGCGACGGGCTGAACCCAACGCGCGTGCTGAGTTTTTATTCCGCTTACGACGTCGAAAGACGATGTTCGAGCCTTCGATCTCGATCGTGTAATCGGGGAAGTGGTCGGCCCGCTCGTTGTCCTCGACGATCTCCCGGACCATTCGGCGGAACTCCTTCATCGATGACTGCGTGCCCGATTTCTTGTGGCAGACGTCGAAGGATATCTGCCACTCCTCCTGGTTACCGCAATGCTTCCGGGCGAGTTGATAGAGCTTGCGTTCCAATGCCCCCCGCAGACGAAAGTAGTCCCGATGGACGGTGAGAACTTCCTTGTGGTCGACAGCGCGGTAGAGCCAGTCCGAGATCTTGACTTCTACCTCCAACATTCGGCCGGTCCGCCCTTCGCGGACTATCGTGAAATGGTCGATCATAGAGAAGTTATGGTAGACCTCTTCGCCGCCAGTCTTGATGTTGGTTCCGATCCGTGTCCCCGCAAGACGCTCCAGGCCATCCCTCAACGCGTTATATCCCGATCCGCCCGTTGGGCGGTTTGTGCTCTGGAGAAAGTCCAGCGCCGTGAAGCGGATCACCTGTTCGGTCGGCCTTCCGTCATTCATGGCTCGCCGCAAATGGCTCATCAGATAAATCAGGATGTCACCATCGTATATATTGGCCAGACCCTTAACACTTGGCGTGATGGTAACCTCCACACCCCGATGCTCGTACTGGCGGATTTTTAGGTCTGGCTTTAGGCTTAGACTGAAGATCGGATGCTCGAAGCTCGCCATATCCCCTTTGAAGGTAAGATCTCCGACGGGTTCGATGAGGAAAAACAGGTCTGGCGCATGTCTGTCAGGGAGGAGTACCGCTCGATCAGGCTTGCCCGCTTTCCCTTTTGGTTCCTCTTCCTGCATCACGATAAAGTCGGGTTCTCGCTGATCGTCCGTCCCTTCTTCGCCAGGGGGAATATCTTCTTCAGGGAACAACAGCGCCTGCGACTCAATGCGCAGGAACTTGCCGCTGACCATGTTGATATCTTTTTTTCTCACCTTTGGCGTTGGCATCCGCTTACTCGCAATCTGACGGTTAAAATCTTCGTCGTCTTACCCACTTAATCTTCGTCGTTTTACCCACCCGTGAGCTGCAGAGAGCCGGAATTTAAAGAAATTTTCCGAAGTCGGTGGAATCGGCTAGAAAGAATCGTCGTTCTACCCACCTTGCGTACACTATTTTCGTCGTCTAACACACCCCAAAATTGGCTTATTAGCATCGTTGTCGAGGACGGATCGACGCAACAGGCAGAAATGTATCGTTTTTTCCGCCGACATTGGGTTTCGTGAGAATGCAGGTGCCCAACGGAAGATTTTGTTCGAATCTTTGTCGTTCTGCCCACCCGCGAATCAGTTTTCGTCGTTTAGCCCACTTGAATGTCCCCCTAGGGACCTTCAAGTAGTGGGTGAGAATTTACCTTTGCCAATAAGTTATAGAATTCAACAGGATACTAGAGTTGCTTAAAATGAATTGCTTGAAATTTTCGTCGTTCTTCCCACCCGATAGTCCTCTGCTGTCGAATCAGCGCGCTATCCACGTCGGTTGACGAGTCGGAATAGGAGAATCGAGCGGTAATATGATGCTGAATTGGTGCGGCCGATGCGGATTTCTTGATGGTTGTCGTCCTACCCACCGCGCTTCGTCGCAGTACCCACCTTGTTTTGTCGTTGTACCCACTGCGTCTCTGAATTTATTCCAGACAATCAAAACGGTACGTGTGATTTGAGCACCCGTAACAAGACTCTAACATATATATAACACAGAGGGCTCGGCAGGAAGAGGCTGTGGATAGTCCCCTGCCCTAGTCGAAGAAAAACCCGCTGTTAAGCGGGCTCTTCAGGCTTATTCATACTGCGAGATAAACTCTTCAAGCAGGTCGCCCTGAGACAGGCCTCGCTCAACGCATATTTCGTCGAGCCGAGCTTTGATGGAAGGCTTCATCTTGCAGTTAAACGAGACGCTCCTCCCCTCCTTCGCGGGACGACGCTCACGCAGTGAAAGTTTAGGCGCAGGAACCACGGGCGCAACTGTCGAGGGCTGGAGCTTGGGTTCGGGTGGCGACGAAGGGCCGCCTGATGCCGCGAAGCCGTTATTTTTCGCCAGTTCCGTCAGCTTTGCGTCATCTTCCTGGACTGCTGGACGGTCAATCTTTGGCGGGCGAAGTGTTGCGCGGGTCAGTGGTTCATTCATAGCTCAGCTCCTACGCCGCTTTCTTTTCGAGTTCATCGTGCATTGCCGTTATCAGGCGGGCGATCTCTGACTCGGCTTTCGCCGCAGACGGAACCGCATTCCCTTCCCTCAGCTTGTCTAGCGTCGATTGATAGCTGAAGATGGCCTTGTATGCGTCGCGCTCGTGGATGGTGCCTAGGACTGGGAGACCGTTCTGAACCGCCTCCTCCATCGTCGCCGTCATCTCCTTCGACCGAATGGCCGGCGGTACACGGTTCCATACAATCCAGCAGTGACGATACCGCTTGCTCTCCTTATTGAGAGAATCGACGTGGTCATAGACCTTCTGAGCGTCGCGAAGGTCCTGAAAGCTTACGTTCGAAGGCACCAGGCAGAAGTCGGCCGCTTTAATTGCCTCCGCGAGGCCCCAGTTCGCTGACCCTTCGACGTCGATGATGATGACGTCGTACTTGTCTCGATAGCTCTCGACAGTCTTCGACAGATCATCGGAACGGGTGGAGACCACATGAATGTTCGCACTGACCGTCTTGGCGTTGAACCACTCGTCCTCCAGTCTGCGACGAGCATCCGCATCGATTAGAAGCACACTTGTGCCATTGCTGGCGTAGACGCCGGCGATCGCTACCGCCAGTGTAGACTTACCGCAACCGCCCTTAGACGAAGCGCACGCGATGATGAAGGCCATGCCTGTATCCCCTTGCAGTTAAGACGCTTTATTTCGTCTTGCGGAGTTGAAGTGCTTTATCTTTATAACGCGATCATAAAGCGGAGGTACTGCGCTACAGCGGACCTTTATGAAGCATCGCACTTTATAAAGTCGTTACCATTATAAAGTGCCAGACCGCCTAAAGCCCTGAACTTTATAATGTCAAAGTGGGATACCTCAGCTTTATGAAGCCGATATAATTATAAAGCAGATTACAATCACGTTATAAAGAGATGGTCAATACCTCTATAAAGACAAAGTGACACTATTGCAATTTATGATGCGAAATACCTCATAAAGCTAACGTGGTGGTAACGTGATTTATAATGCGCAGGTAAAGCGATTTATAAAGTGGTTCGTGAGGGCCACCATATCCGGCCGCTTTGATACGGACGTTATCCCCACATCATTTTGACCAAAGACGGAGAAAGGGATGACCTCGTGGATTACAGGAGGTCAAAGTGCATAGCATCGTACAGAAGCTTGGCGGTGAAGTTTACAGCGGTGGGAATAGAGCCATGATTCCCGGACCCGGTCACAGCCCATCCGACAGATCAGTATCGCTTCTACTGACCGCAAACGGGAAGGTTCGGGTACATGCATTCAGCGACCACGATTGGCGCGAAATCATGGATTGGCTTAGGGCAGAAGACCTAGTGACCAGCGATCACCGATTAATCGGTGGATATGGCGGTTGCAAGCCCTCACGGGCCGGTCCAACGGACCAGGATAAACTAGCTGCGGCAACGACCATATGGGGGAGGGGATACGCTATCAGTAATACGCTATCCGAGCGGTGGCTCACTTCGCAAAGGCGAGTCGCACGGTCCCTACAGTCAGGTGCTTTCCGCCATTGCCCAGACACCCCCCTTCGAGCCTATAGACCGAGCTATGGCACCGGACGCCCTGCTTTCTTGGCACAGGTTACAGACCGGGATGGCCGCCATACGGGAACCGAAATCACGTATCTCGACGCAGCTGGCCGAAAGGACATGCGCCTGCAAATCCCGCGAAAGCTCATTGGCAGCAAACCCCCCGGCGGCGCCGTGCGCATCGATCCCTCCGACACTGAGATGGTCGTCGCTGAGGGTATCCCTTCGGCATTGTCAGCAAGCCAATTCTTCAGCCTGCCTTGCCACGCGCTACTTGGCGTGAAATCCTTCCCATACTGGCGCCCGCCACAGGGAGTGAGACACATCGTCATCGCCGCCGAACCAGGGAAGGCTGGGGAACTATGCTCCGGCCGTCTGCACCAGGCCTTGATCGATGAGGGATACGCCTGTCGCCGGGAGTTCCCGCCGAAGGGTTTTAGTGATTTCAACGCATTCTATGGTGGGTATGGATGACAATTATGCGCATTTTAATGCCTGAGGACGAATTACAGGGAACAGGGGAGGGCCTGGTCCCATTGCTCCCTGCTGACATGCGGCTGCGGCCCCTGCCGTCCGTACCCGTCGAGACCCAAAACCGCTTACGGTGCGACCTGTCGTACCTTCATCTGGCCGGTCTCGTGTGCGTTTATGGCAATGTCCCAGACGACGTACACCTCTCACCAGTGCTGGATGGGCGTCAGGCCGGTCCACTCCGCTTCAGGCTCTACATGATGTGCGCCAGCGATGATCCGCGTTCACTCGAATGGATTGAAGCCGCGCGTGCCGGGCTTGATCACTGGTGCGAGGCAGGGTTCGATGATCCATTTGAGGTTGTCCAACCGGCGTGCGGGCTTATCCAGTCACCGTATCCGCTTCAGCCCTTCTCAGCGCTTCGCCGTCACTACCTTACGCGCCTGCAAGAAAAGGGGTGTCGAGAGATGTTCCATCGCCTGAACAGGCACGCTTTTGGACCAACTGGTCTTTAAAAGAAGGGGAAAGGGCTTTTCGGGATGGATCAGAACTGAGGATGGGCCTCAGTCGATCCGGGAACCCTGAAAATGACCACTATCGCCTCCAAACAGGCCATCGTCCTCTCGCTTTCTCAACTCGTGATCTCCGATCTCAATCTTCGCGCCCATGACGGTGCCGATGACCAAATCCCTGACTTGGCCGCAACACTTGCACCGGGCGCCGCGGGCCAGCTAATCCCGTTGTTTGTAAAACCCGCTGCTATCGAGGCCACCTTCGAGGTTCTGGACGGACGTCGTCGCTACCTCGCCTGGTCGTCACTGCTGGAGGCCGGCACGATCGACGGTAGCCATCCGGTTCTGGCCATTCTCTGCGAGACCGAGGACGAGGTCGCGCAGGCGGTCGTCATTGCCAATGCGATGCGCAAGGAAATCCAGTATGCCGACATCCTTCTGACCCTCAACCGGCTGCTGTCGGAGCGATATGGCTTGGAAGAGATCGCCAAATCGCTCGGCATGGAGGTCAAAGAGATCAGAAAGATGTCTGCGCTTGCACAACTCGACAACCGGATACTGGCGGCCTTCAAGCAACAGCGCTTTCGCCTGAGCCTCCTGAGGCAGATCGCTCGCATCAGGGACGTTGAGCGGATTGAAGCACTGATCGAGATGCTCGAAGACTCCGAAGGGCCTATCCAGGAGTACAATATCCGCGAGTTCCTCGACGATGACGGCGTGTTTGCCACGGACGCCGTTCTGCGGGCGTTTCCGATTTCAGCCTATCTCGACAAGGGCGGGCGTATCGAACAGGACCTGTTCGAAGAGCATCCGGATAAAATTCTTGATCCCAAAATCCTGGGCGATCTCTGGAAAAGTGCCATGAAACCTGTGCTGAAGGCGCTGAAGATGTCCGGGTTATCGGTCGATTTCGCGGTGAACCTGCCTTACGCCGATCCGGTCGGCTTTCGTGACCTGGCATGGGACTTTAAGCGCCAGAGCGAAGGCGACAAGAACCGTGTGGCGGAACTGAAGGCCGAAGTCGAGTTACTCAAGGCGGACCTGAAGGTGGCAGGGGAGGGCGGTCAGCACGCTGAATTCATCACCCTCTCCAAAGCATTTGCCGCAAAATCCCTTGAGCTGTTCAACGAAGAGGCACACCCTCTTGTTGCCAAGGCCTGTAAGGCCTCCCTCGGCGCGCTTGGTCACGTGAAAGTGCAGTTTTATGTCGACGCGACCGAGTATGCGGCCTTCATGGAGCGCAATGACGGTGCTGAGGAGGATGGTTCCCGGACTTACAGCTATGGGCCGACCTTCGACACGACGCCCTTACCCAAAACCAACCTACGCCCCGATGTCACGCTCTATGGACACGCCCATCATCTCAGGACAACCACACTGGCTGGTCGCGCACTTGCCCGCAGCCTGGTCGAGACGCCTATGGTTGCGCTGGATGTTCAATTATCCGCACAGTTTCAGCAGGTGGTCCTCGGACGCACTCACGATGCGGGCAAGTACGTGCTGAAGGTCTGCGCCAGCGTTCGGGCGACGGAGTTCAAGGAGGTAGAGAACCCGCTTCTGGTGCCTGTGAAAGAGCGACTGGACGCATATAAGGCGCAATACGACGAAAGCGGTCTGCATCCATTCGAGTGGATATCGACCCTGACGCCTGTCGAAAAGCTCGACCTTCTCGGCCACATTACCGCCATCCAAATCGACATGACCGAGCTTAAGACCGACTATGTCCGGCAAGAAGCCAGAGCAGAGGCCATCCTGATCGCCCGCACGATCGGGCACGACTTCAAAACCCACATGGCTGTTGAGCCTGATTATTACGTCGCCTTCTCCAAAAAGGCATTGCTGGCGATACTGGTTAAAATGGGCCTTGATCCTGAAGAATACACTCACCTCAAACGCGGACAGTTGGCTGAAGCGGTCTACGATCTGGCGCATGAGCGCGGCTATGTCCCGCCGGCGCTGAATTTCCACGAGGACGACTATTTTGAACTGACTTCCCCGAACGACGACAGCGAGGTGGACGACGAGGTGGACACTGACGCGCCGCCGCCCGTGGATGAGTCCGGTGAGGATAGCGACGCTCCAGATGTCGTAGAGGAAGTGCCACCCATGGCTGCATGACGGAAGCCCCCGCAAGGGGGCTTTTTCAATTCTGTGAGAGCGGTAGCCGCGCGCACTCCCATTCAAAGAAGGGGGAAAGGGACTGTTGGAGTGGACGCCCGAGGATACGGGCCAGCACGAAAGGACATTCCGATGACACTCTCACTCTTTGCCGCCGCTACCCCTAAATTCAGCGAAGCCGCGGCCATTCTCGGCGCCGGGCGTTCTGTTTACCCGTCCCTCACCCGGGGACGAAAAATCGAAGTCAATCTGATGCGCGACGTCATGACCTTCGCGTTCGGCGGCACTGACGCAGACGGCCATTGGTCATGGAAGCAGGCCTACGAGGCTATCGAGGTGGCGCAGGTCATCAATGCACGGCGTATCGCGTCTCAAATTGGACGTCTCGAAGACGCACCCATCGAGACTATCCGCCTGTTGGCCTCCTACACCTCATTGGGCATGACCCAAAGCCGCCGTTCGGAAGAACAGGTGGAGATGGACCAGTTCTCTACGCCCCTGGAAATTGCCGCCCTTGCCGTGCTCGCGGCGCAGACCCGGACAGGCGACCTTGTTCTGGAACCCTCTGCTGGCAACGGCATGCTTGCCGTAATCGCCGAAGCTACTGGCGCGAAGCTCCATCTGAACGAACTCGCCGACAATCGCCACGGCACCCTGAAAGGACTTTTCCCCCAGGCAGGGCACTCGGCGTTTGACGCCCGTCATCTCAAGGACCGTCTGGACCTGTCCGGCCGCTTCGACGCCGTGGTCATGAATCCGCCCTTCAGCGGTCTTGATGATCACTTACGGGCTGCACTGGCGACGCTGGCCGATAATGGACGTGTCTCAGCTATCGTTCCGGCGGGCTATCTGACGAGCAAAGACATGTCGAAGCTGGCCGCCGACTTCCAGGTCCACTGCCGCCTCGTTCTGCCCGCCAATGCTTTCTACAAGCACGGAACGAGCGTTGACACGGGGCTACTGGTTATTGACAGAGCCCCCCCAGAACATGGTCTTCCGGACATCGTCCTGACGGAGACCCTTGAGCAAGCGATTTCGGCTGTAGCCGCCTTGTCCGCCCGGCGAAACGCCAAGCCCCGTATGTTCCGTGCCGCGGCACCCGCGGTCACTGATACCCCGTCGCTGAAGCCGCTTGCGTCAGGCCGCCTCCGGCTGCTCGCTAGCGTTGCCGAATTGACCTATCAGCCGAAAGCCTGGTCGGGCCAGACCCGAGACGTTGGGCTTTATTCGGCTTATCAGGTATCGAGGTTCACACCAGATCGCGATCGTCCGCATCCGGCGACACTGGTCGAATCCTCAGCCATGGCAACGACACCCGCCCCCGAAGTGACCTATGTTCCGCGCTTACCTGCACCGGCGCTGGCCAGCCACATTTCGGAGGCCCAGCTTGAGGTCGTTATCTATGCCGGTCAGGCGCATTCAAAGACCCTGCCCGGCCGCTGGAAGATCGACGATGATGGCCAGGGCTTCTCACCTTTGAAAGATGATGATGAGACGGGGTTCCAACTGCGGCAAGGCTTCTACCTTGGCGATGGGACGGGCGTAGGGAAGGGGACCTCCGTATCGGCAGTGATTGCTGAAAACATGGCGCAGGGCCGGGTGAAGGCCGTCTGGGTGTCGAAGAACGATACCTTGATCGAAGACGCCCGTCGTGACTGGTTGTCGGTCGGCGGAGACGCCCATGATATCGTCGGCCTGTCGACCTACAAGTTCGGCGCCGCCATACGTATGGATCGGGGTATCTTGTTCACGACCTACGCCACGCTTCGACAGGCGGCGAGAAATGGCAAAAAATCGCGCCTCGAACAGGTTGTCGAATGGCTCGGCGAGGATTTCGACGGGGCCCTGGTCTTCGACGAAAGCCACGAAATGGCGAATGCTGCTTCGGGCAAGGGATCACGCGGGGTGAAGAAGGCGTCGCAACAAGGGCTGGCCGGGCTTCTCCTGCAGTACCGCGTTCCCAATGCCCGCGTCATGTATGTGTCCGCCACGGGGGCAACCGAACCCGCCAATCTGTCCTACGCCCCCCGCCTTGGCCTTTGGGGCAGCACTCAGGCGCCATTCCTATCACGGGAAGAGTTCATGAAGGCCGCGGACGATGGCGGGATCGCGTTCATGGAGTTGGTCGCACGGGAGTTGAAGGCCAAGGGGCTCTACTTGGCGCGGATGATCAGTTTCGAGGGCATAGACATTGATCCCCTCCGACACCCCCTTACGGAGCAGGACATAGAGATCTGGGATGCCTGGGCGGGTGCCTTCCATATGATCCACCGCAATCTTGATAAAGCTTTGGAAGCCACGAACATCGTCGGCGCCGAAGGAACGAATTCAGGACAGCACAAGGCTGCTGCCAAATCCGCCTTCGCGTCGACCAGCCAACGTTTCTTCAATGCTCTTCTCTGCGGCCTGAAAGCGCCCTCCATAATCAAAGACATGGATGCGCAAATCGAAGCGGGGAACGCCTGCGTGGTGCAGCTGATCTCGACCAACGAGGCATCGATGGAGCGGCGGCTGAATGAGGTGTCGCCGTCGGAATGGAACGATCTGAACATCGATCTCACCCCGCGAGACTTTGTGACGGAATACCTCTCGAACGCCTTCCCGGTTCACGCGATGAAGGAAGAGGAGGACGAGGAAGGGAACAAAACGGTCAAGCCGCTACTGGATGAAGAGGGGAGGGCCGTAATGTCCCAAGAGGCCCTAGCATTGCGCGAAGAGGCATTACTGTCTCTTGCGCTGCTTCCGGCGGTGCCAGGCGCCCTCGATGCTATCATCCACCACTTCGGGACGGACAAGGTCGCTGAGGTCACCGGCCGATCCCGCCGCGTCGTGATGAAAAACGGAAAGCAGGTGCTGGAGCGCCGTGGCTCCACCGCCAACAAGGCCGAGACGGATGCCTTCAACAACGGCGAAAAGCTCATCCTGTGTTTCACTGCGGCGGGCGGGACCGGCCGAAGCTATCATGCAGATCGGCGCTTCGCGAACCAGCGTCGACGCTGCCAGTATCTCGCGGAGCCGGGCTGGCGTGCCGATGTCGCCATTCAGGGGATCGGTCGAACCCACAGGACCAATCAGGTCCATGCGCCCATATTCCGTCCGGTGACGACCGACATCAAGGGTGAAAAGCGGTTCCTCAGCACCATTGCTCGCCGCTTGGACAGCCTTGGGGCTCTGTCTAAAGGTGAGCGGCGCTCCACCTCGAACGGCATGTTTAAGGCCGAGGACAGTCTGGAGAACGCCTTCGCGCGCCGGGCTCTGGTTTCCTTCTTCCAGGCGATGGATCTGGGCCAGATCGAGTGCATGGGGCTCGCAGAATTCGAAGATAAGACAGCTCTTCAGCTTCGCGATGGGGAGGGGGTCTTGAAATCAGCCGAGGATCTGCCCCCGATCTCTACCTTCCTCAATCGACTTCTGGCTCAGCGGATTGCCGATCAGAATGCCCTGTTTGAGGCCTTTGAGACCCGGCTGCGCGGCATTATTGAGAAGGCGGAAGCCGCAGGCACCATCGACAATGGCGTTGAGGATCTGGTGGCTGACGAACTGGAGTTGATCCAGAGCCAGGTAGTCCGCGTCGATGAAACCGGTGCAGAGACCCAGATGATCGAATTCAAGGTTCGTCATAAACGAGAGCTATACGATCTCGACTATGCCAAGGGCGTCATTCGTAGCAACTCCCGCAACGCACTGCCCATCATAAACAGCAAGTCGAACCGTACGGGACTGTTGGTGACGGGTCTGACGACGACCGATGACAAGGACCTCCTCGTGCCGGCGGTTAGAATTTACCGGCCTGACGGTACGCGAACCCTTGTGCCACTGGCGGCCTACGAGGAATCGAGCTGGCAAGAGGTCGAGCTGGCCGCCTGGGAGACAGCGTGGACCGCTGAATATGACGGCCTCGATCCGTGGGACACCAACCGGCTCTTTCTGGTCTCAGGCCTTCTCCTTCCGGTGTGGAAGCACCTGTCGAAGGGCTATACGCGGGTCAAGCGTCTTAAGTCGCCATCTGGGGAGCGGTGGCTTGGCCGTATCCTCAACGAGGCCGAGGCGATCGCCTTCCTTCGCGTCCTGGGACATGATGTCAGTCGCTCGATGCCAAGCACCGCCAGCCGGTGTCGCGAACTGGTGATGGACGCTAAGGCATCGCTGTCTCTGTCGCCGGGTCTGCATCTCAAGGCCGTGCGCTTCATGGGCCAGAAGCGGCTGGAGGTGGCTGGCAATCGATCTGAATTCCCGACCCTCCGCTCCCTGGGATGCGTAATCGAGCTGCTCCACGGCGTCGCGCGCGTCTTTGTTCCGGCGAACGACGACGTCCTGACGAGGATCATTCAGAAGTACCCTGTGACGGAGGTGTGCATGTAGTCGGAATAGGCGGGGGTAACCCCGCCCTTTTTGCGGGAAAGGCAAAGGAAGGGCTTGGAAGGTCGCCCCTCGGAAGGAGGGAATGCAAGGAGACCTACCGATGAAGCCAAACGCACTTGATAACCTGCTCGCCCAACTGATCGACCGTATGGATAAGGGTGAACTGCCGTGGCGTCAGCCGTGGAAGAACCGAGGTCAGCCGCAACTGCCGACCCGCTCGGATGGCCAACCCTTCTCCGGAACCAACCTCTGGCTGCTCGCCATGCAGATGGCTATGAATGGTTGGGCTAACCCCCGTTTCTATACCTTCAAGCAGGCCGAGGGGCTGGGTGGCATGGTCCGCAAAGGCGAGAAGGGCTGCCCGGCCATCCTCTATCGCCAAACCGAAGTCGATCGGGACGGTGACGACGATCCCAAGATTTTACGGTTCCTGAAGAGCTATGTGTGCTTCAACGCTGAACAGATCGACGGCCTGCCCGCAGAACTCTACGCCGTCCCTGAGCCGATGAGGGTTGATCCGGATGCCGTCAACGCGTTCTTTCGGGGCATTGACTTCAATCTGCTGCACAAAGGGGATATGGCCTTCTATAATCCAGAGGCCGACCAGATCGTTATGCCCAGTCCCGATCAGTTTGAGGACCACGATCACTACAATAGTACGCTCGGGCATGAACTT
>NZ_JBKFEE010000017.1:0-53091 GCF_046503825.1 Asticcacaulis sp. W401b
AGTGTTATGCCGATATCGGCATAAGGTGCATTGGACGGGTGCGAAGCATCGACTGGATCGGAAGCTCGAAAACTATCGCTATCGCGACTGCCGCGTCCGTGAAGAACTGATCGCGGAACTCGGCGCTTTGCAACTCGGCCTCCTCATCGGGCTACCGGTCGAGGAAAAGCTGTTCGACAACCACGCGGGTTATCTACAATCATGGGGCCGCCTGCTGAAAGATCATCCAGCGGAACTGATCAAGGCAAGCGGGCAGGCGTCAAAAGCGGTCGATCTCCTTATTCGCCTGTCGCGCGCCAAGTCCGGATCGGAAGCGGTGGCGGCATGATTTATAAGGCTTTGAGCGGACTGATATCGTTAGATGTCAGTCCTTTTTGCCTACGCAACTTTCATCCAGCGGCGGCTAAAACCCGATTCCCAACATGGTCTTGTTGGATTAAACTAATAGTGACCGTGTTTTGCCGGAAATTTGATTCTCCGGCGTGTATCTCTGCAAAACATAACTTACACAGAGCGAACTCGATCTAATGGACGTCGCCAAGCTTAGAGAGTGGATTAAATACACCCGAGACTCTGAAGGGGTGAATTGGTATTTGCGCGATGTCACGAAGACTCATGAATACAATAAGATATTCAATCTGATCGTTTACAATGACCACGGTGAGGTCGTGCACACCGTGGAGTATATCGAACCCAGGCGCGGTGTCATTCCGACAAAATTTATCTCACGTATCGCTGATGCGAGGGAACTGGCTGGTATCAATTCGGGCTTCGTGCATCAGGTCAGCCAGGATTTGAAGGGGAATCCGCAGGAGATTTTCCGTCTGAAGCGTCAAGACTGGCTTGACGCAGGCAAGACAGAATGGACGGGCGAACACAATCCGGCAAAGGCCTGAGGCGCAGTTCACGGGCTCAGGGAAGGGGAAGGTGAGGGATTTGCGTGGTGTACCAAAAGGAGGTCACCATGCAGATTATCCCTCGTTCTTCGCTTGCCGTCTGGGCCGAGCGTCTTGCCATCGTCGTCCTGACAAGCCTCTTCCATTACTTCCCCATACCGACCCTGACGCTTGTGTCACTACTAATCGCTGTGCGCATCGGTCTCATGCAGGCCCCGCCTGAATACAGGGATTGGCGCTGACGCGCGTCGCGTCGGACAGCCGGTTGGGAAGCTGGAGCACTCAGCCAATTCCCGGCGCTATTCGGATCGGCCCTGGACGCACCGGGCGATAAGATGTGGCCGGGCCACGACATGCCCTTATCGGGACTACGCCGTGGTCTTTTTCACTTTGGGTGACGCGGTCTTTCGCTCGCGGTGGCGCAGGTTCTTCACGAAGTCTTCCGTGAAGAGTTCACCGGGTGCGCGATCGAGCGCGACATTGGCCAGAGAGGCGAGAGTCTTGTTCGTAAGCGAAAAGCCTTCTGGCAAAAGTTCCCCTCGCGGCTTGGTTTCACCTTTCAGCCTGCGATCAAGGGCCTTGAAATAGTCGGCATCGGCTTTGCGAGCACCCGCTGTCGCAACCTCAGTTATCTCATCAGAGGCCCGTATTTTGCCGTGCTCGGCGTCGTCGCCAATCACCCGCACGCAATCACCAAGCGATGGCCAATATTTCATGTCAAATCGCCCCTGTAATGCCGCTAACGGCTCTTTCACCCAGCTCTTGAAATGCCCATTAAAGGTGGAGGAATCCATTATCACCTGACAGATGTCGACCTCGGTATCGCTGTAAAAACCGGACCGGTTGCTGAGGTCTTCGCGCTCATCCAAAAGATCGGCCAGATCCTCCGCAACCTTGGCAATCTTCTGATTTAAGATTTTCAACCGGGTGCGGTCGGCCCGCGCCTTTTCGTTCATGGCGGGGCTCCATTGATCAGAGCTGTGGAGTAACGCGTCGAAGACAATGTAGATGGCGGTAGCATCGCCCTTCGTTTTGTCGAATATCTCGGCATAGGCTTCGAGAAGCTCAGTGCGGCGGTTCAGCATATCCTCGATGATGAGGTTGATCTGCGGGAACCTGTGGTTCTCGATGTTGCCGTTTCTGTGGTCGCGTAGCGCATCCTCACAGGCCCTCACATAGTCGGGTGTCGTCATAATCGATCCTTTCTCTGACGATGATGCCTTCCCTGTGCGGGATTGTCGCGAGCGGCGCGGTATCTGAACGCATTTTTTTCAGGGCGCTTCAGATGCCCAGCTAAAGTCGTTACCGCCTGTGCTCCAAGGTCGGCGTACTGCCGCGGGTGTCACCTTCATTTCAGAGTCCGCAATGGACACGCCTATGTCGGCATAAGGTTTCCAAGCCAGGTGAGCGCAGGTGGTGGCCCCAAGAGGGACGCGTGTCCCGGTCGGGAAACCGAGTGATCCCCGGTGACGACATTGCTCCGGACCTAAACTCTGAAACGGTGCCACCATGCCATGCCTCAGTCGCGCAAGGGGCAGGCGCTATCGCTTGTCGCCTGAAGGCGACCCCTTTGCGCGCGGCCTGGCCGGCGGACCCCGAAGTTTCAGAGGCCGGAGCAAACGGCCTCACCAACATTTCGGTTTCTCATTCGACCTTCAAGGATCACGCACATGTCCCTCTTCGGCGCCCCCACGACCTCCTACGATCACATCACTGGCCTGGCCAACGACCCTCGACCCTTCCCATCCGAAGGCGAGGTCGAACATCTTGGGCATGCCCTGATGACCGAGGTTCTGGACGTTTTCGGCAAGGACGCGCTGGAAGAACACGCCAGCATGATCGCCCACTGCATCATCGGTGGCATCCACGCGGCCCAGCAACGCATCGAGCGTGAATATGACCGCGCCAGCAACGAGCTGACATCCCTGCACCGTGAGTTCGACGGTTCCGAGGTCAAGGACACCCAGATCCAGGACGCAACGGATCGTTCCCGTTACTTCGAGGCCGTCTCTGTCGTGCTGGAAACCTTCCGTCGATCGGCCGAGCGCACCTACGAGGTTCAGACCGGCGATGTCTGGACACCCTATCGCGGATCGACCTCAAATCGCCTGACCACCTTTGCCGTCATGGAAGCGGGTGAAACCCTTCGCCGGAAGCGTCAACATGCGCAGAAGGGTGCCGAACCAACCGCTAAATACGTCGTCTTCCGCGGCGTACAGTCCGCCAACACCCAAGCCGATGCCGAGCGTATCATGGCCGCTCTGAACTACGCCAAGGCTCAATGCCCGGACATGCAACTGGCCTGCACCGGTAATCTTGGCGCTGAGAAGATCGCCATGATGTGGGCGAAGAACAATTCCATCATCGTCCATAAGACCGATTTTGCCAAGGCTGCCGGTCGCCGCGCCCCCTTCGTTGCCAACGACACACTGCTGGCTCTGAAGCCTGTGATGGTCTTCTACATGCCCACTCCGGTGAACCCGCAGAACGAACGTGATGCCGAAGCGTCGGGAATTGTGCTGAACATCGCTCAGAAGGCCGGTGAACGTGGCATTCCTGTCTTCAAAGTGGCCGCAACGAAGGTGGCGGCCTGAAGGACCGCAGCCCCCGCTCAGGCGGGGGCATTTCCTCTGTTTTTTGGCCTTATGATCGCTCTATAATCGAAAAGTTGACATTTTCGGGTTAAAGTTCTACTTATAGACAAGTGAGGTGCTTACAATGATCTATCGACTGGAAGTCGAGAACTTCTTCTCAATCCGCGAGGCTCAGGTCCTGGATCTGCGCGTCGGCGCGAACGTTCCTGATCCCGATGGTCGATTTGCGCCTATTTTTCCGGGCTCGGACGAACGCGCGCCGAAGGTCGTCTCGGTTTACGGTGCCAACGCCTCTGGCAAGACCACAATCTTGAGGGCCCTTCAGTTCATCGCCAACCTCGTCGGGCACTCCGGCACACCTACGGGGCAGCGGCCCGTCGGCTACCCCTTCAATGACGATGAATGTGCCGAGCGTCCCACGAAGATCGCGGTGGAGCTGGGCGGCATTCTTAACCCGTCAGATCTCGAAAAAGATGAGGCCAAGGCGGAGTTCGGCCAGCTTCGATACGAGGTCGAGTTGTTTCTGAAGGACGGGGTCGTGAA
Source organism: Asticcacaulis sp. W401b (assembly GCF_046503825.1). Taxonomy (NCBI): domain Bacteria; kingdom Pseudomonadati; phylum Pseudomonadota; class Alphaproteobacteria; order Caulobacterales; family Caulobacteraceae; genus Asticcacaulis; species Asticcacaulis sp. W401b. The sequence goes on from NZ_JBKFEE010000017.1 coordinate 4,034, forward strand.
GCGCATTGTTCGCGAGAACCTGACCCACCGCGCGCAAGGCACGGGCAAATGGTCGAGAGTGGTGAACCGCACTGAAGGTTATGGGGTCAAAGGCTCGGATGAGTTTAATACCGGTCGCTTCAGGCACCTGCTGGAGACTCTTCGCGATGATGCGTCGGTCATATCCTCCTATGCGTTTTTCAACCATCCGACAGCGGAATACTACGCATCATTGGGGCGTCAGGTGCTGACCAATATTGGCGTGATCCCGGCGTTTTTGAGCGGTGATCATAATCTAATGGCCTATCTGAAGCAGCAGCCAGCCATTCTTAAAATGCTTAATCGAGACCTGCGTCGCATTGATGTGGGTGTAGAGGAATTGCGTATTGAGGACGTGCCTAATCTGGGACCGCAGGCGCGTGTTCGGCATACAGGTCACTCGCGTGAGCTTCCTTGGGAGATGGAAAGTCAGGGGACGCAGGCCTTCGTCCGCTTGTTCCCCATTCTGCATCTATCCATGGCCTATGGCGCACTGGCGCTGGTCGACGAATTCGACACGCTGATCCATCCGCTCGTTCTCCCGGAAATCCTGCGTTGGTTTTATGACGACCAGGTGCGCAATGCCGACGGGGCGCAGATATGGATGAGCTGCCATTCGGCGACCTTGCTCGAATATCTGGTGAAGGAAGAGGTCGTCTTTGCAGAGAAGGATACGAGCGGTCGGACTTCCGTCTATTCGCTGACAGATGTCTCCTCGATGGACGACAAGGCACCGGTTCGCCGGACCGCCAACCTTTACAAGAAGTACCTGTCCGGTGCCTTTGGCGCTGTCCCGGTGATCGGCTGATGCGCGGGCGTCAAAAGGAGCGGACACGTATTCTCGTCGGCTGCGAAGGCGAGTCCGAGAATGGCTACGCTGTGTATCTCAAGCGGCTGGCCGATGAGAAAGGGCTGTTTGTCCATATCGACCCGCCCGTCCTTAAAGGTGGGGATGCCTTGGCCCGTCTGGAATGGATGGAAGGCTATATCGAGCGGGAGGAGGGCCGGCGCACGCCCTTCGCCCACAAGTTCGCCCTTCTCGACACAGATCAGGATCGGCTTACGCCGGAGCGCGCGGTGCAGGCGCGTCAATTGGCCCAGCGCATCGGCGTCACGGTTGTGTGGCAGGTGCCGACCCATGAGGGGTTGCTGGTGCGGCATTTTGAGGGACATACCACGCGCCGCCCCGCGCTCGCCGTGGACGCCACGACGCAGATCGAACGCCTTTGGCCTGGCTACGCGAAGGGAATGGCAGCGATGGACTATAGCCGGGTGCTGACCGAGGCGGACGTGCTTCGCGCCAGCGCCGTCGAGCCTGGCCTACTGTCTTTGCTCGTCGCGATAGGGCTGGTCGTTGTCACCGGATAGGTGACAGCCCTCCCTGACCCTATTTTCTACGTTAGATCAGGGAAGACCGTCAAAAGGAGCCGATATGCGGCATATTCAATATGCGCGCGTATCCGGGTTATATGAAGATTATAATCCGATGATCATCCGAATATAATCCGGTGATTTTCCCAAAATTCTGCCAGGGCAAGTCTGCATGCACCCGTTACCGAATATCTTTCAGGCCAATCTCCAGAGGCTCTATGACCGCGTGATCCGGCCTGCCATGGACGGCTTGCCGGTGCATGAAGCGCTGGAAACAGGAGAGGCCGCGTCGATGGATCAATTCCTTGAACGCGCTGCGGCTCAGGTGGACAATTACATGGCCAACGAGGCGGCCAAGGCTTACACCTTGATTGTAAGCGGGCTGTTCGAGAGGCAATTGAGTGTTTGGGCCCGCCATCTGTTGGGGACACTGCCCGAGACCCGATCCTATGTAGATCTGGCCGGGCGTTGCGCTGATCACCTCGGCTATGATTTTGCCGCCAACAATGTGCGCAAGAATCTTGATGAAGCCAGACTGGTCGCCAATGTCGTTCGCCATGGGGACGGCGGCGCATCGAAGCGGTTACGAAAGATCGCGCCTGAACTATGGGCAGAGCGCGGGCCGGACTATTTGGACCTCCTGTCTGTGCCTTCCCCTGACAGCGAGACCATACGGATAAGGCGCGAAGACCTTAATCGCTATCTACAGGCGTCGTTTGCCTACTGGGGCCACGTCAATCCTGTGCCTCATGCTGTCACCCAGATGATGTTCTGATCGCAATTGCCGAGAAGGGTAGGGACGGCAATGCGGGATAGGGCGCGTCCCGCCTGCGGCGGACCGGGCTCGTCGCAAGTCAGCCCCGCGGTGCGGGTCTTCGCCCTTCGGGCCTCGATCCCTCGCGCGGTATGCAACCGTCATGTCATTGCGATCAAACCTGGACGCTTCTTTTCTGATGCTCTGACAATCGTGGCCTAGCGTCCCCTATGCGCGCTTGCGCGGGCGGTAAACTTCGGAGACTATCGTCAAAAAGGGAGGCGTCCGTGTGTAATTTGTATAGTCAGACCAAGGCTGCGGACGGCATTCGTGCCGCAGCGAAGGTCATGATCGACAAAACCGGTAATCTGCCCTACCTGCCGGGCATATTTCCCGACTACATGGCGCCTGTCGTGCGTAATGGCACAGAAGGCCGCGAGTTGGTTATGGCACGCTGGGGGCTGCCGTCCCCGGCCTTCGCACTCGAAGGCAAGAATGCGGACGGCGGCGTCACCAATGTCCGTAAGACGACCTCACCACACTGGCGGCGCTGGCTGGGCGAAGCCAACCGTTGCCTCGTGCCCTTCACCAGCTTCTGCGAGCCCAATCAGGCGGATGGCTCCAAGGTAAACACCTGGTTCGCATTCGACGAGGGCCGGCCGCAAGCCTTCTTCGCAGGGATCTGGGTGCCGCAGTGGACTTCAGTCCGCAAGGTCAAGGAAGGCGAGACCACCAATAATCTGTTCGCGTTTCTCACCACGGATGCCAATGCCGAGGTTCACGCCGTCCACCCGAAGGCCATGCCGGTCATTCTCACGACCGACGAGGAACTGGATCTGTGGCTCAATGCGCCGTGGGCCGAAGCCAGCAAGTTGCAACGGCCCCTGCCGAACGGGAGCCTGAAGATCGTCAAGACCGGCACGAAGAAGGACGACGTCAACGAGGATCAGATTGCAGACGCCCTGCCTCCGCAGGCCGAGCTGTTCTGATCTCGCATCAAGAGGATTTCCGCACGCTCCTTTCGCTCCGGATAGGAGGCTCAACGAAAGAAGAATGAAAAGGACGGCCCTTGCGAACCCTAACAAAGGAGCAAGACATGGGCTGGACTTTGATGCGCGATACCGGCGGAAAGACGAAGAAGGCGTATCTCGACGCCACCCTAACCTGGGACAATGACAAGGTCACCGCTCGGCCGCTGAAATCTGCCATGGTAGGCAGCGTCTATTATGCGGCCGTCGAGAGCGTGAGCAAAGAGGACGGAAACCGTTCCATATGGGCGGCTGTTTTCCTGACGAAGTCATGTTCGCGAGCTAAGGACGGCTATACCTTCGGCTACAAGGATATGACCGAGGACATGGGCCCTGTGGAGTCGCGATGCCCGGCAGGTATTCTTGACCTTCTCACCGAGACGAAGAGCGATTACGCGCTCGCCTGGCGGGAGCGATGCCGGGCGGGGAGCAAGGTGCGTGCCAAGGCAAAGCCGTCCGCTGGATGTGTCATTCGGCTGAAAGAGCCAATCGCGTTCACCGACAACACCACGCATCAGGAGTTCACGGTCGTCGCCTACCCTTGGCGGGGCCGGACTCGTACGGCCTATCGGGCCGGTAATGGTCAGCTATACCGGATCTCGAATATCCAATCGCGCGAGTTCGAGGTTGTGCTGCCTGCCAGTGCCTGAATCAGCATGGCCGGCCTGCGACGCAAGAATAGTGCGCAAGCGGGATTGGCATTTGGCATTCATTTGATATAATCAAATAATTCATATGGAGATTGACATGTCTGTCGCTCAAAAATCTACTGGTGAGGCAAGCGCACGTAAGGTGAAGCCGGTTGTCGTTGTCCAAAAGTCCGGCGCCTCCAAGACGGGCGGATTGGACTCAGGTTTTATGATCGAGAAGACGAACGGTGCGGTGGCATATCGCGCCCTCTACACCTCTGATCGGACGGGCCGGATCGAGATTATTCGCCACGGGATTAACGCGGCAGCTTTCCGTGAATTGGCGTCGAATATGGGGCTTCAGCAAAAAGAGCTGCTGAACGCGCTGCGCATCTCCCAGGCCACTGTCAGCCGGAAAATCTCGGATCGCAAACCCCTCTCGGCGTCCGACAGCGAAAAGGTGCTCGGAGTGGCAACGCTCATTGGGCAGGTGGAGAGTATGCTGGCGGAATCCAGCGCGGGCGAAGGGTTCGATGCGGCCGAATGGGTAGGTCGCTGGCTGTCACAGCCGCACCGGGCCCTTGGCGGCAAAGCGCCTCTTAGCTATCTCGATACGAATGAAGGCGTCAGCCTGGTCGCGGATCTCCTCGCCCGCCAACAGAGCGGCGCCTATTCATGAGCCAGCGTGTTTGGCGTATCGGAACGGTCACACCTGACTACAGTGCCGATGACCGAACCGGTATCGGCGCGTCAATTACAGGTGGTCGCTGGAATCAGAAAGATACGCGTCTGATCTACACGGCCGAGACCCGTGCCCTGTGCTGCCTGGAAACGGCCGTACACATTGAGGCCGAACTTCCATTTAACCGTTACCTTGTCGCCTATGACATTCCGGACGATATCTGGAGCGCTCGCGCAACGCTCACCGAGCATACGGCACCGAAGGGTTGGGACGCCAGCCCGGCCGGAATACCCAGCATGGCTTACGGCAGCCAATGGGTAAAGTCAGGCGCACAAGCGGTGCTGGAGGTCCCGTCAATCATCGTGCCGGAAGAGTACTGTATCCTCATAAATCCGGGTCATCCCGACATGGCGCGCATCGACGTGCAGATAGTCCGCAAGTGGCTCTACGATCAGAGACTGAAGCGCTGATTATGTCTAAATCGGTTCCGTCCGGTGCCGGAAAGAAAAAGAGAGGTCTCTGGAAGGCGGTTCAACTGCCTAAAGGAGGCCTTTTCCATGACCGACACCCTCACGACCAACAGCCCGACTGTCACCAAGATTCCCGACGAGGAGCGAGGTGAGTTCATCCCGAAGATGCTCCCTGGCGTACCGCTCATCTTCGCTGAGAACTATGTCTTCGACATTATGTCCAACCTCTGCCGTGAGTACGGTGGCGGCTTCTGGGACTATTTTCGGGGAAGCAACGGGGCGCTTTACATGGTGCCAACCGGATACGACCGAATGCGGTTGGTAGCCGAAGGTAATGGCTTCGACGATGAGATGAGCGCGGACGCCGCCGGAATTGTCGCTACACTGTTTGCCTTGTCGCACCTTTCATTCCGCTATCAATCCGACCGGCTATCGGAGATGTACGGGCGGCTCTTGGAGTTTGCCTACGCCCATCCCGAATCCGCCCTCATCTGCCGTGCGATTGATTGAGGTGCAAAATGGAAAACCATTGGACCCAAGGCTATCGTGCGGCAAAAGGCGGCGAGCCCAAGGACGAAAGCCGCCCGGTCGCCTATTATTTTGGCTACGATCAGGGCCAGAGGGACCGCAATCGGTCCGCACTAGCACTTTGCCTGAGCGAGGCGCGCCGATCGCAGGCGTTGTCTTAACGCGGGCATAGACTGAGAAGCTGTGCGCCAATCAACCTGAGGCCCAAGGGCTTTATTACACCTCGCTGCAATACGCAGAATATGCCGTCATTCTCTTCAGAGACCGTGTTCCAGCTGATACCTTAACCAAAGTCTTCAGCGTTCGATTGCGGCGCCTGACACAGAGGGTGCTATTCTGAGCCTCGCTACCGGTCTGTCTGTCGACGACTTCGAGACATGATAAGGGGATATTAGCGGCACCGGGTAGGTGGCACGGGCGCGCTCACCTGTGAAATAGAGCTTGTGCTCAAATTGAGTATATGTTATGGATTTCTTCAGCTCCGGGATGGCCGGAGCGCCCATTCCTCTACGGAGAGCCAGTCACCGCCACTATCTCTGGACTTGTCACCCTGCTTACCCATACCGGCCTCAGCGCTATCGTTGAACATTCTTTTGAAAAGATCGGAGGTCTCGCTATGAAAGCACTATCTAAATTCCCGAATATGACGCGCGCCATCCCTATGTTTGCCAAGAAGCTTCTGCTTCCCGCCCTTACCTCGGTGACTGTTGCTATTTGACGGCCTCGGCGATCGCGCCGGGGCCGTTTTTCATTCTGTACTAATCTAGCGTCTTAAAAATGGTTCTGTTGACACCGAAATTTCTTGAGTGTATTAATTTGGTTCTGACAGAACCAAAAGGTGCTTCATGATCGAAACTGTGACAACCGCGAAGGCCGCTGAAATCGTCGGAGTTGGCTATGAGGGGCTACGCTCCTATCTGAAAAGAGGTCTTCTCGGTTCTATAGGATTAATGGCTCCCTTTGTGTCGCGTGATGCCCCAGCTCCCGATCTGAGCGCTGTAAGAGCGACCTGGTCGAGATTTGGCGTGGCGGACCTCTGCCTTATGCGTCTAGCGAAAATCCTGATTGATCTCGGCCTTTCGTTCGATCAGGCAAACTCGGTAGTTTCGAGGAACGATCTAAGGGACCACTTTAAATATCAGACTGCGGAGCGGGGTGCGGTGCTGTTGGCGTGGCCGCCCTATTACGACAATATCCTGTTTCAGAGAGATGATCTGATCCACCTGCCCAACCGCTTGTCGGACATCGAACGCATGGGCGAAGCCAATATTCTGATCCAGCTTGACCCTATCTGGCGCCATGTTCAGCAGGCGGTCGGAGAGAATTCAGGCGAATAGCCCGGGGGAGGTGATCGGGTGTCACTGGAGAAATTCATAGCCGACCTGAACGGTAGCGCTTTCTGGAAAGAGTTCACCTTTGCCCAGAACAAGTTCAAGCCGGGGCCCAGCGAAGAACTGGAACTTGCCGATAGCATAGTCTGGCTTGAAGCGTTCGCCTTGATCATTCAGTTGAAAGAGCGAACAGCGCCTACGGGCGACCCGGAGGCCGAGCGCGCCTGGTTTTCGAACAAGGTGCTCAAGAAAGCTAAAAAGCAGGTGCGCGACACCCACCATTATCTGTCAACGCATAGCGAGATCGCCATCGTTAACGAACGTGGTGAGAGATTTGTCATCCGCGGAAAGCAGCTTCAGGACATCCAAAGCATCATTGTATATTCCGCTTACGATGCCCTTCCGGACGATTGTTGGGCGATCCAATATACGGAGAGCGCCCAAGCTGGCTTTATTCACATACTGGATTCAGGTGCTTACCTCGACATCCTGCGGATACTGCGTGTCCCTGGCGATATCCGTGAATATTTCTCCTACCGTAAAACGGTCGTACCGCAACTGAAGGCGACGGGGGTGCGTGTACAGGAGGCGGATATCATCGGTGCCTATACCCATGACGAGGTCATACCTACGCCGACGTCACACAAACACCTGCACAACCTTATTCAAGATCTCGATAGCTTCGAGCTTACGGGATTAATCGGGAATATTCGCAACAACATCGAGACGTCCACAAATCCTACCGACTATTATCGGATCATGATTGAGTTTGGCAAGTTGCCTCGTTCGGTCTGGCATGCACTCAAGGGCCTATTGCAGTATGCAGTTGAAACAGTTCGAGCCGAAGACTTTGCTCTACCGGTCAGGGCCTATTATGGCAAAACGGATTGCGTGTTCATGATTATGCCGTTGGCGCCGGAGTTGTGGGGAGCCGACGGCGAGGCTAAGGTCCGCCGTGGGAACGGCCTTCAAGGCTTCACGCAACTGGCGAAGTACATTCATAAGGCGCGGCGCGGGATAGGTATCCAGATTTCCCGCGATGGGTCTGACTATCTGATAGATTGGGCGCTCATAGACGAGCCTTGGGAACCGGAAGCTGAAATCGAGGCGCGCTTGCTGAAGTTTAACCCCTTCCGCGACCTCAAAGAAAAGGAAGTCAAAAGCTTTCATTTTCGAGAGGTCTGAGAGCCGAAATGAGCAACGATCCTTGCCTATCTGCGTGCGGCCATTGTCGTCAGAGATGCAGAGTGTCGGGAGACGCGCAGGATCGCATTGCCGCGTCTAAGCCATATCTCTTCAAAAGAACGAAGCGCGGGAGCGCATATAGGAATCAGCGTTCGGACGAGGGGAGTATCGGCTTCCAGCGTTACCTCATGCATGATTTCGACCACCAGAATAGTATCCCTGTCATATCGCTTCGCGCACTTTGCTCTTACCTGTCGGTCTATGTCTGCTGGAAGGTCGCTCGTATCTAAAGCAATCTGCTCGGCAGAGCGTTTGACGATTTCGACGGGCCGACCGGCGTTGACGGAGGTTGCGTATCTGTCGAACACGTCTCCCAGTCGCAGATCCGCAGGTTGAACCTGCACGATCTCGAAAGCCTGCTTCTTGTTCCCAAAGTCGAGCCAGAAATCAGGTGGGTCTTCACCCAGCCGGATGCGATGAGCGTGCATAAGCTGTGCACACGACATACCGCACCACGCCTCTCTCCAGAACTGAAGCGCGCCCTGAGAGGCAGCGAACAATTGAGCGCGGTCTCCAATCTCAGCCATAAGTTCGTCAGCTTCATCCAGTGTAAGCCATGACGACAGCCGTTTGCGGTACGCCTGAGCCTCTTCCTTGGTAAGGCGGTCCATCAAAACCCCTTTAAACGTTGGGCGGTCAACTAGATGATGTGCTTTACACAGTGCTTTATAAAGCGCTTTATCTTTTGGGCTATGTGCGCCGGAAGGCTGTCACGTCGCGAGCGCGTCGATGGTTAATGCCAACCGGTTTTTGCTCGCGATCATCGCCGCGTACATATGGCCTGGTGGGGGGGCTGCGGGGTTCACCTTCGAGTTAACGTGTGCGAGAAATCCCGGGGCCTCGATGAGCGCCATTAAGGTCGCAATGTCGCATCCGTTGAACGGGAATCCTTGACGCGCGTCGAGGCGACCATGCAGAATTATACCCAACTCCTCAGCCGTAAACGGAACGTTTCGCCCCGCGACCAGCTCGTTCACTAACGTATTGACCATGGCGTTGCCTTCAGCCGCCATATCGGCTGCGACGGAAAGGGCATCGAAATGCCGCTGCATCAACGCCAATATCTGGGGATTCACGCCTGCGCCGGGTGCGGGTGCGATCTCGTAGGTAAGGGCTATTCTCGTTCCATTTATGTGCACTGTAGCCGTCACCATCGGGGCTGGCGGTAAAGGGTCGATGAACGGATGAACGACCGAGCGAACCGGCCCGACGAATCTGTTCCCCTTTCGCAGGTTACAGGAATTGCACACTCGGACGAGGTTCAAAGCGAAGGTGGAGAATTCCGGGTAGTCATCTTTCGGGAAATAGTGGTCCCAAGACCGAGGGGTGCGTAGCAAGCAGTAGGGACAGAGATATGGGGTTGGGCGGCTGGCCTTTTCCATCTCTTCAAATAGCGTCGTGCGCGCGATCGTTTTTCCACTGTAGCAATGCCTGAGAGCGTCGGCATGGACTTTGGGCAGTTTGCGTCTCTGCACAAGATGGAGGCTTCCCAAATTGGCTACGAAGTTATTGTATCTTATGATAATATATGGTTCGATCCGGTTCAGGACCTTGCGAGTCTTGCTCTGCTTCGATGCAATAACGTCTCGATAGTCTTGGGCGTAATTTCGCGCAGGTGACGGATCATTCCTCATTAGGTTCGGCCCCAGGCTGAGCGTTCACGGTGAGGAACGTGAAGTAGGCATGCGCATTTGATCCCAAGCGCTCAACAATATCCGCGGGAACGCGTTTTGGATCGCCGTGATAGCGTTCCACGATTTCATCGACCACCTGTCGGTAATCTCTGTCGTTCTCGGCTGTCTCGAACACCACTCGAAAAATCTCGCTCAGACTTTCGCCGAAGGTTTCAATCGGCGGCGGCGCGACAGCGGGAGTGGTACGGTCGACGCGGCGTACAATGTGCACCCGGCGGGCCGAGATTTGCTGGACGACCACGGGGCTATGCGTTGCGATAACCGCCCAAGACTCGAATTTCGACAATAGCAAGGCGATAACTTGCATCAGCCGAATGAGGAGTTGTGGGTGGAGATGCGTTTCAGGCTCGTCGATCAGGATCAGATGGCGAGACTTTAAATGGAGAACCAGCTCGCAAACAATATTCAGGGCGATACGTTGACCGGCGCTAAGGGCGTTATAGAAGGTTGGGGTGAGCGTAATCGTTTCGTCGTCAGTACCGAGAAGGAGCTGGGCCGAAGCTTTCACCGCCGCTCGCTGCGCTGCATCCATTTTTTTGAACGATCGGCTTATACGCCGCCCGATCTCCTCCGAGCCTGCGGTTTCATCATGCTCCTTGCGGATGCCACAGTAGACGTATCGAACTTTTCTCGTTTCTGCCGCTGTGGGGATGGCGAAGTTGTCAAACGCACTGAACGAAACCGCGATGACTCCGTAAATTGAAGGGCGGGGACTGATCTCGCCGAGCGCTTCCAGGGTTTCACCCTCAGGGCGGCTCTGTTCATCCTCTTTCTCTTCGAAGCCGGAAAGGAGGACGGCCAGACGCGCCATCAGGTGGGTCTTGCCTACGCCGTTTTCCCCGATCAACACATTCATACGATGAGGGAAGCCGTCGTCGTCAGAAAAGTTGAACGGTATGATATGAGGGGCGGACGCCCCTAAAAGCTGGGTCTTGAACTGAAAGGCGCTAAACCTTTGACGGGGTTCGCCTATGGCATCCTGAGCAAAGTCAGCCGCATGTAACGCGCTCGGAAAACGTGTAAGGCTCACCCGAAACACCTCCTCCCGCTGGAGAAGATCGCGGTTGAGGTCAAGCAGGGGAATATCGCGAATGGCCGCAGCATATGACTGCCATATATCTGGTCCTAGCTCACGCAGACGGTCATAATAGCTGTCCTCCTGCCCCACGGAGAAGTACTTGTCGCCTAAGCCCGGAGAAACCCCTCGAAGCTCCGTCCGCATTTTCGGATCGGTCGTCAGATATCCGTATCGACCAATTTTTACATCGCCAATTTCACGGCCTACCCCATTTGCTGTGTAGATCGTAACTCGGAACAGGGTTTCGTAGCCATAATCGTTCCAACGATTTTGTCGGCATACAGCGACGGGATGTGCCCCGTTCCATTCCTCAGGCCAGACGCCATTACTGTTTGGAAAAATAAGCTGCATCGGTCCCCCCATTTAATATCGGGCGGATCTGGAGATTAGTGGCCCGAACTTGCGACCTACACTAGAGTGAAATGCGCCCATGTGAAATCTGGGAGCGCCTCATTTTTAGCAATTCTGTGGAAAGCCGCGTTCACCCGCACCGGACATGGAAAGGGCGTCCTACAGAATAGGACGCCCTATTCGCCACCGGAATCGAGGGGGGGGGGGATGAGTCCGGCGACAGTTTGTTATAGCCGAGGTTTGCCGAAGTAGAATAGGCTTTGAGATCACGTCCCTGTCAGTCAGCGGATTGCCTCGGTCATATGAGAGGATATGAGCGGGGAAGCAGGGAGGGGCCAGCCGGAACCTGGCCTCTCCCGACCCTTTCTACGAGATGACTATTCCGTCATCTCTTCGGGACGGGCCTTCAGGTGGCTGGAGGTTTTTGAGGTAAGCCGCCCGGTCGTCCGCCTGAAGCCAACCCATCCCCTCGTGAAAGCTGGTGAACAGACAGATTGTCTCGTTTGGGAAAAATGGGGATATTGCGGGGAGTCTGATCGTAGCCCTGATATCGAGGCTGATCACCGCGACATGCGCTGAGTAGGGGTGTCCGTCAGCCAGCGTCACCCAACGATCCCGAATGGACAGAAGGTCGTCGTCCGACAGATGTCCCTCAAATCGGCGAAAGTCCGTTAACCGATTGTATTTCCAAGGTTCACTGACCGTTTCATAGGCCTTGAACAACCGTTCGATGAACTCAGGCCCGGACAAATATCCAATCGGTCGGATCACAATGACACCGATCTCCGAATTAGCCATGAAGACCAATCGCCCTGTATCCACACTCGCCATACGCGTACTCCCTTACCGTTTTCTCCCTCAAATCCCTTAACAAAACATCACAAGGCACTTTCGGTTCAGACGTCCGGTTGCACTTTTCCGATCTTGGGTTCTTGAACTGAACGAGCAGCTTTTATAGACCTGATCGCGGGGTCGGTATGATTGCTTCAGGGAAGCCACATGCCGCGGTATCGGAAAAAGTCGGACATCCAGCTGTTGGTCGAGCGCTTTGCGCTTGTTCCACCGTTTGTCACTGCGCCTTTGGCGCTTATTTCGTTTGTAGTCTTCGATCAGTTCATACGAATAGAGGTCGCGCCGCCCCCGGTGACCTCTATTCAGGACACTACGGCCCACCTCCAGAGCACGCTATTCTGGACCGTAGCGAAAGGCTGGTCGTACGCTCTGAGGATGGTCGCGCCTGCCGTCTTTGTGTTCAGCATTGTCCTCTGGTTCAAAGGCCAGTGGCATAAGCGCCGGGATGAACAGCGCTTCGCGCAGGTGGCGGCGTCTTCGGTTCATACGTCTCTCCATGAAATGACGTGGCAGGATTTTGAGCGCCTTGTCGGACGGGCCTTTCAGAAACTGGGTTTTGATGTTCATCACACCGGCAGGGCAGGGGCAGATGGCGGGATAGACCTGGTCCTACGCCGGGGCTCTGAAACAGCCCTAGTTCAATGCAAGCACTGGAAGGCCAGCAAGGTCAGTGTGGAAACGGTCAGGGAATTGTTCGGCCTGATGGCCGAGCGGGGTGCGGCGCACGGATATCTCGTCAGCGCCGGAACTTATACGCGCGACGCGTTGAGCTTTGCCTCAGGAAAGAACCTGACCCTGGTCACGGGTGAACAGTTGCACCAACTGATCGCTACGGGACGTCTCGCTGAGGTCTCCCGGGACAGCGGGGTCTCGCGAACATGTGCTTCAGTTGACGAGGGAAGATGCCCTGACTGCGGTGGCGAAATGGTAGAACGAACAGCTCGGCGGGGAAGGCGTGTTGGACAAACCTTCTTGGGTTGTCAGCGATACCCGCAGTGCAATGGCACAAGGGTGGGTGCGCCTTAGGTTATGTGTGATCGGGCGCTGCGCGCAAAAGAAAAAGTCAGGGCCGGGCCGGGCGTCATTTAACAAAAGGTGTCCAACATGGCCGATTACCATTCCCCGACCGTTATCCAACCCTTCATCCCGCTCTGTGAAATGAGTCCGCTGGAGCACCTGCTGCTGGGCCAGATGCTGCAGTCTGAAGCGGGCGGTGCTAAAGGAGACTGTCTCTATTTCTTCGCTGAATTGTCGCCCGAGACGTACGTGACCGTAAATGCCGGTGAACTCCGTGCGGCTTATCAGGCGAGCCTCGACTTCGAAAGCCAGATCCTTCCGGCAGCGAAGCTATGGATCGACAAGATCAGGGATCTCGATGACGATGCTGAGACCGCATTCGACTTCATTTTCGACGTCAATCTCCCTTATCCCGCCTACCAGATACTGCTTCAGGACATCGTTCAGCGGTCCGCGACGGTGAACTATTTCACAATCGAGGGTGCCTACACCTGCACCAAGATGCGTCCGGACGGGTTTGGGGGCATAGCCGGCATTGTCCATGCCAAAGGTATCAAGGTGCAAGGTACGAGCGAACTCATTGAGCGATTTATTCTGGAGGCAGGCTTTTCGGACTGATCCGGCGGCGCGGTAAACTTGCACGGTTGCTCCTCAGTCGTCCTGGGCTCATCCCTCCGCCCGCAGGCAAACCGCGATCAATCATGCCTGTCCTACCCCGGCCGCGCTGCGGTTCAAGGGCAGGCCCTTCTCCACTTCGTTTCGCCCCTTCGGGTGAACCCCAGCCCTTTGGCCGGAAACACGGACGCATGATCGCGGTCAAGCCGCGAGCCCGAGGGGATGAGCCCCAAGGGTCAGTCTAAGTGGAGCTACCCATGAAGTGCAAAGTTCAACTGATCGGCCGCCTCGGTGCAGAACCGGAAATCACCACCCTGCCGAACGCCGCGCAAGTCGCCAACCTCTCCATTGCTACCGAGGAATACTGGAAGGACAAGCAGGGTCAGGCTCAGCGCCGGACCACCTGGCATCGCGTGAAATTCTGGTCTGAAGGCACGATCGGCTTCATCGAACGCAACATCGCCAAGGGCCAACTGGTCGAGATCGAAGGCACCTTCCGCTACGAGGAATACACCGACCGCGAGGGCGTGAAGAACAAGGTGCCCGTCATCAACGGCACCAACATCATGCCTCTGTCCTTCAACGAGGGTCAGGCGGCCAGCGGTGCGGCGGGCGAAGGCAGCGGCGCAGGCAACGGCGAAGACATCCCCTTCTGATCACTCAGCGCCCTCCGGTCCTCCGGAGGGCTCTTTTCATTTGGAGACAGGCCATGAAAACATTTCCCTCTTTTCATCCCAACGATATCGACGACACCGCGGACGCGACCTTCTGGGAGCTAGTGTTCGAAGCGGCGCACCCCCAGGACCGACTTGATGAGCAGTCGGAAGATTATCGGTTAGAGTTGGCCGAGTTTTACGGAATCGCGGCGGCAGAACAGCGTGGACTTGAATTCTGAAGATAGGGCTGACCGAGGTGGTCAGCCCTTTGCATTTCTTAGGGCTTCGATTTCTTTGGTCGTTGCGGGGTAGAGTTGCGGAGTTCGTCAGACGCCCTTTTCATCGTGAAGCTACGCTGCAGAAGCATCTCAATCGCGTCAACGATGTGACCCAATTGCTCGGCCGTTGGTGCATAACCTCGGTGAGCAGACGCGCTGCCGGCATCGGCGACGACGGCAAGGATGTCTTTCTCCTGCCCGCTAATGAAGCGCTGCGTCTCCATCTCGGCCAGTAGTTTCGCGAAGTTTGGCTGATCTCCCACAAGCAGGAAGCCGGCGCGATCGAGCAATGTCCGCGCCGCGATGGACGATACGACGGACAACTCGTTTGTGAGGGCGATGTAAAGCTCATTGATAACCGTCAGCAGCGTCTGGTCGCTCAGACTTCCTAACCAGGCCGGCTGTTTTCGGACTGTTTTGGCAGGATAGTGCGTCGTTTCCACCCCGGGAATGATTATGGGCCGCCCGCGCTCGTCCTCATCAACGGTATCCCATTCCGAAAACCAGTGCTCCTTTCTTACCGACAGTCCGTCACATCCGCTGCATTGCAGGGTGTCGAATTTAGTGGACCATTCGATTAAGCCATCATTGCCAAAATCGGTGAAGCTGGCTCGAACTTCAGCGTTGCGCATTCCACCGCAGGCATTGCAATGGGCCTTCACCTTCTTCGCCGGCGTGTCGGTCTCCGGTGTAGGGGATGTCGGTGTTTGCGTAGCCGGTTGTATGACGGGCTCCTCTCGCGAAGCTGGGGGTCTGAGCCAGTCCCAGCCGAGATTAGAAATCCGGTAGGAGTCGAGTACTTCATTCTCGATTAATCCATCGCGTGCTGTCCGGTTGATCAGCTCGTCCACACGGTCTTCGTCGATCGTGCCGATAATGGCCGTGAGTGCTTTCTGGTCTTCTAGGTTCACCTCTCCGAGTTCATCATCCTGCAGCTGCTGCGCCATCCACTTCAATAAGTGCGTCATCTGCCGCTGGACATTGGGCAGGGGCGCGCTGGCCAGTTCGTCGAGATTGACCGAATTCACCTTCGCAACGTCCTCAGTACCGACGCGAAGGTGGCGGATGCTGTGGCTTAGGCGGGCGACAGTCTTAACATCACCACCTTCAAGCCTATGGGGGAGCATAGCCAGGGCCGTCCCGGTGATTTCGAACTTGCCGCATCTCGAACATTCGAAGTTTTCAAAGTCACCTGTGGTCGGCGCTTGTTTTGCAGGTGAGCCGCAGACCGGACATTTGGATGTAGCCACCGACATTCCCCCAATGATTCATACAATCTGGAATATAGTCCGATTATTGCGCATGGCAAACACCTCAAGCCGACACACAGGGTCAGTCCCGCGGAGGGAACAAATAAAGAACAAATGACTCGACTCGGCGTCGGGAGGGCGCTATGTTGACTGTACATTCATTTATTTAGGGCTACCCATGTTTGACAGAATTCAGACAACGAACCCGTGCGTCCAATTGCATGATGGCGCGAAAGTCCGTCTCGATATCCGGGGGCACAGACGGCCCATATTCGTCGCGGACCGGTGTGGCCTGCATTACGATATCGCCGGGCAGACCTACGATCTTCAGGGTAATGCTGTCGATCCGAAAGCGCCTGCAATCCTTGAGGTGCTGCAGTAGTCTGGTGAAGCGCCGGGCAATGCGCTACAGGGGCGATCCCGCTGCGCGGACCGGGCTTTTCGCAAGTCAGCCCGCTATGCGGTCTTCGCCCTCTGGGCCTCAATCCCTATCGCACTGTTTGACGGTCTGCACTTGTTCTGAGTGAGCGGTTTGGTATCGCCGTGGTTGGCGGGCATGAAGGGATGTTTTGGGCGGTCCGCCGACAGTGGTGCAGGCCGGCCTTTGGCCTGGGCCTGGCCGCCGCTCGGTCTTCGACCTTCGGGCGCGCTGTGTACCGGCTGGTCGCCGGTACGGTCATCTCATCAATGATCGTCCCATCGTACCAGATCACCTCCAATGTCAACGGCTGCGCCGTTTCCCTCCGGATATGGCAGGCCATATCCTCCGGTGACATTCGAGGGCTCCGATCTGTTCCTCGGTCCTATCATCGATTTCGATAGGAAAGGTCACGACCATGTCTAATCAAGCTCAACTCGGCGAACCTCAGCGGTATAAAGCCCCCCAGCCTTACGACTATAACGATGCGGAAACGGAGGCTTTGCTCTGTGCCATGGAGGCAAGGTGGAAGGCGGAGCGGAAGCAGAAAATGCAAATGGCTGCCATGCGGCAACGTAAAAAGCGATAGATAGTATCCGCCCATCAGGACGTCCTGGTGGGCGCTTTTTTTTGTTTTCGAGCTCAGGTGGTTTTACGGCCAGCGGTTCGCCACCAGCCATTGCGAGCTGTCGAAGATCGCCTACATTGACTTAGAGGGGAGAGGCCGTGGCGAGTGAGGAATTCAATAAATTCGAGGGTGCTGTGCCGCATGAGCGCGGAGGGCTTGTGCTTGGAGAGCGCGACGGAATTCTGATCGGGATCGACGACGTTTCAAGTGGCTTGGCGTGCGGCTGTATCTGCCCCAATCCGTTGTGCGCGGCGCCTTTGGTGGCCAAAAAATGCAAGCCGGGCCGGATGGACCATTTTGCGCATTACAAGCGGCGAGATTGCGGGGTTGCTCTTGAAACGGCGCTTCATAAAGCGGCGAAAGCCATCCTTGAAGAGGCTCGACAATTTGAGGTTCCCGCCTACACCGAATGGTTCGGAGATCAAGAAGAAGTCCTGCTCAAGGGTCGGTGCCTCCAGTTCGACGAGGTGCGACTTGAACAGCGAACCGGACGGATCGTGCCCGACGTCATTCTGATAAAGGATGGCCACGAACTGATCGTCGAACTCGTTGTCACACACTGGTGCGATCAGACAAAGATCGACATTCTCGCATTGCAGGGTCTCGCCTGCGTAGAAGTCGATCTCAGCCGATACCGTGAGGTTCCAAGCCTCCACAACCTTCGTGAAATCGTTATCAGATCGGCACCGAGGGAGTGGCTCAACAACCCGGTTGGTGTTTTAAGGGCGCAGAAGCGCGAAGCGGAGCTTATCGCCGAAGCTCAAGATCGAGCGGCAACGCGTGAAGCCCTGATTGTAAAGGTGATCGGCAGCTTCGAGCGCATCGGTCCTGAAACCAATTTCCCGAACGCTGTGGACGTCCCCGAATTCGTTGACAAGCTGGGCCTCAACAGTTTGCTGAACATTTCCATCTTCGGGGATCAGTGCCTCTCCAATCGACTGGGATGGCAGTTGTGTGTATTGGAAGCCTTCGTGCACAGAAGTTTTATGGCTGGCCCCTCGGCATCGGCTTTCTCGACCAAAGACGTGCATGAGAAGATCAAAGCCTTCCGTCGCCAGGGATTTCCGAACTGGATCGACGAAGATATTCGTGCAGACGTGCTGGAGCGTCTGCCTCAGTATCGGTCCAGCTTTGATGTGGCAAAAGCTTATCTCGAAGTGCTTCAGGGTGCCGGCATCCTACAGTTCCGCAAGGGGTGGTCACTCTCCGCGAACTTCCGTCTGGCGGTTGGCGAAAGGGAATGGCTGAAGACAGAGCGGGCGAGGCGACGAGACGAGGTTCGAGACCTGGCGCGCGATATTATTCGTTCGATTCCCAAGGGAGAGCGAATGGGCTTCGACTACGACCGGTGGCTTCAAATGCCCTTCATTCCCGGCTCGACTATAAACGATGTAATCCGATGCGATCCAGATCCAGACGACATAGACGATCTGACGCCGGAATATCGGACCCTTACCGCAGACCTGTCGGCGCTGAGAGATATGTTTGCGAAGTCCGGCCCAATCCCCAAGAACATGCTTTTCTTTCCCCTACATGCGTCAGTGCAGAGGATCAAACGCGATCGACATCTTCAAGCGCTTGCGGCGGAGGCCGAGAGACAGCGTAGGGTTCAGGCCGAAGAACAGGCCCGGATTGAGGCCGAGCGGAAACGTCTGGAGAACGAGCGTCTCGCCGCGATTGCCCGCCAGGAGCAGGAACGACAAAATGGACTGCGTCGACTGGCGGCGTTCCGGACCAGGCTTGCCGCTGAGTTTCCGTGCGAGACTTTTGGCGACCTGGAGCGGGCGCTTGTTATTGCCGGACAACCTGCCGTATCCTTGGTTCAGCAGAGCGACCGAGACGGCGAAAGGGTCGAGGACTACCTGACTGAGCTTAGCCAGATCGGCGCATTGACAGGAGAGCGTAAACGGAGGCTGGCGGCGGCTAGTCGGCAGCTCTACATGTTGTCGGGCGTGGCTAAAGACAGACCCCGCGCAATGCAGTTCTTAACGACGTTCAATCCGGCCTATGGTGCGCGACCGATCGACCTATGCCTCAATCCAGACGTCTCAAACGACCTCCGTGAGAAACTCTACAGTTTCTAGCGTGAGCCCAAGGCGACGCTATGGGGTATAAGGGGAGGGGGTTGCGACATTCTTCCGAGGCACGTTGAACGGTTCTCCGAGGAAGAAAGCAAGGTATTCGGCGACGAGACCCAGTTCTTCGTCTTCCGTCCCGGTTGGAGCGCGGGTGAAGATTTCCAGCGCCGTTGCAAGCAATCGATCGTAGGGGCGCGGGTGTAGCGCGAAACGTGGCGATAGCGAGTAACCATACTCTGTCGCCATGGCCGCGAATAGAGCCCGCTGAACGTGGCCGTTGCCATCAAGGAAGGGGTGAATCTTTCCAAACCAGCAGAAACCATAGGTCAACACGATCAGCCTACCGTAGTCGTCTGCATTGGTGTCTTTAAGAAGGTTTTGGCAGGTCCCCAGCAACTTCGTCATTTGCGGGGCCACCTCCTGGGGTGGGCAGAATTCATACTCGGTGCCCGGCTTAAGCTGGCTTGCGGCAATCATACGCCTGTCGAAGACGGTCGTGTCTGCGGTGCCACGGTAAGTGCCGGCATATTCAAGATGTCCGGCGGGCGTGAAAGGCGCGAACAATTCCTTATGTAGTTCGCGTGGGTCAGCCAAAATAGCTTGTCGCCTACGGCGGTCTGCAACTATCTCGATCAATAGCTGCCCACATTGGGCAGACATGTTGGCGTCATAGTCTTTCGCGGTATGCGCTTGCCAAGGTAGCGGTGGCTTCGTCATGACTCAGTTCTTCAGGGGTGTGACCGACAGTTCGTTCGTATCCAAAGCCGCGGTCGTCCCCACCCGGCCACCATTTGTATTCGCCCAATGCGCATCGTTCTCGAAGCGATAACGCGACTGGCGGATGGGACTGAACGGTCGCTATCGGAGCCGGTCCCTGGCGCTCTTGTAGCGTTCGAGGGTGCCGCCGGGAAGTATCTTCATCAATGTCCCATCCCGTTCAACCGCTAAGTGACCGGCTTTGAGTCGTTGGCGCGCAACGTCCAATTCTTTGGGCGTAAATTCGTGGTGCCATTCCGGTCGAAGTAGGATGGCTTCAACTGAAATATCCATCAGCTCTTTAAAATACAGACCGGCGAGACCTTTCTGCTCAGTTCGGCCTTCCAGCAACCGTCTGGCTGTACCGAGGCCACCCAATTTTCGTAACATTCCCTTGAAACCAGTCATGGGAAGTTTGAATTTCTGACCGATGCTTGCCGTTTGCTCCAGAAGCGCTTTGAAGTTTGCGTCATCCTCAGAGTAGACGGGTTCAATCGAGGCTTTGACGGCGTCAATCGCGCCGACGAAGGACTGGAGATCCACCCGCGCATACTCTTCCTTCCAGGTCTCGAAGTGCTTCAGGATGGCTCGGATATTGTCCCTTACGAAGGTCATATCGGTGTCCGATAGGCGCAAATTGGGCCGAAAAGGCAATTTGATTCCGGGCACTCGACGGACGAATACGAGGGATTTGCTTTCAAGCTTCTCAGCAGGCGATTTGAAATAGCCGGTGAATTTGCCGTTCCGGGATTGGACTTTAAACTCGACTATCTGCTCGCCGGCTTCGATATCCTTCCAGTCTTCGTAACAGTCATAACCCTCCAGTACCGGCCGTTGTTCGCGCTCTCGTTCTTCTTCCTTCTTACCCTTCGCGCTCAATGGTTCCGACCAGAATATGACCCGCACTTTCGCCCATTCGCTACTGTTAGGGGCGCGCCTAAAAGCCTCCAGGAGGTCGGAGGTGAGTCTGGTTGCAGTCGGGGCCGCGCGTTTCCGTTTTTTCCAGACCTCTGCGGCTAACATCAGGTGACTATCTTCGATTTCGTAACTGTCGGGCAACTGCCGCTCGAACCATTGTCCTATAGTCGCGATAATCGCTGGATCGCGAATAAGCATGTTGGCCTCGACCCATGACTTGTTCGGTGCGCCTTCGACTGCGAGGCCGTTTGATGAGGCGTTGGACGATCCCAGTAGGACCCCTTCTGGTGTCCAGTAAACCTTCGCATGGAGTGATGGAAGCGACCGAACCTCGCCTTTATCGCAGAGGGTCATCAGCTTGCGAATCTCTATCGGATTGCAAGCGCCGGAATCGAGATTACAGATGACGGACAGCTTGAGACCGGAACGGTTCAATCCCAGCTTTTCGACGGCCTCGTTTCCCCAAAATGCGACGGCTATTTTCGCACGGCTTGCGTTAGCGAACAATGTCTGCAAAGCCTTGGCTGCACCCGCTTCATCTAAAAATTCCATGAAATCCTCACTCCACTTAGAGCGGTATTTGAACAGCGATCACAGGTCGAAATCCAGTGCGAAATAGTCTAAAAAAAGAGGTACACCTGACGCACGGGTGTGGGTAAGTATTCTTATTGAAAACAGCGGCTTATTAGGGGGTAGGCATACGACAAATTGTCGTGTCTGAATTTGCTTGCGACGGCTGCGGGTATTCTATAGCGTAAACAGCACCTTAGACCGTGACCGTTAGCTGACATTTTGCCAGCTGTCTCAAGGACGGTCCCCGCATGCCCCGGGAAAATATCAAGGAACTTCGCGTCTATATTCGCGCGGAAACCTACGCCAAGCTCGTTGCCCAATCCGAGCAATCCGGAGTCCCTATTCGCTACCTTATACAGAATGCCCTCGAAAAGCACACGATCGAGGGGCGTGACTATCTCCTCCATCAGTCCGCGCGCTACGCCTATATCGGCGCGTCCATGGCGTTGCAGATCGCTACCAAGCTCCTTTCGCCTGAGGATCTGAGAAACCGGCTCGAACGGGTCTCGGGAAGCTTTACGGCAACCTTTGGCTCCACCCCGCCGATACCCGACGAGGTCCGCGCGCGCATTGAGACCGCTCCGAATGGTTTCGTGCTGGAGTTCGCCCGACTCCTCGAAGCCTATGTCAATGCTGACGAAGCCGCGTAGGCAGGGAAGGGAAGTCCATCATGTCCGATCAAAAGCCCCGTCCCGAGCGGACGGCCGGTGCTGCGTGGCTGCGCGGCGGCCAGACCATCTCGCACACCCTGGAAATGATCTGGGAGATCGCCAAGAAGTTTCTGATCATGCTCGCCCTATGGGGCGTGTTCTGTATCTACAGCGTCAATAAGCACGCGACCGACGACGAGCAGCTCTATGGAAGCGTCGCTTTGCTGGTGAAGGTCTTTCAGTATTTCGGCAGTCCGATGCCTCAGCAGGTGACTGTCAGACAGCCTGACGGCACTGAACTAATCGTGCCGATTACCGAGTACGAAAGCCTGCCCTATGTCGCCGCCGTTCTCGACCGATATGGCGAGCTTCTGTTCTATGCGACGATCCTGTTCCTCGCTGGCGCCGCCGCCCTTCTGGCGCTGGCAACGGTCCTTTTCATCCGACAGGGACAGCTAAAGTTGGAAGACAAGGAACTGCGCGGCCAGACTATCGCATCAGTCACATCCTTGCGTGCGCAGATCCAGAAGTTCAACGCGGATGAGGTGCGCAAGATCAATCGCAGAATCGTCGAACGGCTTACCGGAAGGACCGCGCCCGCTATCGGAATACACCCTGAAACTGGGTTCAAAGCCGCCTATAGAGACTGGCTATATGTTCTCAAAAGCATCCTCGAAAGCCCGACCGACTCAGTTGCCATACTGCGGCGGAAACTCAGACCCGGGCGCCCGCTTCTGGCGTTGCCGGCACCGTCGACTGGCACAGCATTGGTGCCGTACACCGCAGACGGTGACCTAAGGTTAAACCGGAAGGCCGAACGTTATTATCAGGTAATAGACCTCCCGTACTGGGTGTCAAACCGGCTCTCGAAAAGCGACGCCGATATTGTCCATGACATCACAATTCGCGCCCGGGCGGCGGGTGCAGGTGATTTTTACGAGCGCTTCAGCGAGTATGAGCACCATAGAATCGTCGGCGTAGAACTGCCGATCAACTCCCTCTTCCAACATACTCTGGTCGTCGGATCGCCGGGTTCCGGCAAGTCGCAGGCGATTCACGGCCTTATAGAGTCCATAATTCGGCGGCGTGAATGCGCCATAATTTACGACCCCGAGCTGGAATATATCCGTGCTCATTACAAAGAAGGCCGGGATGTCATCCTGAACCCCTTCGACCGGCGTACCGCAAGTTGGTCACCATTCAACGATCTCGCGGATTATGCCTCATGGGAGCAGGCCGCAGCCGACCTTTTTCCGCTACCCAAAGGCAGTCAGGACCCATACTGGACACTGGCATCACGACAAATCTACTGTAACGCTGGATATAAACTGGGTGTCATAAAGCGTCAGCATTTCGGGGAGAAGCCGACGATTGAAGAGCTGATATGGCTCATCATTGGCGACTTCGAGACCCTTCATTACTTCCTGAAAAACACCCCCGCCGAACGCACTTTGGGCGAGAAGGAAGGCTTACGGTCAGAATCACTGCGCTCTGTCATCGTCAATGGCATTACGCGCATGATGCACCTTCTGGATGGCCGCGAAGACTTTTCGATATCGGACTGGATCAACGGTCCGCAGAGTCACGGGCTTCTGTTCCTCTCGCGGCCGCAGCACCTTGAAGCCTCGCTGACCCCGCTCATCGCTCACTGGTCGTCGATTGCTATCACCACTTTGTTCACCCGCACGCCGGAGCAGTCAAAGAAGATCACGCATATTATCCTCGATGAGTTCCATTCACTTGGGAAGGTCGAGATCCTCGCCGACGCCCCGGCACGTCTGCGCAAATACGGCGGATCGATGATCATGGGGATGCAGCAGGTTTCGCAGCTCGATGACATCTACGGAGACAAGAAAGCTCAGACCATCATCGGTCAGCTAGCAACCAAGTTGATCCTTCGTTGCCAGGACCCTGACACAGCCCGATCTATGGCCGAGCAGATCGGGCAGCGCGAGGTCAGCCGAACTCAGGAAAACACCTCGTATGGCGCCCACCAGCTGCGCGACGGCGTATCGCTCAATACCAAAGAGCAGACCGAGTTCGTATTCATGCCGGAAGAAATTATGAACTTTCCCATGTTCCAGGGCGTTCTGCGCGTCTCGAATGTTCGCGAGGGTCGTCCGTTTCCGGTAGCGCCGGTGAAGTTCCGGTATCGCGACCGATCCACCGACACCGAAGGTTTCACGATGCGCGTCGGGCCCGATCCGATTGATGAGTTTATGAAGAAGGACAGATCCTCTTCGAAACTCTATGCGCTCCTCGACAAAATCAAAACGGAGGGCCAGAGCGCGGACAATCGCGAAATGTGCGCGCAGGACCCAACTGTCGTTTCCACCGCGGCAAAGGACGGCGGTGTTTCATCCAAATCAACGGCTTCCGGTCGCGACGGAAACACCTTCGACGCTGAGAACCCCGAAAAGCGAGGCGGCATTGACGAGGGCTTGCTCATGCCAGATGCCACGGAAGCCAAGCGAGAAGTGCCAGACCCGGATCTGGAGTCAGAATCTAAGGCGGAGCCCGGCAATCGCATCGACACCGCATCTGGACAGTCACCGGCAGCGCCACAAAAGGCAAAGGCGGACGAAGATGATCGACAAAGGCAGCTCTTCGAAGACGACAGCTATATCGGTCTGCCCTGATGCTGAAAATCACAAGACTTAAGAGCGCGTCCCGTTCCGGCGACTATTATGGCAAGGACGACTATTATGTCACCGGCGAGGCCAATAGTCCCAATCTGATATGGGGCGGGGAGGGGGCATCCCTCCTCGGCTTGACCGGCGACGCAAATAGCCTGGACTTCAAAAAGGTGCTGAACGGCATCAATCCCGATCCAGATGGCCCGGCCCTGTCGCGGGTAGATGAGGCCCTGCGCGCACAAGCGGAGCCAGAGGGTCGCGATCCGGACAAGCCGCTTCCCAAGCACGCACCCGGATGGGATATGACTTTTTCGGCGACCAAATCGGCATCGATCATGGCGTTGGTCGCTGGCGACGATCGTATCCAGTCCGCCTTCAACCGCTCTGTTCAGACGGCAATGGTTTACGCGGAAAAGCATTTTTCGATCACCCGCCAGAGGACCGAAGGCGGCAAGATTGCCCATCTCCTCACCGGCAATTTAACCTACGCGACGACGAGTCACTCCATGTCGCGTGCCGGCGATCCGGAGATGCACAATCATGTCGTCTTAGCCAATGCGACGAGGCTGGATGATGGAGGCTGGCGGGCGTTGGAAACGGACGCTCTTTATAAACACCAGCAGTTCCTGGGAAACATTCAAAAGGCTGAGTTCGCTCACGAGCTGATTAAGCTCGGCTACAACCTCGTACAGGGAAATACGCAGGGAACATGGGAGATAGCCGAATTCTCCTCCAGCCATCGTGGCGAGAATGAGAAGGCTGGGGTCGGACCGGCCGACCATTTGATGGAGACATTCTCGAAACGTCATCAGCAGATAATCAGCAAGATAGCTGCCGCCGAGGCGGAAAAGGGCCGGGAACTGACCAAGGGCGAACGGCAGACCCTTATCCTTCAGGATCGACCTAAGAAGCTGCTCACCGACCGGGAAGTTCAACAGGCGCTCTGGCGGGAGGTGGCCAACGAGGCTGGCGTTGACCTCGACCGCATCGTGAGCGGCGCAAAGGCGCGAGAGAAAGGGGTCGACCTCACGCCCCAAACCAAGGGAAAGATCGGCCTTGCAGGCCGGGTCATGGCCTATGTCGATGAAAGAATACTGGGCCGATCGCGCGACCTGTCACCGGAAGCCTCATTGGAAATCGGCCTGCGCAGTCAGGAACGCCTGTCGACCATATTCACCGCCCATGCGGTCATATTCGATGCCATGCGTGCCAACGGGAATCGACACCGTATTCAGGATTATCTCGCTACCGGTTTTTTTCAGCGACCAGAAATCGTTAAGGCAGAGAAAGAGAAGCTAGCTCACATCACCACAAAGCGGGCCCTTGCGCTTGAAGATGCCATAGTCGAGCGGGTCATTCGTAATGAAGGGCGGTCGAAAGCCTACACCCCGGCCGAAGCGGAGCGCGCCATCTATGCCGCGGTGGCCGAAGGGAAGGCCGTCGAACCCAACAGTCAGCAGGTCGCAGTTGTCCGGTATGTCCTTACCGACGGCGCTCGCTACTCCGTGATACATGGTTCTGCCGGCACCGGTAAGACCACGACCTTCGATCTGGTCCGCCAAACGCTTGATCGCGTGTCGAAGGGGGAGGTTGAGATTGTAGCCCTGGCACCAACTCATAAGGCGAAGGGTGAACTGACGGATCGAGCCGGTATCGCCACCGAGACCGTTCAGATGTTCCTCCTTTCGCACCACACTGAGTCCCGTATCGCGCCTGTGACCGGACAGGCCTCCAACCTGAAAGGCAAATGGCTTCTCGTTGACGAGGCTTCGATGCTGTCAAACACACAAATGGACAAGATCATCGACGTTGCGGAGCGAGCGGGCATTGACAAGGTTATTTTCTCTTTCGATGAACGTCAGCTCGCTGCCATGGAGGCCGGCGCACCGGCACGTCTCGCCATGCACGCGGGAGCGTCTACCGTTTACCTGAAACACAATATCCGGCAGGCCGAAATGCCGGTTCTGCGTGAAGCAATAATGAAGATGGCTGACGGCAAGCCCTGGGAAGCGCTGCCGGCGATCCGGCCCTATGTCGTGGAAACCCATTCTAACGAAGACCATATCCTCGCCCGTGCAGCCGTCGGGAAATGGCAAGCTATGGGGCCCGATACAAAGGTTGTGGTCGGGACCAATAAGATGCGCGGAGTGGTTAATGCCCTTATCCGCACCGAGCTCCAGGGTATGGGCGTAGTCGGCCGCGAGGACGTTGAGCATATGACGTATGTGTCGGAAAACCGCAGTCCGGAAGATCTTGGGATGGTCACCACCTATGGCCTCGGGGACCGCGTGATTTTCCATAAGACGGATGAGACACATCGCATTGGTCGCCATACGGTTCACAGCGTTGTCGGTATCGACCTCCGTACCAACCGACTAACCTTGGAAAGCAAAGAATACGGCAAGAAGTCGTATAGCCTTGCTGGACTGACGTCGGGCAAGGTTGAGCCGAGCTTCGGCGTCTTTCGCGAGCAGACGATCAAACTGTCCGTGGGCGACCAACTGGCCTGGAACATCACGGACAAGAAGGCGGGCATCACAAATAACGATCAGTTCATCGTCGCGGCCATAGGCAATGGCAAGCTGACGGCGGCGCGCGAAGTCGATCAGGATGGACAGCGGATTGTGAAAACTCACGTCTTCGATTTGGAGCGCGACCACGCCGCCCGCTTTATGTCTCACGCCTACAGCCTGACTGCCAATCGCGCACAAGGCGGCTCGTTCGAAAAGGTTGTCGCGGTCCTCGGCTCCTACATGGGTGAGTTCGCCAATCTGGCTCGCGGATACGTAATGGCGTCACGTCCCAAGCAGGAATTTCAATGGGTGACCGATGATCTAAAGGGCCTATTTCGCCGCTTGGCCGAAAACGACGGGATCAACCCGATCGCTCTGAATCACATCGATAGGGCACTGGACGAAGGAAGCAAGACGCCAAAGACGCCACGTAGTGATCAGACACCAGAGATCTCGAAGCCCGGAAAGGGGGCCGAGGAGAACAAGCCGAAACTGGACCGGAAGCCAGCCGATCCTCAGACTGGATCACATCATCTCGAAGACCAAAAAACGTCCGCGACCAAGGAGAAAGACATAGGAGAGAAGCAGATTTCAGCGCACGATATTCCGTTTTCACTTTAGTGAGTAGTGGGAAAGTGCTTTCAAATTAGTGACTTGTGACGGATTTGCCTGCGAAATTTTAGCAAGGCATTTAATTCCACTCGCTGAAATCTTTCGCGTGCTCACCGGCCTGCCCTATATTCAATGGCGATCAAAGCCAAAGCATGGCGCATCGCACGGAAACGATCGGCGCCTACGATCGATTCCGACCAATGCTCGAAAGTGCGGCCGACTGAGAGAATACTGACTTGCAGTGCGAGACCGCGTTCAGTCAGGTAAATGCGCTTAGCGCGGGCATCTTGCGGTTCGACTTCGATGCGGACGTAGCCAAGATTGCTTAGGTCAGCAACCAAGTAGGCTATGCTCTGTTTTTTTATTCCTGCGGATTGGGCTATGTCAGTGGCGCGTGCGCCTTCACTGTTAAGTGCGCGCAAAACGGCCAAATGGGCGGGGCGCACATCCTGAAACCCTGAGTTCGATAGTTCGCTGAACAGGTTTTCATCCCACCGTTCGATCATCTTCTCTAGGAGATGAACAAAGCTTTCATTATCCATGGCGTCCTAGCGTGGATAGAGTGCTGAAATCTCTAAATCCAAACGGGTTCGTTCGCATACAAACGATTACCAGTCAGGCTTAGCACGGTTCGCTTTGGCCACCATTGTCCTAGGTTGGGTTGCACACAAAAGGCCCCTTCTGATGCCTGTCCATTCCCCTGAAGTGGGGAAGAGACTGCACTTAAGCGACCAGGCATGTCCCATTGTTGTCGGGACATGCTGATCACCTACATTTCTGAAAGATGTCCCATATCACCCTGCCGGTAGCGTTCAAACGCTGCGCGTAACTGCTGTTCATCATTCATTATGAAGGGACCATAAACAGCGATCGGCTCGTCAGGATCGGTTCCTGAGAGCAGAAGCAGATGCGTTGGTCCTTCAGGTTCTAGCGCTAATGCCGCGGGGTCTAAGGCCTGAACGGCAAGAGCTTGTCCTTCCCGAATCGTAATCACACCAGTGTCAGACTTTACCGCCAGCTTGCCCTTTAGGATGTATAGAAGGACATTGCGGCCTGAGGGAATGTTGTAGGTCCAGCTGCTTTTCAACTTCACATCCAGGAAATCGAAAGGTTCAGCGGGGACAAGCGGACTTGATGCGGAATCGAAATGTCCCGCGAGAACACGTGTGACATTGCCAGTCTCATCGGTCACGACCGGAACCGAACCGGCCTCGATATGGAACATGGCTGGTGCGATGCTTTTATTGGAGCGCGCGAGGTTCACGAACACTTGGACGCCGTGCACCTCAAGGCCGTTTTGCGCGGGAAGTTCGTCGTGAACGACCCCACGTCCCGCTTGCGTCCAGACCATTGCCCCCGGGGCGATAACGAGGTCATTCGACAATGAATCGCGATTGCGGAGGCCGCCGATAGAGTCCTCGAACAGGTATGATACCGCTGAAAAGCCAGCGTGAGGATGCGGGGCGAAGGTAGGGCCCCGCATACGGTAGTGGTCGAAGCCCATGACAGGATAGGCCAGTTTTCCTAGTCGCTTTAGGTCAAGGCGTTTTGCAGAAAACTGGTCGCCATGTGCAGCGGGTATCGCGTCGGCGACCGGGGAAAACAGCAGACTCATAGACAGGTCTCTTTCAGCTCGATTGGAATAAGGGCCGGAAATCGGGTTGGGGCGGCCGGATCGCCGCCCCGGATCGCCGGATTAGGCTTTAGCGGCCAGGAAGCTGCCAATCAGATTACCGTAGAATGGCAGATGCTCGCCCATGATTTGACCGAGTTGCTGACCGGTTTCATTGCGCCAGTCGCCTTGGAGTTCGGCGCCGACGGCCACCCAAGTTATTGGCGTGACGCCAGCTTGTACCATCCGAGCAACGGCAACTTCTTGGACCAGCTTGTTCCACGTGCCGGAGGCATCGATGACCGCATACACGTCATAGCCAGCTTTGATAGCCGAGAGTGCCACGAACGCCACGCAGACTTCCGTCGACACACCTGCGATGATCAGCTTCTTGCGGCCTGTCTTCTTGACGGCATCGACGAATTCAGCGCTGTCCCAGGCGTTGATCTGACCTGGACGATGCACCAGAGGGGAATCGGGAAGTGTCTGTAAGATGACCGGAAGGACCGGGCCGTTCGGGCCGTCAGCTGCGCTTGTCGTAATGACGGACGGCAGGTTGAAAGCCTTGGTGAGCTTGGCCAGTGCCGTTACGGCGGTCATGTATTCCGGAACGCTTTGGTCCTGGACGCCATTGGAAAGGCCGGTCTGGTGATCGATAAACAGAACCGCGGCATTGTCAGGTGTCAGACGATCGTAGGTCATTTTAGTCTCCTTGGTTGTTTTGGCCCAAAGGCCGGTGGGGAAGTGGAAAGCGGTGCTCAGGATTTGGAGACCGCTGCGAAAAGGTTCGACACGACGTGGTCGAGCATTTGATCCGGAATTGGGGATTTTAAGCGCCCATCTTCATCGAAGGCGTCGTGCGCAGCGCCGACGGCAACCATCGTCGGCAGGACGCGGGCGGCAAGTTGAAGCTCCAGAGAATTGCGCAAAGCCATCAAGCCGCGGTATCCTCCAAATGAACCGGGCGAAGCGCTGCCAATCGCAAAAATGGGCGTGGCGAAAGCGGCCGCCATGCCGCCATTGTCGTGTACCCTTGAAACCCAAACCAAAAGATTGGCTAGAATGGGTGACACATTGGCATTGTATTCCGGACTGGCGATAAAGATGCCCTGGTGTGTTTTGAAGGCGTCATGCAGTTCTCGCGCTGCGACTGGCAGCCCGTCCCGGGCTTCGAGATCGCCGTTATAAATCGGCATCTCGTAGTCGTTCAGATCGAGAACGGTTACCTCTGCGCCAAGAGCGACTAACCGCCTGGCGGCTTCTGAAGCGAGCTTGACATTGTATGAGCCGCTACGAACGGACGCGGCAAAAACCAGAATCTGTGGCATGGTCATCAATTCTTTCAGGACCAAATGGTCCAAAATTAGCGCACTAAGGTGCGTTGTGATTAGTTTCTAGTTGAGATGTGAGAAGAGGAGGGTCAACGCATCATCCAATCGGTCAATGTCGCTCCCGGCCCTGACCATTACTTGTAACCCTGGAAAGGCAACGACGAACAATCTGGCCAGCCTCACCGGATTGACTGCATCCCCAACAGAACCGTCGGTGCGTCCTCGCTCAATGGCCCGAGCGAGGGCAGCCTCAATCAGCTTAAAATCCTGATCAACCCGGTGACGGACAAGGGGATCGTGGGGGGCCATTTCGACGGCCTGATTTGTACTCATGCAACCGTCTGAAAATTCGGTAGCCTTTGCATCACTTACGATTTTGCGGAAAAAGGTTTCTATTGCTTCTCTCGCACTACCCCTCTCCAAAATAGCGTTCATTTCGCTGGCACGAGCGGCTCTATACCGGTCGTATGCTGCGAGGAACACAGCATGCTTATCGCCGAAGCTACTATACAGACTACTCTTACTCAGGCCGGTAGTTTCAATCAGATCAGTTAGGCTGGTAGCTTCGTAGCCTTTGTTCCAGAAAAGGCTCATTGCCTTTTCAAGAACATCTTCGCGATTAAATTCCTGTGGCCTGGCCATTGTCTCATGCCTAAATTACTGAACCGATCGGTCCGGAATTTCTTATATCGATATTGAACCGATGAGTCCATAACATTTTTGCGGTGCAGACAACTTTTATTGCAGCTTTGCGATCTGCCGCTCTCGCGCTGCCGCGTTGGTCCTCATGCGAATCTGGTGATCCGGAGGCTCTTCATTGATCCCGACCCTGTGCCA
This sequence comes from Asticcacaulis sp. W401b, assembly GCF_046503825.1. NCBI lineage: Bacteria > Pseudomonadati > Pseudomonadota > Alphaproteobacteria > Caulobacterales > Caulobacteraceae > Asticcacaulis > Asticcacaulis sp. W401b. The sequence goes on from NZ_JBKFEE010000017.1 coordinate 35,443, forward strand.
GGTGCAAATCAAATGCACTGGATTCAGATGCGGCATCCGCGATCAAGACCCCCGCGTGAAGCCGTTAGAACGTTACTTCCAGCTAGGGCTCAATAGCCTGAAGGCAAATTGAATTCGAGCAATGGCGTTCGGGTTGAGTTTTAGGTTCAGTCGGCCTGAGACGGGATTGGTTCGTGTTTGAAAATGGCGAAGGCCAGTATTGCACAAAGAGTCAGCACAACGAGCGGAGGAATGGAATGAGTAAGCTCTCCATTGATCAGTACCGTGCCGGCGGCGGCTAGCATGATGGACGCACCGAGCGCAGAGCCCCAGAGGCGGTATTTAGAGAATAGGAGGACAGCGGCGGCGAGTTCTAATGCGCCAGTCACATAGTGAAACCAAGAGGGATAGCCCCAGCGAAGATAATTGGCACGAACTTCGTCAGGTGGAAAAATGTTACCCAATGCGCCGATGATGAAAAAGGCACCAATCAGGTAAGCGCCAATCCGTGTCCATTTCCGTTGTTTCATTGGCTATAACTCCAAATGCAAAGACCTGTTAATTCCCGCTACTCACGCGGTGTTCTTTGCGAGTATGTGCCGCAACTAATAATGGCGGTCAATGCCAAATGTCAGTCAGTGTCATTTTTGAGCAGTGAGATGACGCTCGTAGCGCTATCATACTGTTCGACGATCACGCCTTGTCCTAGGTTTTCAACCCAGTTGACGATCGTCGCGCGCATTATCGCGAACACGACCCCAGCAAGTGCTTCAGCGATGAGGGGTGACAACTTAGGTTCGCCTATAGAGGTGAGTTGCATCGCTACGTCGCGTCCCAGATTAACTATCATCTGTTCTTTGCTGGCGGCGAGGCTAGGGCTTGTGAGTAGTAGACGTTCAGCTTTCAGAAAAAGCGCCGGATTTTGGTCGTAAGCCGCAAGCATTGAGCGGCCAGCCATAAGCAGGGCTGCCGCTGGCGCCGTACTTCTTAGATTTCGCTCAAGTTCCGTGGTGATGCTCGCCATGCGGTCGCCAACCCAGGAGACAAGAATGTCTTCCTTCGTGGGGAAATAGCGCAGAACGGTTCGTGGTGAGATTTCGACGGCACTCGCGATGTCAGAGATGGTGGTGGCTTCAAAACCATTTTCGCTAACGAGGTGAAGAGCAGCCTCAAGCAGCCGGGTTCGCGTTTTTTCTTTCTTTGCCTCGCGAAGTCCCACGTCGTGCCTCTTATCCTATCGGGATGATGTCGATTTTAGTGACGCAATTTCAGATATCGCCGGAAGGCGCGATATGCATGCGCTCAAGATGCTTACAACCTATATCGTCGAGGGATATAATGGAATCAGGCGATTGCTCGTCACTTCGCGAATGTCCGCAGAAATGTGTCATCGGCTTCGTCTGAACCAAGCCTCCAATCCTGCTCGGTCATTAAAATGATGATAGCCGCCCGTTCGCAAGTCCTTATCTCTCATCGCCAAAAATGGCGCCGTTCCCCGCGAGAAGGTTAGTGACGGCTGTATCACCGCTGAAGCGGAATCTACAGCTTAGGTGACTGAGCAAAAAAAGGAAGGCGAGAGCATAGTCACGCTATTACGCGGCAAATTGACGCATTGAGTGTGCGTCAAGATCGATCTATTCGTCGCTCGCCGAAAATAGAGTAGCAGGATGGTAGCTCCTGCGCTCGTCCACAGGACGAGTTCTAATCTCCTCAGAGCCGCGGCGTCTTCGTCTGGAACCCTTCCAGGAATGACGCTGTGCATGAGTTATGGCTCGCGGACATTCCTGATTTCGAAATGGAAACCGCCATGCTCTCGCCGGTATGCATCATGCGTCCGATTTGTTACGCCTGCTCGATATATAATCCCCTGTGGCCGACAAAAAGTCTTTTACCGGGGCTATTGCCAGGCGAGATAAATAGATTGCGGTTGTTCCAAAGCATTTCGGCTTCTGGAGGGGATTGGAATGCCTGACACCCCCAAACTGCCAGCCGATACTGGCCGCGGTATGAATCCATCCGCAGGTGTTCCGCAAAAAGGTCCGAAAATTCTGCGGAGCTACCTCCATTACCTTCCTGCACCTTCTTTATCGACGAACAAGTCGATGAAAGCTTCGGAAGGTGACGTTTGACACATCGGGGGGCTGACTTTAGGCGTCGAGACCCTGACCGCATATCGCGTGACCCTTAAACGTGACGTGGGAATGGACGCGATACTTGCGCGAGGCGCGGCGATAAAACTAACCCCGCAAATGCATTTCGTCAGGCGCTTGAGTCCGTTCTACAAGTTCCTCAGCTTCGAAAATTCAATATCGTGAGAAAATAATGCACAAAATCAATAATATAAAATAAATGCTGATACGCGCTTAACTGGCATGATAGAAATTCTGCCTTGTTGTAAATCCAGGTCGATTTAATAGGAATATCCAGCGAGACAGGACCACCTGATCAACGACTAGCACCCTCGATCAGGAGCCTACTGTGTCCTTCTCATCCGACGCCTGGCGCGTATCTGCGTCTTTGGGCGCCCTTTCTCTCGCCCTTTTATCCGCTCCGGCCTTTGCGGCTGATGAGCTTACTGCCACACCCGAGGGTGACAGCGCCATTCAAGAGGTTGTGGTACGCGGTATCCGCGGCGGCCTCGATCGCGCCTTGTCCACCAAACGCCGTGCGGACAGTGTCGTCGATGCGATCAGCGTCGAGGACATCGGGCAGTTTCCGGATGTGAACATCGCTGAGTCCGTTCAGCGCATCAGCGGTGTGCAGATCAACCGGACGCGGGGGGAGGGGCGTACCGTCAATATCCGCGGCCTGCCGTCCAATTTCACGCAAGCGACCTTCAATGGTCGGGTTTTGCCGAACGCGCTCTCCAATGCCGATACCGCCTCAAGCCGGACCTTCGACTTCACCATCCTGCCTTCCGAATTTGTGCGCACGCTATCAGTCTATAAATCGCCAACCGCAGACCTGGAGGATGGTGGTCTGGCGGGGTCTGTGGATGTCGTCACGGCCAAGCCCTTCGACACGGCTAAGCGGATCGCTACCTTCTCGGTTCAGGGCGAGCGTGAGAGCAATTCGGGTCTGTGGGCGCCGCGCGTGTCGGGTTTCTTCTCGCAGCAGTCCGATGACGGCCGTTTCGGCGCCTCTTTAGGTGTTTCGTACACGCGTCGCCGTCCTGAAACGCACACGGCTGGCGCCTTCTATACGGTGACGACCGAGGGTGCGGGCATACCGGCCGGAGGTACGGGCGGTGATGACCTGAACGCCAATGGGGTGATCGAGCCGACGCTTCAGGTGCGTATTCCGCAGCAAATCTATGTCTATAACTACGAGGAAGACAATAAGCGGATCAGCCTCAGTTCGGCTTTCCAGTATCGCGTCAATGACGCGCTGACGCTCTCGCTTGAAGGCTTCTACTCGAAGCTCGATGTGGTCGCGATCACCAACGAGAACCTGCAGATATTCGGAAACGCAAACACGGTGTTAAGTGCGTCTACGCAAACGATCGGCGGCATCCAGACGGCGACACGCTTCCGCGTGGCGGACCTCGATAATCGGGGTGGGGGGCGCTATGAGGATCGCAGCGGCTTCATTCGCTCTCTGGTCGGGGGTGCCAAGTATGAAGCCAATGGCTGGGTAGCGAATTTCGAGGTCGCCTACGCCCTGTCGCGCCAACACCGCGACAACCTCAATATCGCCACCATCGCCAACGGGCAGGCCGAGTATTCGGTTGCGCCTGGCGACGATGTCGGCAGCATCATCTATCTTAACGGTTATGATCAGGCGCGCCTGAACCCATCAAGCTTCCGCGTTGCCAGCCTCAACGGCGAATTCAATCGCGATAGTTCTGACGAGGTGAAGGACGCCAAGTTTGATGTCGCAAAGGCCTTCGACTGGCATGGCGTTTCCGGCATCCGCTTCGGTGCGCACTATGTCGACCGTGCCATCTACCAGGACAATGAGCGCCTGACCGTAACCGCTGCCCAACTAAGCAATCTCGTTGGTGGGCTGCCCGCAGGCACCTTGCCTGGGTCATTCAGCGCCGCTTCGTTCATGAAACTGCGCCGGGCGGGCTCGGGGAGCTTCCTCGGCAGCTATGACGGTGCGGCCACCTTCCCGAAAGAGTGGCTGGCCTCCGATACACGCGCCTTTGTCGCCAACTATTCTGACGCGCAGCTCATCAGCGCCGGTAGCCTGACCAATGATGCCTCTGGTATTACGGATGTGCGGGAGAAGACATTGGCGGGATATGTGCGCGCCGATCTCGACTTCGGGCGCCTGACCGGAAATGTCGGCGTGCGCGTGGTGCGCACCGAACAGACGACGGTCGGTGTGAGTCCCAACCTCAATGGGATCACCGTACTGCCGGACGCCGGCGGCATCACCCGTGTCCCGGCCGCAGAACCCATCGCGGTTGACCGGGAATATACGGACGTCCTGCCCAGTCTGAACCTGAAGTTCGATGCGACGGACAGGTTGCTGTTCCGCCTGTCGGCGTCGAAGACCCTGACGCGGCCCAATCTCGGTGAGACATCGCCGACGACCACGGCCAATGCCTCGTCGCGTGCCATCACGCAGAATAACCCGGTGCTTGACCCGTTCCGGTCGAACAATCTGGATGCCACAGCGGAATGGTACTTTGCCAGAGACGCGCTACTTGGCACATCCTTGTTTTACAAGGATATCGAGTCTCTGATTCGACGCGAAACCACGTCGCAAAACTATACCGTCACCTACGAGTACGCCAACGGTACGACCCAGCAGGCCTCCGTACCGTTCACGGTGAGCCGTCTCGTCAATGGGACGGGAGTCACGGTGAAAGGCGCAGAAGTGTATTACCAACAGGCGTTTAGTTTCCTGCCCGCGCCCTACGATGGTCTGGGCACGGTGATCAACTATACCTTCATCGATAATTCCGACCCGACGCAGCTTACCGGCGCGTCCCGCCACAACTACAATTTCACGGGCTATTACGAGAAGGGGCCGTTTGCAGCGCGCCTGTCCTATTCGTGGCGCAGCGGCTTCCTCTCCGCCGTCGGTACGGGAACCGCGCTTAGCACCTACGCCCGGCCCTTCGGCACACTCGACGGCAGCGTTACCTACAAGGTCCGTGACAACTTCTCCGTCGTCGTCGAAGCCGTGAACATCCTCGATACGGATGAGCGCACCTTCTACGAGGGCGGTCTGCCAGCCACCTACATCGACGCCGGGCGCCGCCTGTTCGTCGGTCTTCGCTACGCCCTTTAAGAGGTGATGTCATGACAAAGCTATCCCGTAATGCTCGCCGAGGTAACCGTCTGCGTACGCGTCTCGCCTGCGTGACCGCGCTCACCGGTCTGGTCGCCATGGACCTGGCCTCCGCCGCGGAACTCAGTGGCACCGTTACCGGCGCTAACGGCAAACCGGCCGCCGGTGTGCGCGTCGTTGCACCCGACCTCCTGCGCTCGGCGACGACCGGACCGGATGGAGCCTTCCGCTTCCAGAACATCCCGGATGGTGAGGTGGCGCTGCAGATCTCCGGATTTGGCACCAAGGCCGTATATCAACGCGTGGCCGTACCGAAAGACGGGACCGGAACCGTGTCGCTGACGCTCTCGCCCAATACCGAGATTGCAAGGGCCGCCGCGCTGAATGCGGAGCCAAAACCTGAGCATCTGGCGCAAAAGCAGACTTATCTGCAAAGCATCAGGCCGGTGTCGGGCGCGAAGCCTAATATCATCGTCATCCTGTTCGATGATCTGGGCGCGGGTGACCTTTCGTCCTACGGGAACAAGCTGATCAAGACCCCGAATATCGATTCTCTGGCCGACCGTGGGACCAAGCTCGATCAGTTTTATTCGGCGTCACCCGTGTGCACCCCTTCGCGTGCCGCGCTTCTGAGCGGTCGCTACCCAACTCGGGCGCACGCGGCCAATCATGTCTATTTCCCAACTGGGCACCCGGTATCCCTGATCCGCCGTAGTCAGGGTTGGGCGAACGCTCTGCCGCAGGATGAAATCCTGCTGCCCGAAGTTCTGACGCGCGCGGGTTATACGACCGGTGCCTTCGGCAAGTGGCACCTTGGCGATACAGAGGGCCATCTTCCCAATGACTTCGGCTTCCAGCAGTATTTCGGCATTCTCTATTCGAACGACATGGCGCCCGAAACGCTTTGGCGCAACAAGACGGTCGATACGCCGGGCGACAAGACCGATCAGGCGACCTTGACCGAACGTATTACCGATGAAGCGGTGAGCTTTATCACCGACAATGCCAAGAAGCCGTTCTTCGCCTACGTGCCTTATACGGCCCCACACGTCCCCCATCACCCTAACCCGAAGCATAAAGGCGTTTCTGAAGGGGGAACCTACGGGGATGTGATCGAAGACCTCGACACCAATGTCGGTCGCATTCTGCAGACCGTTAAGGCGCAAGGGATCGAGGACAATACCATCATCGTCATCCTAAGCGACAATGGCGGCGACACCGGCGGCAGCGTCGGGGACCTGCGCGGCCGTAAGGGCGAGACCTATGAGGGCGGGCAGCGTGTGCCGGCCCTGATCTATTGGCCGGGCGTCACGAAACCCCAGACGGTGAGTGAGGAGATGGCGATGAATATCGACCTCTTCCCCTCGATCCTGACGGCCCTGAATATCCCCTTGCCCAAAGACCGCGAGGTCGATGGAAAGGACATTCGGGGCTTGCTGAAGGGCGAGCAGACGCCACATCAGTATCTCTATTACGTCACCACTTGGACCGGTAAGTATGAAGCCATTCGCGATCGCGGATATAAGTTCCGTGATCCGGTCGACAACACCTCACCCCTACAGCCCGGTGGGGCGTCGACCTACGGTATAAAGCCCTCGCTGACCCGCCTCGATGTGGATAATGAATCGATCGATGTCACTGCCAAACACCCGGATGTGCGCGCCCGGCTGGAGGCAGCGCTAAAACAGAAACGCGATGAGGCCGCTGGCAACCCGCGCGGCTGGCGAGAGGTACGCTGAGCCATGACGGACGTTCGGACCGCTGGAGACGTAGGCGACGCCCGCGCCGGGATGATCTACATCCCGGGTGGCGTCTTCTCTATGGGGTCCGAACGCTACTATCCAGAAGAAGCACCAGTGCGGCGGGTCAGGGTTGATCCGTTCTGGATTGATGCCACCCCCGTCACCAACGACCAGTTCGCGGTCTTTGTCGCTGCAACCGGCTATATCACGGTTGCGGAGATTTCGCCCAATCTTGCGGATTTTCCAGGAGTTGACCCAGCCTTACTCTCACCGGGCTCCCTCGTTTTCCAGCGCCCGGCCCGGCCGACGCATGTACGGGACATCAACGCCTATTGGATTTTTCGCGCGGGAGCTGATTGGCGGCAACCGAGAGGCCCTGGCAGTAATCTGGATGATCTCGGATCGCATCCGGTCGTGCACATTGCCCATGCCGATGCCCTGGCCTATGCGCAGTGGGCTGGGAAGCGACTGCCCAGCGAGGCGGAATGGGAGATCGCCGCGCGTGGGGGGCTTGAGGGGCGGGAGTTTGCCTGGGGTGACACACTCTATCCGGATGCTTCCGTAATGGCCAATACCTGGCAGGGCGAATTCCCGCATGAGAACCGACTCGACGATGGATGGGAGTTTACCTCACCGGTCCAAACTTTCCCTGCCAATGGCTTTGGGCTTTTTGATATGATCGGCAATGTCTGGGAGTGGACGGACGACTGGTATGGTCTGCCAGTCAAGGAGACCAAGGCTTCGGGAAGCTGTTGCACGCCGTCCAACCCTAGAGGAGGCAGTGAGCGGGCCAGCTTCGACCTTAACGATCCCTACGCTCGTTTCGGGCGAAAGGTCTTGAAAGGCGGTTCGCACCTGTGCGCGCCGAACTACTGTCAGCGTTACCGGCCGGCGGCGCGCTCGGCGCAGACCATCGACTCATCGTCAAGCCACATCGGGTTTCGATGTGCGGTATCGGTGTCGCTTCAGCCGAATGGCCAGGGTAACAGGTCGATGTAACCTCTGGGCCAACAGCACGCGTAAGTTGCCTGGCTAATACCTTTCTTGACACTTAGGGCTGGTGTTGGCGGTGCTGTGAGGCGTCAAGTTTAAAGTGGGGCCTTGGTGTGAGAAGGTCCGAACGGGGCTCTCAACTGCTTTTGTTAGAGGATTGGCGACGAACTTCGGTGTGCGTCGACGATACCAGCGCTTCTGTGGATGATCGAGACGCGCTCACAAGGACAATCCCAGCTATGACGGCGACTGAGCCGACCACAAACCCCTGGCTCAACTTCTCATCAAGAAGGATCACTCCGAGAAGGACACCGAAGAGTGGCGTCATGAACGAGAACACACCGAGTTGCGAAGCGCGGTACTTTTTGAGTAGCCAGAACCACGCAAGAAAGCTGGCGATTGAAACAATCACCGTCTGGAATAACAGGTTTGCGAACAGAAGCGTCGAAATCGTAAACGCCGTCTGTTGCGTGTAGGCCGCGAACCCGGTGAGAATGATGAAGGCACTGAAGAGTTGATAAAAAAGGACATGCTTGGCGGGGAGGATGCTGAGTTGGGTTGTTCGGATGACAACTGTGGTCAGCCCCCAAGCCGCACCCGCCATGAGTGCGAGACTATCGCCCCACAAGGTCGATTCCCAGTCGGCGCTTCTCTCTTTGCCTGACGACGGCACGAGAAAAGCAAACGCGATTCCAGCAGCCGCCAGTCCGATGCCACACCATTGCGCGACTGAAAGACGTTCCTCCCGAAGCTTCCAGTGCAGGCCTAAAGCGGAAAAGACAGGCGCCGTGTATAGAAAAACAACCACATGCGCTGCGGACGTGTGTCGGAGGGCTTCGCCGATAAGCAAGAACTCCAGCGCGAATAGAGCGCCAGCAAGACCGCCAAAGAAGCCTTGTCGCCCAAATAAAGGGATGCCTTCTCCCTTAAACAATATGAAAAAAAACACGGCTACGGCAGCGATTCCAGACCGTATACCTATCTGGAAAACTGGTGCTGCGAGGCTTTCAGTCGCTTTGAGACCGATTTGTTGAAACGCCCAGACTAGGCATATCGGCACCATCAGGCCTAGAGCCGTCCAATCAACTGACTTTTGACTTTGCATTCGAGGCATCCTTTTCGAGCCTCCAGAATAGCATTTGGCAGAAACTGTCTATATAGTGATTTAATGACAGTCGGTATGCAAAATCTGACACGGGTGCGTTCGACCGAAGCGGCGGTGCAATATCAGGCTCCCTTCAGGGACCAGTTACCCTATCCGCTGTACTTCAGGTTTGCCAACATGCCCGGGAATGCCAGCTATCCCCTCCATAGGCATCCTTGGGGCGAGTTCGTCTATTCATACAGCGGCATGATGGAAATCAGTTTAAGTAGCAGCCATTATCTGGCGCCTCCTCAGTATGCCGTATGGCTACCCCCGGGGGTGGAGCACCGCGGATTGAATCGATACGCTGCGGTACATTGCTCACTGTATGTGGATGCCGCTCTTTGTGCCGACTTGCCCGAAGAGACGACCGCACTTGAGGTCACGCCGCTTCTCAGATCGATGCTGGAGCATCTTCGATCAAATGAACATGTGGATAATGGACACGAGGACCATTTACGTTTTCTGCATGTGGTTGTTGACTTAGTTAAGGTGGCTCGACACGTAGGAACTTATCTACCTTGGTCAAATGACCATCATCTTGACCTCGTGCTTTCCACCCTCAACGAAAACCCAGCAGACAACAGATCTCTGGCCGAACTTGCCAGGATTGTTGGCATAGCTGAGCGAACATTGATTCGCCGATGCTTGCGCGATCTGGGTATGCCATTCGCCGAGTGGAAGCAGAGGCTGCGGGTGACACGAGCGCTCCCTTTACTTGAAGCGAACGAGACGATTGAGACAGTGGGAACTGCCTTGGGCTACAGTAGCGCCTCATCTTTCATCGCTATGTTCAAGCGGATGACGGGTTCGACACCCGACGAGTACAGGACGTCCGCTCGGCGATGAGCGCAAAGAGAATCGACTAATCGTTTCCCAAAAATGAACGGGATATGGTCACTCGGTGAAGAAGAACTGAGGCGCAGCATTATGGACCTTGTCCTGAAAGCGCATCGGACTCAAGGCGGCTTGAGCGGGTAGGGCGATGGTGCTTCGAGCGGCGCCATAACCCTTTTTTAAATGATAGAGAACTTCAGTACGCGTTTCGAGACGGCGTTTATCCGCGCCAGGGTCGGCGAAATCAGCGCGATGATAAAAACGACGATGAAGAGGTGGTAACTGCGGCCGATCGTCACGTGGGTCTCCAGAATTCTGAGGATCAGCGGGTGCAGGAAAAAGATCAGCGTCGCCATGTCGCTGATTTCAGTCGTCTCGGCTGGTTCATACCGTTGAAGTGCCTTCAGAAATACCGCTGTGGCCAGGACCGGCAGGGAAAATAAAACGTCGAGGCCTTCTGTCACCCCAAAATACCGGTTGATCGCATATTCGGCCAAAAGAAGAAGTACGCCTGAGACCAGACCGATATTGACAAGGGCGCGGGAAATGCCCGACAGGCCATGACGCGCGAGCAGCAACCCTATGCCGAAAAAGGGCACGCCCATGCACAGGAAGTTCCGGTAGATGGGATAGTGCTGGAAGATGTGGTCGTAGACTGTGCCGCGAAATAGGTGATAATTCCCGGTGTATTGCGTAAAAAGACCCGCCGCATAGCCTATGATCATCAGTGCCATCAGCCACGGCGTCGATACCCGACGCATAAGGTGAAAAACGCCGCCCGCCGCTAGAACCGCGGGCAGATACCACAGGTGAAAATAACCGACAAAGGTGAGGTTCATGATGTCAGTCACGGTTCTGATATTGCGTAAGGCGTCGAAGCCGTAGATCAGGGTCCAGACCGTAAACAGGAGCCAGATGTGCAGACTCCAGCGGACAAAGCGTCGAGGATTTCCGATGACCGCCAAGGCGTAGTAGCCATTGATCATGAAGAAGATCGGCACGGCGATGCGGAACAGATAGTCGACGAGAAAGTGCGACGCGACCGGATTTATATCGGCACCTAGATTGGTATGTATGCCAACGACCATAATAGCGAGACACAGTTTAAGATAGTCGATTGTCCCGTTACGCATAACTATACCCAAAACGAAATCAGTCATCTATGGCGTCAGTGTGTAGCCGATATGACACCGCCCTATCGCACGAACCTCCCATAATCTGCGCGAATCTAAGGCCCAAAGATGCGAAGAAAGGTGTCAACCGCGTCTTCTGAAGCGCAACGCTCATCCTTCTCACCTTCGAATTTGTCGGGATGAAGTAGATAATGGCGTTGAGGAATGTCGATGGCGAGGGCAAGTAGTGTCCTAGCTGCAATCATTGGATCAATGTAACGTAGCTTACAACGGTCCATTTCCGCTCGCAGGTAACCGCTAAGTGGCAGGAGATTGTTTTGCAGGCAGGCAGCGTCGTATCTGGCGGCTAAAGTCGGAAATCGTTCGGCTTCAGCCTGTACCAAGCGGAATAGGGCTAGTCGACGTGGTTGAAGCATCACTCGTGAGACATTTAGGCAAAACCGCAATAGAGTTGAATGCGTATCGCTAGTTCCAAAGAGGCTGGGCGAGAGCTCCCCTTGCAACTGGTCGATAGCGTCATTTATGGTAGCGACAAACAGCTCGTCCTTTGAGGGAAAGTACTGCCATAGTGTCGCTTTGGAGCCTCCAAGGCGCGAGGCCACTTCGCTCATTGAGCTGGTTCTGTAGCCATGTTCCAGAAAAACTTCAGTAGCCACTTTGATTATCTTCTGCTGACGATGTTCGCGCCGTCGAACCGAGGACATATGGCCAGTGTGAGTGGTCATTTCCGTTCCACGCTGTCAGTAGGTTCCGACCAGCCGCCGCCTAAGGCCTGAAACAGCGTGACGGCGGCATTCAGGCGATCGGTGCGCGATTGAATCAGCGCCAGTTCGGCGGCAAGAGCACTGCGTTGCGCGTCAAGCTGCTCCAGATAGGGTGCATAACCAGCCTCATAACGACCGCGCGCCAGTTTAAGACTGATGGCCAAAGCCTGCCCTTGCTGCTCGATGGCCGCTTCCGAGGCCTTCAGTTCTTCACCGGCAGCCAGTGCATCTTCGACATCGCGCAGGGCCGTCAGCACGGTTTTGCGATAGCCCAAAACCGCCTGTTCGCGTCTGGCCGTCGCCGCATCGACCTGCCCTTCCAGTCGTCCGCCGGAAAAGAGCGGTGCGACAAGGCTGCCGCCCAGACTGAAAACGTCGACGCCGCTGCTCAGCAGGCTGGAATTGGCGCGGCCGCCTGAAAGGGTGAGTTGCAGGTTCGGCATTAGCGCCGCCCGCGCAGCGCCCAGATTGCGATCTGCCGCCGCCACGCCTTGCTCGGCTTCGAAGATATCCGGTCGATGGCGCAGCAGTTCAGAAGGCATGATCGTCGTCGGCGCCGGCACATGCAGCGACAGAAGACCGTCGCCTCTGGCGATGGTGGCCGGCGCTTCTCCCAGCAGAAGGCTCAGCGCGTTTTCATAACGCCGGATCGACAGGCGCACGGTGGGAATGAGTTGCGCGGCGGCTTCGTATTCCGCCTGCGCCTGATTGACTTCGAGACGCGCGGCGTAACCGGCGTCTGCCCTGCGCCGCGCCAGTTGCAGGGCGGATTGGCGGGCCGCGAGCGTTTCGGTCAGTATCTTCAGGCGCGCATCGGCGGCCAGCAGGTTGATATAGGCCGTTGCGGTTGTGGTGGCGGTCGCCAGTCTGACACTGTCCTGCGCGGCCTGACTGGCCAGCAGATTTGCACGGGCGGCCCCTTTGGTGTTTGAAAGGCGTCCGAACAGGTCGGTATCATAGGACATCGTCGCCAGTGCGCGCCCTGCATCCTGCGTCACCGGCACGCCGAAGGCGTTGAGGTCGCGTTGATGCGCGCCGGTCAGGCCCATATTGATCAGGGGCAGGGTCTGCGCATTGGCTATGTGGAGTTGCGCACGGGCGTCCTCGACCCGGCTGGCGGCAATGGCAATATCGGTATTGGCGGTGAGCGCCTTTTCCACCAAAGACGCCAGCACAGGATCGTTAAAGCCGCGCCACCACGCCGTGTCTGGCAGGGCCTGAGGCGCAGCGCTGTGCCACGCTTCGGGCAGGGTGGGGGTTATGGAGGGTGTGGGTGTGTGCGGGGTGGTGGCGCAACCCGTCAGCAGCAACAAAAGAGGGGCGAGGGATTTCATGATCAGCCCCGTGTGCGGATGCGGGTTTCGACGGACATGCCGGGACGCAGGCGTGCGGCTTCGGCCTGCCCCGGATCGATGCGGATGCGGACCCCGATGCGTTGCGGCACCTTTACGAAGTTGCCGGTACCGTTATCGGGTTTGACGGCGGAAAATTCCGATCCGGTCGCGGGCGATAAGGCTTCGACATGACCATTGAGAACCGCGCCGCCCAGCGCATCGACTTTCAGCGTGGCGGATTGGCCCGGCCGGATGCGGGTCGTCTGCGCTTCTTTGTAATTGGCGATGATCCAACGCTCGGCGGGTACGATTGACACAAGTGGATTGCCGTTGGTAACATATTGCCCGACGCGCACGCCGACCTCGCTGGCGCGACCGTTTTCCGGTGCGCGGATCAGGGTGTTATCGAGATCGACCTGCGCCAGCCGCAACTGGGCTTCGGCGGCCTTGACGTTCGCCTCCAGCCCTTCGCGCGATACCTCCACCGTCCGGATATCTTCCTGTGAAATGCGATTGCCTGCCTGCGCCTGATCGACCGCGGCCTGCGCCTGTTTGAGCGCGGCCAGCGTCTGATCGTGTTCGCGTTGAGAGATGGAGCCGTCGCGAACCAGATCGTCCGCCCGCGCCATGTCGGCGCGCGCCTTTGCCAACTGTGCCTGCGCATTGGCGACACTGGCGGTCTGCCCGGAAAGCGCAGCCTGTCGGGAGTGAAGAGATTGCCGGTTGTTGGCCAGTGTCGCTTGCTGGGCTTCGAGATTGGCTTCGGCCTGCGCGACGCGCTGCCGATAGATGCGGTCGTCGATACGAACGAGCACGGCATTGCGGCCAACGGGCTGATAGTCGCTGACTTCGACGGCGGTGACATAGCCGCTGACCTGCGGAGCGATGACGGTCGTGCGCCCGCGGACATAGGCATTGTCGGTGATTTCCACCGCGCCGCCAAAGGGCGGAAGCTGCCAGGCGTAGAGCAGGCTCAGTATGCCCGCTGCGCCCGCCACAAGAGACAGGGCCGTCAGATGCAGGGGACGAACAGGCGGAAGCCAGGTCACGGGGCGAACGTCGGACTCTGTTGCCGTTTTGGTAGTCGTACTCATGGAGATACCTTGGGGGTGCGGGTTTGATAGAAGTGCCGCAGGGCGCTGCCGATCATGCAGACCGCGACAATGAAGGCGATAAGGGCGACGAGACGGAACACGTCGTTGAAGGCGAGGATGTTGCTCTCGCGCGTCAGCATGGCCTGAAAGTCGCCGTGCTGCATGACGAGGGGATTGGTGCTCAGAAGGTTTTCGCTGAGGGTCTGGCGGTACCGGTGCGCCATCAGGGTCTGAAAGCTGCCGAGTAGGGCCGAGCCGAAAAGTGCACCCAGATTTTGGGTCATGCCGAACAGGACAAGGAAGGTGATGAAGGCTTCCGGGCCGTGTTTGAGCATGCGCAGGAAGCCGGTGATCATCGACGGCCCCAGAAAGAGGGCGGCGCCGAAACCGATTAGAGACTGGCTCAGATAAAGCTGTTCCGGGCGGGTCAGATTGGAGGCATGGCTGTCCATCAGGGCGCCGGTCATGATCAGCAGGGCCGATATCCCTATGGCCAGCGGCATGCGTCCGGGTTTGAGCATGAACGCGCCTGTGGCCGTGCCACAGACCATGGCGATCATGACGAAGACGAACATCGTATGAAGCTGATCATTGCCAAGGCCGCCGACGGTCAGAAGCCCTACGGCGCCATAGGTCTGTTCGGCCAGAGACACGCGAACCATCAGGGCGATCAGCGCAAAGCGCACGACATCCGAACCCTTGATCCACTTGATGGTGATCAGCGGCTCGTGGCGATGCATTTCGAGCCAGATGGCCACCATCAGCAGCGGCAGCGCTACCACCAGCATCCAGCCCAGCCATGGCGTATCGGTCCACCAGTGCGCCCGGCCATTCGCCAGCACCCCGCAGATCAGGACGATAGCGGGCATAAAGAAGGCCATGGTCAGGAAATCGGCTTTTCGAAAGGCCTTGGCATGAAGCGTCGGGGGAACGGGATGCAGGTGGATGGCGCACAGCACCAGAAGACCCAGCCCCAGTTCGATGTAAGACAGTCCGCTGCCGCCATCCCACGCGAGTATGTCGGTGGGCACCAGCCTGGCCAGAGGGATGCCGAGCTGGGTGATGCCGAAAGCGATCACCAGTCCCTTTGGGCGGTCCGGTGGCGAAACGACCTGAAGCATACTGTAGACCGCCAGACCGATGAGGGCCGAACCGCTCAGACCGCATACGGCGCGCAGCAAAAGCGCGGTTTGAAAGCCGGGCACGAATATGTGCAGAGCCGCCGCCAATATATAGGCGAGCACCAGCCATTCGATAACGCGCATCAATCCGAACTGTTGCCGGGCGCGCACCAGCAGCAGATTGGCGCAGACGGCGGTCGACATGTTGGCAGCAATCAGCCAGCCGGCCTCCGCCGTATCCATGCCGTAGGCTCCGGCGAGCAGCGCGCTATGGACGCTGACCAGCCCGTTACCGAGCGTGCCCGCGATGCCGGCAATCAGGGCAATGGGAATGTAGCCCCACCGGCGCAGCGTGTCGTGACGCGGCGTATGCGGACTGCCGGGCAGGGTGGGCAGTTCATCCGGTTGAAAAACATAGGGGTTCTGAGACACGCCGGGGGCCTTTGCGGGGCAATAAACAGGCGCGGAATGTCGTCGTCTCCATTCATTTGATCAATAAAGCCAATCATGCAATATTGATAAGTAAATTGCATGATTTGGGATCGCCATGGAACTGCGCCGGCTTCGCTATTTCATCGTCACTGCCGACGAACTGCATGTGGCGCGCGCGGCCGAGCGTTTGGGCATCGCGCAGCCTGCGCTGAGCCAGCAAATCCGCGTACTGGAAGAGTCTTTGGGGGTACGCCTGTTCGATCGCGTCAGTCGTGGCATAAGACTATCGGCCGTGGGTGCGACCTTCCTGCCCTATGCCATCGAAGCCGTCGCAGCCGCCGATCGGGCCATCGAGGTCGCAAAGGGCGCAGCACGTGGCGAGCGGGGCAAGCTGGAAATCGGTTATGTCGGGTCGGCCATGATGGAGCCGGCCCTGCCGCACCTGATAGGGGCCTTCAGGCAGCGCTTTCCGGATGTCGAGATTCAGATGCGCAATCTGCCGGTAGGCAGCCAGTTCGAGCATCTGCTCGATCAACGGCTGGATATTGCCTTCGTCAGATACCTGTCGCAGGCGGTGCCGTCGTCACTGCGCGCCGAGGTGTTTTACTCGACGCGTCTGGTGGCGGCCGTGCCTTCCGGCCACCCCGTCGCTACGGCGGCTGCGCCAAAGCTGGCCGACCTGTCGCAGGATAGCTTTGTGGTCTTGCAGGATAACCAAACACAGGGCTTTTTCATCGAGACGGTTATCGAGGTCTGCGAAAAGGCAGGCTTTGTGCCGCGGATCGACCTTAAGGTTGGAGATATTGCATCTATGGTGGGGCTGGTTTCGGCGGGACTGGGGGTCTGTCTGGTGCCCGCCCTTATCAGCAGTCTGGCCATGCCGAACGTTACCTTCAGGCCGCTGGAAGACCTTGATGCGCCTATGGACCTGCTGATGGTAACGCGTAAGAATGATAGTAGCCCGGCGGTGAGGCGATTCCTCTCCCTCGTCGGCTAGGCTTTGAGTTTCGTAGATTTATTATTCGAATATACTGTGGCACCTGCTTCACCTCATAAGAATAAGTTAAGTAGGAGGTGGATTTGTAGGCTATTCGTAATTTGATTGGATTTTACCAATATTCAGAATTGTGGCCAATAACATTGTCAGGGAAAGAAATATGAACGCTCTGCAAAATTTTACAGTGCTGTCACTTTCGACCGAATGACCTGCACCGAAACGCCGAACGCAGATTCGGGGAAATTATCCGAACGGTCGCGTCAAATTTCAGCACCCGCACATTTTGCAACCTTAACTTGCCATTAAGCATGTCGGCATCAGGATACCCTCGTTCTTAAAGGGAGGTTTCTGAAATGCAGGTTCGATTTTCAACCGATTTTTCAATCGCGACATCACTGCGTCAGGCATCCTCAGAGAGATTAACATCTACAGCCTCTCCCACGCCTGCGGACGAAAGCGCGGACACAGCCACGTCCGCCGCAGATATCTTGAAAATCACTATCTCGGAGGCCGCCAAGGCGGCTTACGAAGAGTTCAAGGCTAATGGCGGACTCATAACTGACTCTGAGGTCGCGCTGTCTCTGCTGAAGGTCGGGTCACCGCAAACAGAGCAGACCGAAGAGCCTCCAACAAAGTTCGAGGTCCCGGAGGAGTTCACGCGCCCCGAACCCACGCGAGAAGAGGGGGCCACCTCGACGAACCGCCGGGTCATAACTGAAAAGGATTTCCGCCATCTAGGCCTTCTTTCTGACGAGGAGGGAGAAGCGCTAATTCGTGCCGCCATGCGTGGTGAAGCGCCTGAGTTAATTTCGTTCACCGTCAGCGACGAGCTTGA
>NZ_JBKFEE010000018.1:0-50584 GCF_046503825.1 Asticcacaulis sp. W401b
AGTGTACTCATGAAACAGCGTCGCCACATAATCCGCATCGCTCTCGAAGGATATGCGCTGCGGCATATGTATCCGGTCAGCCGCCGGAACGTAGCAGGCGCGATCACCACCTACGACCACAGGAGCCGGGAAATGCGCAATGATGGAAACGACGGCCGGCGACAGGGGCTCGAAAGACCGCTCGCCGCTCGCAGCCGCCTCCGGATAGAAGATATCCGGCAGCCCGTCGATCTGAGCCGCGTTGAAGACGGCGTAGGATTTGAGAAAGCGCAAGACGCGATCCCCGTCCCCTTCGCCGCCCTCACTACCGTCGCTCCCGCCAGCCCCCTCGCCGCCATCGACGACCTTGACCTTGTAGAGGATCGCAGGCGAGCCGCGCTCACCCCGGCGCACGCTGGCCCCTTGCGCCACCGCCTGATTGTAGGTCAGCCAGTAGGGCGAGGCGTAGCCGTGCGCCATCTGAATGGTTGATAGCAGGATGGCGTTCATGCCGGAAAAGGCTTCGCCGGTCGACCGCAACGGCAGGGACGGACGCACGGTCTTCCAAGGCTTGCGCCACGGCGCCGTGCCCTTGGCCAGTTCGTTGATGATGGATTGCAGGGCGTTGTCGAGAAGGGTGGGTTTCGAAACGGACATGTGGAAATCTCCCATATTCACCCCGGACCATCCGGGGCTCACCGAGCCCCACCCTCCCCTCTTCTTTGATCAGGCCGCCGCCAGCACCTCCTGCACCGGATAGGCACCGATGACCGACGCCAGCACGGTGTCATCGCCGACAAATGCACGCGCGGAACCATTGATGATCTCGACGAAGCAGCCCAAAGCCTTCAGACGACGGATCTCCGAGAGGTCGAGGGAGACGACCTCCAACCGCGCGCGATCCATCACCAGAGACTTTTTGAGCCGCAGACCGCAGGTCAGGCGCACCTGAACCCCATCACGCATGACCAGATCACGCGCCGCCTCGCCCCCCGGCAGTGTGTCGGACATCGCCACACCGAGTTTGCGCATCAGGTCCAGCGCATCGCGTTCCTTCAAAACCCGGCCAAGCCAGGTCTGACCGTCGGGCGCGCGCAGGCGTTTGACGAAACAGCCCTTGTCCGGCAGGTGCTTCCAGATCGGCAGCAGCAAGCCCACAACCAGAAACAGCTCGGAATGGACCAGCGGATCGATGGCGGCCACCTCGTCCGCCCATCCCTCCGTCCAAACGGCCTCATCGACGACCTGCCAGTTGGATTCCGCATAGGTGGTCGAGAAGACGACTTCCGAGCCCACAGGCCGATAGAGACGTACCGCCGGGAAGAGGCTATCATCGTCGCCCGCCGCGGTGATGCCGTGCTCGACCAGTGCAAACCGACCCGACTTGTCGTTGCGCACATAGTCAAAACGCGTCTCCGGCCAGCGCTCGAAGCGCGCCTGCATGTCCGACACCGATACGACACGGCGCTTCTCGCTGACCCGAAAGCGCAGGAGATGGGTTTGCGCCCCCGTCGGATCGACCCGGACCACGGTGTCGTCCAGCAGTTCGACGGCCTCCGGCACCAGATCCTCGACGCCCTTATCGAGCTGGCCTGACGCCTCGGCCTTTTCCAGAATGGCGCGTAGCCGGGTCTCGAAATCGTCGAACAGGGCGTTCTGATCGGTAATCCGCAACGCCAGAAGCCTGTTCAAGAACGTATGTAGCGGTGGCAGATCATCAGGCTCCTTCAGTGACCCCTCGCCGTCCCTCAGCGACAGAGCAGTCTTGCGCTCGAAGTCACTGATGGCCATACACGCCACCTGACCGCGATACATGGCCGCATAGAAGGCGTGCAACGCGCGGCGAGCCCATTCGTTTTCCAGATTGTCCTCCGGTCGGAATAGACCGCCGCCGGCGCTACGACGCTCGCCTTTGGTAAGGGCGCCCAAGGTGTCCAGTCGCCGCGCGATCGTCGACAAGAAGCGCTTCTCGCCGCGGATGTCGGTCATGACGGGGCGAAAGCAGGGCGCGCAGGCCTGATTTGAGCGATGGGTGCGTCCGATCCCTTGAATGGCCGCATCGGCGCGCCAGCCGGATTCGACCAGATAGTGCTGGCGATGGCGCTGATTGCCGCAGGCGCGGTCCGCATGATAGCTACGCCCGGTCCCGCCCGCCTGACTAAACACCAGTACCTTCTTGCGTCCGGACATGAAATCGTCGGTCTCGGTACGTGCCGAGGCCGACGGACGACGCTCCAGTACCAATCGGTCGTCCTTGCGGATCACCCGGCGTGAGCGCCCAGTGATTTCCGACAGCCGTTCGGGCCCGAAATGATGGACGAGCGCGTCCAGCACACCGGGCACGCCGGGCAAAGTGGCCAGAGACAGGATCAACTCCTCCCGCAGCGCCAGCGCCTCCTGGGACTCGATGGCGTTGCCGGTCGCGTCCTTCATCGGCACGGTGACCTCATTACCATTATCGTCGGTTACCACCTGCATGCACGTGGTCGGAAAGGCGTTTTGCAGATATTCGGTCACGGTATCGCGCGGCGTCAGATCGATAGACAGGTCATTCCACTCGGTCGGCGAGACCTGATCGAGCCGACGATCAAGTACGGCCTGATTGGTGCTGACGAGTTGAACGACGCTCGCCAGGTCCGCGGCCCCGTCGGCTTCGATGGCGCGGATGACGGTCGGTGCCTTGAATCCGCACAGGAGGGCGTTGAAGAAGCGCTGGGCGGTCGAGGCGAAGGCGGACTTGGCGGCGGACCTGGCCTGACCCGATAACGTCTCACCATCCGACGTAATACCCGTGGCCTCCAGCGCCTTTTCCAGACCCGCATGGATGATCTCGAAAGCCTCGGCCCACGCATCCCAGATCTCGATATTGGAGGGCGTCAGTTCATGGATCAACGGCTCGATGGTCACGCCCTCGAACGACAGCATGCGTGCCGTGTAAAGCCCTTGCGCCTTTAGTTCCCGCGCTATCAGCTCCATGACAGCCACCCCACCGGAATCGGCGGCTTTCAGGAAGTCGTCGCGGGTCAGGAACGGGGCCTCGACCGAGCCCCACAGGCCCAGACGACAGGCATAGCCGAGGTTTTCAGGTGTAGTCGCGCCCGTAGCCGACACATAAACCACACGGGCATTGGGCAGGCGATATTGCAGCATCAGACCGGCCAGCCCCTGCTGCGAGGGTTTCTTGACCCCGCGATTACCCTTGCCGCCGGCGGCATTGGCCATTTCGTGGGCCTCATCGAAGACCAGAACCCCGTCGAAGTCGGCGCCCAGCCAGTCAACGATCTGATCGAGGCGCGACGCCTTGCCCTGACGGCCGGCGACCCGCAGCGTGGCGTAGGTCGAGAAAAGGATGGCCTTGTCGGCGCGGATGGTCTGGCCGAGCTTGTAGCCCGACTGCGGCACCAGATCCCCAAGCGATCCGCCAATAGCCGTCCAGTCGCGCCGGGCATCCTCCAAAAGCTCCTCGTTCTTCGACAGCCAAACTGCCTTCACACGACCGCGGGCGACATTGTCGGCGATGATGGCCGAGATCTGGCGGCCCTTGCCGACGCCAGTGCCGTCGCCGATGAAATAGCCGCCACGAAGCTGGAAGCCCCCCGGATGATCATCTTTCACCGCGCCGTAGCCGGTCTTGGCTTCGTTCAGCGCCCAGAAACCCGGCAGGATTTTTTCATGCGCCTGACCGGCATAGATCACGGTCTCCATCTGGGCGTCTGACAGCCCGCCTTCGATGACGGTACGCGGCAGGCGCGGGCGATAGGCAGGCTCCGGCGGCGATACCGAGCCCATGGCCGCGGACTCGACCAAATTCGACGGGTGCGCCACAGCGTGCGCCAGCACCATACGCGATACGCGATAGCCGCTATAGAGCCCGACATCGTCCCCTGATCCGCCCCAAGCGCGTGGCTGGTATTCCACTTCATCGGTCGTCTGCAGGAAGCCGAAGCGCGAAGACGCCACGAGGCCCCCTGAACGCAAGCCCGACACAACGCCTGCCGCCGACGGGCGGAATATACGCGCCTTGGCAGTCAGACGATCCGGAATGGCCAGTACGATGCCAATAGCCGCTTCAAGCGTTTCCGGCATCGCCACGGGTGGCAAGACCCCGTCCCCGGCCGCCCGATCGAAGACGAGCAGACCGGTCTCGACATGGGTGCCGTGCTTGTCGAAACTGCCAGTGGGCAGAAGGATCATGGCGCGGACGGCAAACAGCCGCGACAGACGCAGAACAGCCTCACCCGTAAAGAAACTGGCCGGCACGATGGCGCTGACCCGGCCGTTATCGGCGAGGGCTTTGGCCGCCGACAAAAGATGCGCTTCGAGATACTGGAACGGCGGGTTCATCACGACCGCATCGAGCGATCCCGACACGGGCAGACGGTCATGCAGGACCGCGCCATCGAAGCGCGTACGGCCCGCTGAGGGAAACAATCCCTCGATAACCTCGGCCCGGTGGCCGGCGATTTCGTTGAGATGCAGGCTGGCCCCGCAGATTTCGGCCAGAATGGCCAGAAGGCCTGTACCCGCGGACGGCTCCAGCACCACATCACCCGGGCGAACCTGAGCCCCCAGCACACACAGAGCCGCGATCTCCAGCGGCGTCGAAAATTGATCGAGGGCGACCTGCTCCTCACTGCGACGGCTATGGGTCAGGCCGAGCGCCGCAATGCCCGATAAGGCCGTGACGACCTCGACCGACGTGTCCTCCAGACGCGACAACGGCCCCGCGAGCTTGCGCACCTGCAATACCTGCGCCGCCTCAATCGCGTCATAGGCATCCTTCCAGGCCCACACACCGTCGGCATCGGAGCCCATAAAGGCAAAGGACATGGCCTCGCGGACAAGCGTGCGATCGAGGCGACGATTACGCGAGAGGAGATTGGCCAGTGCGCGCGCGGCAGCCAGCGTCGAGGCGGCTTTGTCGGGTTTGGCATCGAAGAGCGAGAGATTGAGGGACATAGGAGGCTCCAGTTAAGACCTGCACCCGATCCGTTCGGGCATCCCTTCCCGCCCTTCCCTCTTCTTTCCTGACGCTGAAGGAAAAGGGGCCCCTGGCAAACCAGAGGCCCCGCTCACCTACTCCGCCGCTTCGGCCACGCCTTCGTCGTCGCCATCCGATTTTGCTTCCCCTTCATCGTCGTTTGGACCGTCGGTATCCGTTTCATCCGCCTCGTCGTCGGCAACAGACTCGTGCTCCTTTTCGGGCGGCAGCTCGTCGTTGGTGAAGCTGAAGGCTGAGGGCTGCCATTCGCGCTGAACGGCCGCTTCCGCGACGAAATCGGCTAGTGCCGCCTTCTTCAATCCGCCAAGTTCTTCGACGTCACAGCCCATACGTTCGGCGTAGCCGAGGAGTTGGGCTTTGGAGCACTTGCGATAAAACTCGCCGTCCGGATACCAGTAGGTGCGCAGGTCGAAATCGATCTCCTCGGACACCTCCTGCACCTCGGCGCGCGCCTTGCGGCGCAAGCCATCCACCCGATCCTCAGAAATGGCAACCGAGGCGGCGGTCATCAGGGCCAGCAGATCCTGAATGCGCGCGAACGGTAGCTGCGACACCCACGGGTAGGGACGCAGCCCGCTGTCGAGGAAGTCCTGACGGTAGGCCAGCAGTCTGTCGACCAGGTCCCTGTCGAGACCTGGAATGGCGCCGAAGCTGTCCGACTGGATATTGCGACGACAAGAGACGGCGAGCGCCCGGTTCAGATCGGCATTGTAGCCTTCGACCAGCACGACCTGCTGGAACAGGGTCGAGATTTGCAGTTTTAGGGCCGGCATGAAGTTATCGGCCAGAGCACGGCGGAAACCGCGCACAGTGGCGTCAGTCGCGGCGCGGTGGAAGGCGTTACCGCGATCAGAGGTATCGACCACGACCGGGCGCTCCGGAATAGGGTCGGCGACCTTAGTGGCCGCTATCGTGCTTTCAGGGGCCGCACTGCGTTCGGCTTCACGCCACGCCTCGACGTCTTCATCGGTCGTGACGAACTCGAAATCGAGCGCCTGGCGCGCACCGATAGAAAGGATCGCCGCACGCACCGCCATCGGGGCCATCTTGGCATGTGCGACATCGAACTCGGCGGCAGCCATACCGGTCCACAGTTCGATTGCGTTTGGATCTTCCGACTGAGCCAGAGCCTCCCTGGCGGCCGAAAGCCCTGCAGCGGCGGCCTTCATATCGGCTTCCAGATCAGCACTGCGACGGTAGCGATAGGGGGCGTCAGTATATTCATCGCCGAGATCGTAGTCTTCACTGGCAACGACGAAGACCGCAAGCCCCTGACTTTCGAGCAGTTCCTTGATCGGTGAGACCTTTTCGGTCCAGAGCCTATGGGCGGTCTCGATATCGACGCAGGTGTCGGGCAGTTCACCCAGCAAATCGGAGGTGACCCGGCCCCCAGCTTCACGGTAAGCGTCTATACCGATGAAACTCATAAGTGGCGAAAGTGCCGAAAAGCCTGCGGCGTCGAGATAGTCCTGCACGAAGCTGGAATAGAGCCGTCCGTTGGCGCGGGCGTGTTTAGCCATCGTGCGCTGTTCGGTCAGGGAGAGACGGGCGATGAGCTTGAGTACGGCGAAGTCGAACAGGCCGTCCCGGAAAGCCATCAGAACGTCCATGTCTGCACGGGCGACGCCGACATAGCGGCGAGCGATACCCACCTCGACACACAGGGCGCGCGCGATCTGTTCGACCTTCAGCTTTTTGCCGATCAGTGCACGCACCGCCAGCACCAGATCGGCCTGCTTAACCGGCAAGCGGGCGATATTGGCGGTGATGGCGGCCGCCGCGATGGCATCCTTGCCCTCACAGACGAGGACGGAGATTTCGAGGTCTTCGCTGACCCGATCATTGGCCAAAAGATGCCAATATCCATGCAGTCGGCGACGGCCATCGAGTACCATATAGGGCTTTTCGGACTTGGTCCCAGCACGGACCAAAAGCGGGATCAGCAGGCCCGGCCCCTTGGGATCGAGGCTTTCGGCCAGATCAGGGATCTGGTCGTCGGGCCCTTCGAGATAGCGAGGGTTCTCGGCGGCAATATCGAGAGCGCCGAGGCGGACGGTGATGGGTTTCAGAGTGGTTGAGGACTGAGTGGTCATGGCTTGAACTCCAGACGCTTTCGGGGCCCATCCCCGATCAAACGTCACCCTTCCCTGCCCTCCCCTCTTCTTTCTTCAGGGCCTGCGCCCAGCTATTGAAGTCGTCGTAGGGTGCCGGCGGCAGAACTATCTCGACCGAATTGAGCGTCAGCTTGAGGCGTTCTAGGAGGGATCGCGCTCCGCCTTCGCCGACCGGTCCTCTATCGGCAGCAATGGTCAGATGCCGCACAGCCGGTGGCGGGATGTATCGGGTCAGGTTGGTTACGCTCAGGAGTGCCTGACCTGGCAATTGGAGGTGCTCGCTCGCCGAAAGCACAGTCATTACGCCCTCTCCGACGACCATGTGCTCGGCTATGGGGTCTAAGGCGACCATGGCGCCGGATGGGACCGTTCCGACTATCTTGCGAGAGGTTCGAATATTCGTGTTCCGACACCCCGACGCGGTGAGATAGGTGATCTCTATTCCGCAGAGACTGCCATCCTTAGTTTCGATACGAGAAAGAAGGGCTCGCGCGGTGCGCCGGCAGGCTTCGTCATAGACGGCAAGTGGGCAATCAGACAGGTAGCGTAGGCTGGAGATGTGCTCGATAGGGCGTCTGATGGCCCGTTCCCCACGGACATAGGCTTCTGCGGGCGTGTTGTGTATTCTGTGGCCGAGTGACCATAAGTCTAATGCCCGCCGGGTCCTAGCGGGGTCCGAAAGCGGCGACCGTACGTCAACGGCGGTGCCAAATGATTCGGACGGATAGCCCTGTTGGTTAACGAGGCCGCGCGATCTCAGGTCTGCGAGGATTTCTGAAATTGTTGCCCCGCCGAAACTATGGACGATCACCTTGCCGTTTCGGCTGATCATAAGGGAGGCGGAGCGGTCGGTTTGACTGTGTCCGGGTGCCGGAATTAGCGCTTTGGTTCCGTTCGCATATAGGATGCCTCCGGCGGTCTGAACGATCTTTCTGAGCGACATTTTTCCCTCCATGGATGTTCTGCAGGAGGGGCCCTCACCCGTTCTTTCGGTATCGGTTTTCTGTGTGAAAACACGAATGGGGGTGTTTGCGGGGCGTGCGTCGCCTTACCGGGAGGGTTGGCCCTGTCGTCCGGCGGGGCGGGCTCATTTTTGGGTAAAAACACGAATTTAGCCGACTTTAGGTCTGTCTTTTAAGTCGATGGTTTTATTTATGAATCACGCGTCTTACTCAGACGCTCCAATTCTGTGTGAAAACACGAATGGCTGGCGCTCTATGCGATCGCAGCTGGGTAGGGTTTGGGTGGAAAATCACCAAAACGCTGACCCGAGTATTTCTGTGTGAAAACACGAAGTTTGTAGTAGGCCTCAAGCGCGAGTTTCAGGCGTCTTAGCGCTGACGGGACAATGTCTCTCCCGTCGGAGAGCCTACTGTGCGTTTCACGGACACTGACGGTGTGAAATGGGATGGTTTTTGAGGCCGGAGATGATCGGTGCAGGCGGCTGAGGCGGTTGAAATTTCCACAGGGGCTTCGCGCGCGTGAGGGTTATAGATATGTTAGAGTCAGAGTTAAGAGGAAACTCGAATTTTTTAAATTCATGATTTAAATGAAGAAAAGTTGGTATTTTCGGACGGCTGTTTGGGTGAAAACACGAATGGATGTGTGTGAAAGCACGAATCCTGTTGGGTAAAAACACGAATCGCTTGCGTTTCTATCCACAGCGGATTTAATGTGTGAAAGCACGAATGGTCATAACGTCGGTTTATGCGCCGTTTTTGTGTGAAAACACGAATCATCGGACAGTTTAGCAGGTTTAGTTCGAATGAACCCTGCGACCTTGATCTGTGTGAAAGCACGAAGTTTGCACGATTTGTGTGAAAACACGAATCGGGCGT
Organism: Asticcacaulis sp. W401b; assembly: GCF_046503825.1. Classification (NCBI taxonomy): domain Bacteria; kingdom Pseudomonadati; phylum Pseudomonadota; class Alphaproteobacteria; order Caulobacterales; family Caulobacteraceae; genus Asticcacaulis; species Asticcacaulis sp. W401b. The sequence goes on from NZ_JBKFEE010000018.1 coordinate 8,934, forward strand.
TGGTTCCATTGAAAGCCCGGGTGCATTGCCACTCAAATTTGTGTGAAAACACGAACGGTCCCTATGTCTGAATTGCCTTTAAACCCGAGATCGCCGCTCTTACCGGATCGACACCCGGAACCCGATTTCTTTGTTGCGGACATTTTTGACGCGACGCCTAAGGGCGATCAGGCGTCCATGGAACACCCGTTGTTCACCTTGGCGACCAAACCCGACATGGAATCCCAAGAATACCGACACGGGGACATTTTTGTAAACATAGGCCCCTCCCCGATCGGACGCGCGACGGTCCATGACCGCGATATCCTCATCTACTGCATCTCGCAGATGATGGCGCGGATCAATGAAGGTCGGAAGGTAAGCCGCACCATGCGGTTCAACCCCCATGACCTGATGGTCGTCACAAACCGGGACGTATCGGGCCGGGGATACCTGAATTTCAAACAGGCGCTAAAGCGCCTGCAGGGGACGCAGATAGAAACCAACATTCAGATGGGGGGGAAGGAACAATGGAACGTCTTTTCCCTCATCGCAGACGCGACCATCGTTCGTGAGACGCGTGATGGGCGTATGCAGGAGGTCGAGATCACGCTGTCGAATTGGCTCTTCGACGCGATCGAGGCCAAGGGACGCGATCTTCTGACGCTCCATCGTGACTACTTTCGGCTTCGAAAACCCCTGGAACGCCGGCTCTACGAAATTGCCCGTAAACACTGTGGACATCAAAAGAGCTTCCGGATTGGATTGCAACGCCTTCAGGAGAAGGCTGGCAGCCAGAGTAGCATTTACGAGTTTCGCCGTCTGATTTCAAAAATCGTCAGCGACAATGCGAGCCATCAGCATATCCCTGAATACGACTTCGCGTTTGACGGAGATTTTCTGGATATCTATCGCCGGGAAGAGGGGGGCGCCCTGCCCTCCCCTGCAAAGCGGGGTCTTATCGTCAGCGATTCAGCCCGGGAGCGTGCCAAGAAGCATGCGAAGGGCTGGGACATTTATGCGCTCGAAGCGGAGTGGCGTGACTGGGTGACATCCAAGGCGATCGAGGTTCAGAATGCCGACGCCCATTTCGTCACCTTCGCGAAGCAGCGGGGGCCGTATAAACGCTAGTGAAAAATGCGGAAAATTCCAAAAATGCCAAATGTTCTAATAATGCTGAAAATTATATAAATTCGTATGAATTAAAAAATGCGTTGTCATTAAGAGAAGTTTTCGCATTTATATAATTTATGGCTAGTTTTTGCATTTTAAGCAGAATCGGCATATTGCGAATTTTTGTCGTGGAAAACTTCGCCTGAAGTTTTTGCTGGTTAAAGAGGCATTAACTATATCGCGTAATTATAGGCCTGATTAAGAGAAGAGGAATGTGATGAAGAGCGCACCGGTAATCAGCTTCGCGACATCCAAGGGTGGATCGGGCAAAAGCACGGCTCTGATCATCCTCGCATCGGTTTTCGCCCATGAAGGCGGGCGAGTCGCCGTCATCGACACCGATCCGAACGAAACGGTCTGGCGCTGGGCGCAAAAGGCGGGGAAGCCGGCAAACGTCACGCCCTATAAGGCTCGAAACGAAGACGAACTTATGGATTCGATCGACGCCGCACGCGCTGCCGGCCATCACCTGATCCTGATAGATGTCGAGGGGCGGGCCTCTGCGCTTGGAACGCTGGCTATGTCTTCAGCGATGCTCACCGTTATCCCTGTGCGCCCAAGCGAGCCCGACGGGGTTGAGGCCAGCAAGACGATCAAGGCCATTCGCGCAATTGAGCGGGCCATCAATCAGGAGAAGCGCTACTGCATCGTGATCAATGGCCTGAATGGCGCTATTCGCTCTCGAACCTTTTACGATGTTAAGGCGACATTCGACCGGGCCAATATCCCAATGGCCGCACACCTCGTCGACCGGGAGATTTACCGCCGTGTCCTTATGGAAGGCGGAACTATCTATGGCCTCGAAGGTGTCTCCGAAAAACAGGTAAAGGCGGCCCACGAAGAAGCCTATCTGTTTGCGGACAACGTTGCGGTTATGGTCGGTTTGCGTCCGAGTGAAGCTGGCCGAGCGACAGAGGCTGCCGAACAGGCAATCGGCGCGGTCATCAGCGAAGCAGCGCGCCGAACCGTGGACCTGGCTTCCGACGAAAACGAGATGGTTGATGGGGAGGCGAGTCGTATCGTTGAAAAGATGCGCGCCGATGAAGAGAAGGGGGAGGTGGCATGAGCGGCGACAAAGGGTCCAGATATTCGTTCGGCACAGCTCAGGACTGGCTCGACGACGCGCCACCGGCTCAGGCCACTCCAGCACCGAGCGTTGACCGCGACGAGCTAAAGCGCAAGACCAGGGAGGCGGCGGCATCAGTCAATTACGTCGCCCCGTCAGAAGTCGCCCTTCAACCCGCGACCCAGCCTGCGGCCGTACCGCAACCCGCACCTGCGGCTAAAGCCGAAGCCCCGCCAAAATCGCCAAAAGCAAAGGTGGCGAAGGTTATTGAGATCGAAGCCAAAGGGAAGGGACGCCCCAAGGGAGAGCGAACGGTGCAAATGTCAGTGCGTATTCGCCAAGAGCATGATGAGCTGATCAAAGTCATCGCTGGTGGAGACTTCACAGTGGCGAGCATCGTTGAGGAAGCGCTCGTGGCCTTCGCACGGAAGGTTTACGAGGAAAAGCGCTATAAGCGTATGCCGCTCGATAAGGAGACGCTGGAGCTAGCCAAACGCGTGTTTTCGAATATTTAGAATTAAGCGCATTTTTCACTAGCAAATAATGCGAATAATCAAGGCCGATCCGAAAGGATCGGCCTTTTTCGTCGTCTCAGGCCGCGGATCGGGACCTAGGCGAGCCTCCACCAGTCAGCTCGGAGGTCGCAACATCTTACTGGCAGTTCCCTATATGGTTGAAACGAAGCCCAACCTGTAATTGTTGCTTGACTATCGGCACGCGATTGCCCTAGCGTCATTGAGCGATAGTTTGAGTTGATTGCCCTTCAGACAATTCAGGAGATTCCAGATGGTAGCGCGCTCCCAGCCGCGTTGGGCCAAACGGCCCCGTATGCCCCAAATTCTAGCCGCTAGCGGCGTGCTTATGCTCGCTGCGTCTCCGGCCTTCGCCCAAATTGAAAAGCTCACATCGGTCCTGGAAAACGTCAAGACGGCACTCCTCGGGATCGGTGTCGTCGCCTTCACCATCATGATCGCCTGGGCCGGCTACAAGATGGGGTTCCAGCACGCTAAGTGGTCGGAGGTCTCCAACATCGTCATCGGCGCTGTCCTTGTCGGTGGCGCGGCTGCCATAGCCGGATGGCTAATCAACTGATGGAGGGGTATCGCGATCCGATATTTAGGGGATCGACCCGCCCGCCGATGTTTTTCGGGGTGCCCTTGATTCCCTTTCTCGTAACCACCGGAGCCTTTCTGGTCGTCGGGATGTGGCTGCTTTACCTACTCAGCGGATACGCGACCCTCGTCCTGATGGTGATCTATGTTCCGCTAATCGTCACGATGCGGGAGATCACCCGGCGCGATGATCAGCGATTGCGCCAAATCCTCCTGCGCGCTCGGATGCGAGTCCGACATGGTGCTGGCTTCAGTCACTGGGGCGCAATCTCCTATTCGGCACTTCGTTATAAGCGGAGGGCTTAAGATGCGCACCGCACAAGCCATACGCCAAGCTGCGAACGCACAGGTCTCGACGGCGGACCACGTTCCTTTTGGCAGCCATGTACGGCCGGACGTGATCAAGCTGAAGGCCAATGGCGACTATATCGCCGCCTGGAGGCTAGAAGGCGTAGCGTTTGAGACCGCCGATCCCCTCGAAATCCACATGCGCAAGGAAAGCCTCGTCGGCTTTCTACGCGGCATTTCCGGCGGCCAGTTTGCGCTGTGGACCCACAAATTACGCCGTAAGATTCATGAGCGTCTGGATGCGCGCTTCGAGAACGCGTTCTGCCAGGACCTGAGCGATCGCTACAACCGGTCTTTCGACACCCATTCGCAGATGGCCACCGAGCTCTACCTGACGCTGGTCTATCGGCCCAAACCCGCAGGCCTAGGACGCTGGTTCTCGAAGGGCGGCAAGCTGTCGCGGGAAGCCCGTCGAGCACAGGAAGAAGAGGCGCTGGGCTATCTCGACGATACGGCACAACAGGTCGAAGCGGCACTCGATCGCTTCTATCCGCAACGTCTGAAAACGGTCTCGCGGGGCGACGTTGTGCACTCCGAACTTTTAACGCTCTATGGCTTCCTGCTCAATGGCGTGTGGGAAGATGTCCCGCTGCGATATGCCAACTTAGCCAGCTATCTGCCGACGTCGCGACTGCATTTCGGCGAGCGAAATGGCTTGGTTGAAATCTGGCATCCCAAGGGCCGCAAGTTCGCAGGGCTGCTCGATATTCAGGAGTACCCCCGCTATTCCGAGCCAGGGATGTGCAATGCCATCCTCTATGGCCAGTACGAATATGTTGAGACGCAGTCGTTTTCCTTGTTGAACAGGCGAGATGGCTTGGCGGCGCTCGATCGGCAGAAGGGACAGTTGATCGCGTCAGAGGATGTCGCTGAGCGCGAGATCGCCGAAATGGATCAGGCCATGGATGACCTGCAATCCGGACTGATCGAGCTGGGGGAATACCACTTCAGTCTGGCTATCTTCGGTGAGACACCGCAAGCCGTATCGAAGTCGATGGGGGAGGCGAGGGCGCTCCTGCAGGACGGTGCCGGCTTCAAGATGGCTGTCATCGACGCCATTCCAGAATGCGCCTGGTTTGCGCAACTGCCGGGCAACTGGTCGATGCGGCCACGCGAAGCTCTCTTGACCAGCCAGAATTTTGCGGCGCTCAGCCCATACCATAATTTTGCGCGCGGCAAACGCGATGGGAACCCCTGGGGGGAGGCGCTGGCCCTATTCCGAACCCCATCGGGCCAGCCGTTCTACTTCAACTTCCATTCCTCGCCTGATCGTCGGGATGTCACAGACGAGAAATACCCCGGCAACACGTTCGTGTGCGGGGCGACGGGTGTTGGCAAGACGGCGCTGGAGATGACGCTTATCGCCTTCGCACTTAAATATCCGGGCCTGCGCTGTGTCCTGTTCGACAAGGATCGGGGCGCCGAGATAGCGGTGCGTGCCATGGGCGGTCAGTATTTCCGGCTGGAGCGAGGTAAGCCCACCGGTTTCAATCCGTTGCAGCTTGAGCCGACGGAGAGCAACATTCAGTTCTGCGAACAGATCATACGCCTCTTGGTCTTACCGGCAGGGGAGGGGCGTGGTCTCACCGCCCGCGAAGAAAGCGACATCTCAAAGGCGGTACGCACTGTGATGTCCGATCAGGTTACCGCCGCGGTTCGGGGCATGACCGCCGTCGCGCAGAACCTGCCAAAGACCGGCGACAATAGCCTGCATGACCGCCTACGCAAATGGACACGTGGTCAGCCCTTGGGCTGGGTCTTCGACAATCCTCGCGACCTGCAGGATTTGCGCGGCGCGCGGGTTACCGGGTTCGACTACACCGAGTTCCTCGACGACGTTCAGGTGCGTACGCCGATCATGGCTTATCTGCTCCACCGTACTGAGGAGCTGATTGATGGCCGGCCTTTCATCTACGTGATGGAGGAGTTCTGGAAACCCTTGCAGGACGACCATTTCGCGGACTTCGCGCTCAACAAGCAGAAGACCATCCGCAAGCAGGGCGGGCTCGGGGTATTCGTGACCCAGAGCCCCTCTGACGTCCTGCTGCATCGCATCGGCAAGACCATGGTCGAGCAGAGTGTCACTCAGATTTTCCTGCCCAATCCCAAGGCGGACCACGACGACTATGTCAACGGCTTCAAGGTCACTGAAGCCGAATTCAATTTGATCCGGAACCTCGGCGAGACCAGCCGGCTGTTCCTTGTCAAACAGGGCCATGCTTCGGCGCTGGCGCGCTTCGATCTGGGCGGACTCCCAGACGTCCTCAACATTGTCTCCGGTACGACGGAAAACGTCGAGCTGCTCGACGAGATACGCGAAGAGATCGGCGACGATCCGGACGCATGGCTTCCGATTTTCCAAGAACGTATCCGCGCGCGCCGCGCGCGCGGTAAGGAGCAACGAAATGGGTAAGATCCTCTTCGCAGCTATGGCCACCCTTTGCCTAAGCATCTGCCCGCCGGCACAGGCCCAATGGAAGAAAACCGATCCTTCGGCTGCCGACAGCTTCGTTTTTGTCCCCAGTGACAAATGGCTCAAGCAAGGCGGCATAACCCGCGAGCAGTGGAACGCGAAAAACCCGCCGTCCGCAGAGGAGTGGCGGAAGGCGTGGCGTGTTGCAGGAACGTCTGCCGATAATCGCTTCTACCGAAATTTGCGCAGGGACTGCGCGCCACCCCCTGAATATTCGTCCAAAAAGGCGACTGGCTGATGGGTATCGCAACCGACATCGAACTCGCCATGGATATGATGCTGGCGAACTACGTGAGTGAAAAAAGCGCAGCCGTCTGCGCCATGTTGGCGCCCGTCGCTCTTGTGGGAATAACCATCTACGTCATCATGATGGGGTATAGCGTTGCCCGGGGCGAGGTAAGGCATACGCTGATGACGCCTTTGTGGAAACTGGTCAAACTCGGCTTCGTCGTCACAGTGGCTCTGAGCGTCGGCCAGTTTCAGTCCATGATATTGAATGCCTTCTACGGCATTCAGGACGGGATGATCGGTGCGTTCAGCCAGTCCGGATCGGTGGGCGGCACGATTGATGAGTTCATGGAGCCCTACAACGAACTTAGCCGGGCCATTGGCCAAGAGGCTTCTAATTCTGCAATTCCGGATTTAACGCTGTATCTGGCATTGGCGATTGTCGCGATCAGCCAGGCGGTGCTCTTCGCCGTTGGCATCGGAATGGTGGTTTTGGCGAAAGTGGCACTGACGCTCGTCATGGCTATCGGACCCGCCTTCATCTTGTGCGCAGCATTCCCGGCAACCCAGAGATTCACGGAAAGTTGGATCGGGCAGGTTCTGAACTACATACTGCTCAACATTCTGGTGGTTGCAGCGTTCGTCATGCTGACCTTTTTTGCGCAGCAATTCGCGGATAGGGCGTTGGCCACCTACAACGACGACAGCCAGATAATCAAAGACTGCACGGCTCTCCTCATCGTGTCGGCAGCGTTGGTTGTGGTCATGCTCAACCTCAATGCCATCGCATCGGCGCTTGGCGGCGGTGCCAGCATCGCCGGTGCCACACAAGCCGCAGGCGCGGCAGGGCAGGGACTCATGGCTGTCGGCGGTGCGGTAGTCGGGTTGGGAGCGTCGCTTATGGGTAAGGCGGCGAAGGCGTACAGCAACCGAAAAAAGGGTGGAAGCATTGCACCCGGTGGCGGTCAGGGCGTAGCGGCCTCATCCGGTGCATCGAATGATGGCCCTGGCACTTCGCCCCTCTACCAAAAGCCAATTGTTGAAAACCTGCGCCGATCCGCATCCACCTGAAGGAGATTGTCATGTCCGTCCTCGACTATCTGCGCCGTTCCAAGTCCGCCCGTTTGTCGGCCACCGCCGCAGCTTTTCTGGTGACCGCCGTCACAGCTAACGCCGCCATGCCCGTTGTTGACGTCTCTAACCTCGCTCAGGCCGTAAAGCAGGTTCAGGCGTGGAAACAGCAGTTCGACCAAATGAACCAGCAGATTACCCAACTTCAGCAGACCTATCTCAAGGCAAAGGGACAACTTGATGCGCTCACCGGCGCGCGAGGCATCGGGGAAATACTAAACAACCCGCTCGTTCGGCAGGTTGCGCCGGACGAGGTGGTCTCCGCCTACAACATGCTCGATGTGCGCGGGGCCGAAGGCCTGACGGATGTCGCGCGCACCCTTCGCGCTGATGCCACAGTCTATGACTGCGGCGATCAGATAGGTGACCGAAAGCGTCAGTGCGAAGCGGGCCTGGCCATCGGCTATCAGGATATCGCCTACCAGCAGCAGACGCTGGATCGGCTTCAAAACCGCAGCACCCAGATCGAAGCGCTGCGTAGCCAGATCAATCTGACGCAGGACCCGAAGGCAATCGCCGAATTGCAGGCCCGCATCGCCGTCGAACAGGCCCATGTCCAGAATGATGCAAACCGCATCGCAGCGGTTAACGCCCTGTCTCAAAGCCAGCAGCAGGTCCAGCAGCAGAGGCAGCGCGAGCGAACGATGAAACGCTACGCCAAGGATGCGCCGTCGGCGACCGACAGCTTCGTCTTCACGATGCCGGTGAGCTGAGAGCAGTAGGGGAGGGGAACCATGCCCGCTGAGGCGCGAACCGTGAAACCGTCCGATGAAAAGGACTATTACCAGAAGGCTCAGGACTGGGAGGCCGATCGTCAGGGGCAATTGCAGCGCTCGGAGCGGCGCGCATGGCGGGTCGCTATGCTGGCGACAGGGGTCGCGGCGGTGGCCGTCGTTGCACTTGCCACGCTGGCCCCTCTGCGGCGGACAGTGCCCTATGTATTCGAGGTGGACCGGGCGACTGGCAATGTCGCCTTTGTCCAGGCCGCCGATGACCGGACCACGCGCGGCTATCAGGAGATCGTCGACAAGCACTGGGCGCAGCGCTACGTCCTCGCCCGCGAATCCTATGTATATAAGCTCCTTCAGACGGACTATGACACGACGTTGGGCCTGAGTGACGACCGGACGGCGCGTGGCTATGCGCAATTGTTCGAAGGCGATAACGCGCGCGACAAACGGTTTGGGACCAATACCGAGCAGACGGTCGACGTCCACTCGATTGCCCTTGCGCCGGATAATATCGGCTCGAAGGCTGTCGTTCGTTTCTCGAAGACCACGCGCCACCTCGATAGCGGTTTGGTCGAGCCGCCACAGACCTATGTGGCGACGCTCGCCTACGAGTATGTGCCGTCGATGAGCGGCCGCGAAAAGGATCTGATCAACAATCCGCTGGGGTTCCGCGTCACGAGCTACCGGGTCGATCCGGAAGCGCAATCTGTGCGCGCTGACCCTGTCGGCGAATATTAGGGGTGGCCATGAAACGTCTTATCATCAGCCTATGGTCAGTCGCCTGCTTGATTTCATCGCCACATGCTATGGCCGAAGCCCCAACGCCGTCGGGTCGGGATGCGCGGGTTCTATTCGTCGATTACCATCCCGAGGCGGTGACGCGGGTAGAGGTCCGGCGCGGGTACGTGTCGCGGGTCATTCTGGAAGAGGGTGAACGTATCCTCACAGCGGCTACGGGTCTGACCGCCGACTGTACCGTTGAGACGAGCCAGTGGTGTGTGCGGGCGGATGAAGGCAGCAACACGATCTGGATCAAGCCCAAGGCCGGGGCCATCAAAAACAATCTCGAACTAAAAACGGACCGGCGCGATTACAGTCTGGAGTTCGAAGTCGTGACGGCGAAACCGATCCGCAACCGGAAGGGCAAGGTCATTCGCTGGACCAGCCCTGATCCGATGTACCGGGTGATCTACCGATATCCCGTCAAGATCTCACCGGCATCCGAAAGCCTGGCCAAAGCTTCGCAACAGAGGCCATCTCAGAAGCTGCCGTCAAAGCCTGAGCCTCGAAACTGGGCCTATTCGATGGAGATCGCGCCGAAGTCCGAGAGCATCGCGCCGTCTCTCACCTTCGACGATGGCCGTTTCACCTATTTCAGATTCGCGGCGAACCGTGATGTACCGACGCTCTACCGGATCACGCCCGCAGGCGAGGAAGAACGGCTGAACTTCCATATGGAGGGTGATCTCGTCGTCGTGCAGCGAACGGCCGAGCGCTTCGTACTGAGGCTGGGGGCGGCGAGCGTCGGGATATGGAACGACGCCTTCGATCCAGATGGGATTCCACCAAGCGACGGGACGACAGTCAAGGGCCTGCACCGCGACGTAAAGGAGGGTAACGATGACACCCGACAATGATCTCGGCATTCCCCCGTCGCAGCCACAACCCGATGACATCGTCTCTGTCAATGCGCGCACGGCGCCGGGCGGCAACCCGCTGGGCAAGGTCATTTTCCTGACGGCCGTCGCCGCAGCAATCGTGGTAGGCATGGCCGTCGTTCTCAACATGGCGAAGGGCAATGCCAAACCCGACGAGGTGGCCGCCAGCAGCGCATCGAAGTCGGCAAGTGGGCCAGCGCGACGCACCTTCGAGACTCCGCCGCCCTTGCCAGGCGCACAGGCGCAAGCCTCGATGTCAAACCCTTCAGACCTGTGCGCCGATGGCTTGGCGCCTATCGCGGTCAGAGGTTCGAACGGCGCACCCGTTGTAACGCCCAATGGTCCCGTGCTGGTCTGCCGCGATGGAACGGTGCCGGTCACCGATGACACCACCTATGTGGAGGCACCGCCACCGCCTCCTCCGCCTTCATCCTCCTCACAATCGACCTATGCGGCGAGCGCTCCGCGCACGGCATCGATAACAAAACGGGTCGATCCCTATGCCGGCGATGTGTTCCTTTCCTCGGGGCGGTCTCGACTGGCCCCGCGCGCCGAATCCGGAGACGACTTTCCCGTGCTATTCGCGACGGAAGGGGAGGGGAACGCGTCGGTGGCGCCTTTGGCCGCCAGCGCCAACGATAGGATGCTGGCATCCGCGCTGCAAACGACCCGGACAGCAAAGGTGCGGGCGACGAAACTCGGCGATCGCAATCTCATTCTGCCGAAGGGCAAAACCATCGAGTGCGGGTTGTCGGTGAGGTTGGTCAGCGACCTGGCCGGTCAGGCCTCGTGTGTACTGACGCAGAATGTATACTCTGACAACGGGCGCGTCGTTCTGCTTGAACGGGGCTCCGAAGCGGTCGGGGAATATCGGGCGACCATGGAGCGGGGGCAACGCCGCCTGTTCGTAATCTGGACCCGCATCAAGACGCCCAATGGCATTATCATCGAACTGAACTCACCGGGGGCGGATGGACTTGGCGGCGCGGGCCTTCCCGGCCATGTCGATAACCATTGGTGGCAACGGGTCGGATCGGCGTTCCTGCTCTCGACCATCCAGGATGCGATCGTTTACGCGGCGAGCCGGAACGACAATGGCGACACGATCGTCCTACAAAACACGCAGTCGGCCGGGCGCCAGATGGCTGACCGCGTGCTGGAAAACTCGATCAACATCAAGCCAACCCTTTACAAGAACCAAGGGGACAGGGGGCTGATCTACGTGGCGCGCGATCTCGATTTCGGGGACGTCTATGCGGTACAATCACGATGACCCTCCCGCGCGGCTTGGCCCGGATGCGATGGTGCGCGAACTGCTGCGGCCGTTCACACCCTATCTGAATAGGCCCGGCCTGACCGAACTGGCCATCAACAGGCCAGGTGAGGTCTTCGCCGAGGTCGGGGGCACTTGGGAGTGTGAGGCCATTCCCGAACTAAGCTATGAGCGGCTGTCGTCCTTGGCCACCTCAATAGCCAACTACACTGACCAAGATATCGGGCCGCGCCAGCCGATCCTATCAGCGATTTTACCGGATGGTCAGCGTATACAGATCGTCGTGCCGCCTGCCTGTGAGCCGGGCACGGTATCCCTCTCGATACGCATTCCAGCCAGCCAGATCCGCCGGCTCGACGATTACGACCGAGAAGGCGCGTTTGCTCATTTTACATGGATCAACGGCCCCACCCCACATGAAGCTTCACAGTCGACCAGTGACCGGGCTTTGTGTGCAAACCTTGCCTCCGGCAATTTGGCTGGCTTTCTTGAGAGGGCCGTGAAGGCGCGGAAGAATATCGCGATCGTAGGAGAGACTGGATCGGGCAAGACCACGCTCATGAAGACCCTGTGCCAGTCGATTCCGGCAACGGAACGATTGATCACCATCGAGGATGTTCGCGAACTTGAGTTGCCGAACCACCCGAACCGGGTCCATTTGCTCTATGCGAAGGGCGGTCATGGCGTGGCCGAGATTACTCCGTCGGACCTGATCGCCTCGAACATGCGCATGAAGCCTGATCGGGTGTTGTTGGCTGAGCTGCGCGGATCGGAAGCCTTCGACTACCTGAAGCTGCTGACGACCGGACACGCCGGCTCGATCACCTCGTTTCACGCCGAGTCCTGCGCTTTGGCGGCAGAGCGCTATGTCTTCATGTGCCGCGAACATGCGGATGCGGCGGTGTACGCGACGTCCGATCTGAAACGTCTCGTCAATCTGACGCTCGATGTCATCGTTCACATGACTGCGCGTGGCAGCGGCGATAGCGACCGACCGGCAAGGTATGTCCGCGAGGTGTGGTTCGACCCGGACAAGGGCGGCCGCTCACCGGCAGCTGGGGTCCCGTCGTGAAGCCGCGCGGCGTCATTGCGGTGGCTGTAGTGCTTTACGCCGTTTTGGGCATCCCTGCGACTCTATGGATCGCGGGCGGGGCCTTCTACGGCTACCATAAGGCCTGGCCCGAAAGCTTGGAGATCACGACCTGGCTCGATTACTGGCAGGCCTATGGCAATGACCCCGTCCAGCGAAAGCCGCTTCAGGTGTCACTGGTCGTCGCCATCGCCGCCGTTTATGTTGTGCCCGGCCTAATCTTTGCGCAAATTCTCAGCGGTCCTGGCCGCCCACTGCACGGCGCAGCCCGGTTCGCCAATACGACCGAAATCCGCAAGGCCGGCCTGTTCGCTGAAACGGGGATCATTGTCGGGAAGTATGCCGGTCGCTTTCTGGTCTTCGGCGGACAGCAATTCGTGCTGGTGGCCGCCCCGACGCGTTCCGGGAAAGGCGTAGCCGTCGTCATTCCGAACCTGCTGAACTACGCGGGCTCGGTCGTCGTCTTGGACATCAAGCTCGAAAACTTCAATCTGACCTCCGCCTACCGCGCGGCACATGGCCAGAAGGTGTTTCTGTTTAACCCCTTCGCAGAGACCTACCATACCCATCGTTGGAACCCGCTCGACGCCATCCGCCGCGATCCGAATTACCGCGTAGGCGACATACTGACGGTCGGACAGACCCTTTATCCGTCGGGCGGCGACAAGGACGCGTTCTGGAACGATCAGGCGCGCAACCTGTTCCTTGGCATCGTTCTGTTCCTACTGGAGACGCCCGATCTTCCGGTGACGCTTGGCGAAGTGCTGCGGCAGTCGTCGGGGCAGGGCAAACCCGTGCGGATCTACCTCGAAGATCTGATCGACGACCGCAATCGGTCGGAATCGCCCCTAAGTGCGGAATGCCAGGAGGCCCTGTCGCGGTTCTGCGCAACGAGCGAAAACACCCTGACGTCTATTCTGGCCACCTTCAATGCGCCGCTGACCATGTTCGCCAACCCGCTGGTCGATGCCGCGACCAGCCAGTGCGATTTCGAACTGGCGCGGGTCCGGCAGGAAAAGCAGTCGATCTATATCGGCATACAGCCCGACAAGTTGGCGGACGCGGCGCTCCTGATCAATTTGCTATTCTCGCAACTGATCAACCTGAACGTCCGAACCCAGCCGAAGGATGACCCCACCATACGGCACGATTGTTTGGTGATCCTCGACGAGTTCGCGGCCTTGGGCCGGATCAACATTCTCGCCAAGGCCAATGCGTTCATCTCAGGCTATGGGCTCAGACTTCTGACGGTCGTACAGAGTGTGGCGCAACTGGAGTCGGTCTATGGCGAACGCGACGCCCGCACCCTGATGACCAACCACGCCCTGCAAATCCTCTTCGCGCCGCGTGAAACGCGCGATGCCAATGCGTATAGCGAGATGCTTGGTTACACGACGGAGAAGGTCAAGAGCCGTAGCGTCAGCCATAATCGTGGGGGTGGGCCCGGCCACGGATCGAAATCGGAATCCGTATCCGACCAGAGGCGCGCTTTAATGCTGCCGCAGGAACTGCGCGAATTGCCGCGTGACGAGGAAATCATCGTCATCGAAGGCGCCAAGCCCGTGCAGGCCAAGAAAGCTCTCTACTACGCTGAAGCGGACTTGGTAGGTCGGCTGAAATCTGTCAGCCCGGGACTCGCCGCCCTCAAAGGCGCGCTGCCGTCGCAAGCACAGATTGAGGCCGCCTCACGCGGCGATTTGCGTGCGCCGCTGCCGAAGCTCGATGTCGACCTGTTCGTCGCCAAAAACGAGCAGCGCACGCGGCCGCTCCAGCCGGGCGAGGCCGTCGATGTCAAACGACTCGCGATCGATGTCAGCCAGATACCGCCGGTGGACAACCAACAGTCACCGTCGCCGCAAGTAATGGAATCGATCGTCAGCGCATTCTTCGGTCAGACGCAAGGTCGCCCTGTAGAAGCCACCGAGCCCAACAAGCTGGCGACCGCAGCGCAGGAGACCACCCGCCGTCCCCGCCGCCGCGGTTGCCAGCTCGATCTCGAAATTCCCAACGTGAAGGAGACCTCATGACCAACCGATGGATATGTCTGCTTGCTGCAAGCCTCGCGCTGAGTGCCTGTGCCGCGCCCCCAAAGCCGGTCACTTTGGATGGAAAACACCGCATCCCTGTGAACACCCCGCAAGCGATGTCGGTCTATCTTAAGCCAGTCGATCCGCCGGCGACGAAGGCCAAGCCATGAACGAGGTCGAGTCGGCCCGTGCACCGGATAAGGCCCAAGCCGCAGATAAGGCGTTGGCCGCTGCGGATTGGTACTATGACTGGTCGGATGACGCCTCAGCGCGCCAGCGAGGCTACGAATCCTACCGGCGCGCGATGGACACACTGGAGAGTCTGGCCCAGTCGGATCAGACGAAGGCGCGCGACCTTTGGACCAAACACGCTCCCAAAGAAACGACCCTCCCTGAGTTTCTGGTCGAGGGCTATACTCGACGTCCTGACGAGCGCATGGCGGACGACGAGCGCAGCGAACTCGCCGGAGCGACTCGTCAGCCGCTGGAAACGCCGCAGCGCCTGAGTACGGCTGATCCGGTGCCGGAGGCGGTCCGCAACCGCTTTTTGCAGGTCGGCAAGGCGTTTCACTACCGGGATAAGGCCGGTGTCGTTGCGTTTCAGGATAAGCAAAAGAGCCTTGTCACGGCGCATGACGATGTTCATGTGGTGCGGGCCATGATCGACGTCGCCCAGACACGAGGCTGGACGTCGATCCGAGTTCGAGGATCTGAAAAATTCAAGCGCGAGGCTTGGCTGCAGGCCAGCGTTCGGGGCATTGAGATCGAGGGCTTACGTCCCAACGATGTGGATCGCGCCAAGCTAAATGATCTGAGGCGACATGAAGGGAGCAAGTCCCGTGGCCCCGTTGAGCGGGGCGTAGGGGACGCCGAGCAGCCGCTGTCGCGCCAACAGGAGACGGCGGTCGAGGCATTAAAGGCCATCCTGAAAGATCGGGGCGACAGTGAGATCGCCGTGGAAATGGCAGCGGACATCGCGCGGCAGCGGTTCCGCACCAGTCGGACCTATGTCGGTCAGGTCAAGGAGATCGGCGACGCGCCCTATCAGGATAACCCGGACAATACACATAGTCCGTATGTCACCTTGACGACGCGTAGCGGGGACCAGAAAATCTGGGGCGTCGACCTGCCACGAGCTTTGGGCGAGGGGTGGATACAGGTCGGTGACGAAATCGCTCTTGCCTATCAGGGCCGAAAAAGGGTCGAAGTTACTGTGCGGTCAAAGGACGCCGAAGGTCGCGACACCAGCCGCAAAGAGTTGGTCGATCGCAATAGCTGGGATGCCCGCCGCCTTGATGACCTCCAAAACGAAGTGAAGGCGCGCCTGACGCGGGCAGCCAACGTCGAGCCGATCATACAGGTCTATGACCGACAGGCTCGCTCGAACAAGAAGGCGAATGACCGGGTGCGGCAGTCCCATCGCAGCGTCGAACGGACGCGATAGGGGCCGGTCAAACAGGATCACCAAAAGCCAAACGCTTTCCCGAACGAGAAGACAATAATCACGCTCGCCGCCGATCCCAAGAGCAGGACAACGGCTACGGCGAACATCATTGGGATAAACAGGACGACGCGGATGAGAATGGCTACCAACATCACCATCAACGCGCCCAAACGATACAACAACCTGAAGGGCGGCTCGATCCAATCAGAATAGACGCCCTCGATGAACCACAGGGTCGCGCGCAGGGCGTCGCCAGTTCGAGCAGCAATAGATAAAATTGAGGACATACTTTTCTCCTTCGCGCAGCTGGGCTGGCGATCAAAACGGGGGTAGGCGGAGAAAAGAGAATTCATTCGGGACGCAGAGTCGGGCGTCAAGGAGATTGAACGCTTAAGGTGGAGGGAAGTCAATCCCGGCGCTCATGTGATATCTCTGTGTCAGCCAAGGTATCGAAACCACTGGCCAGCGGGGTGTGTTCACGAAATGCATCGGGAAAGCGAACGCCTTCCGATCTACCAGCTTCTTATCGCGTTGGTCGTCACAATAATCAGCTGGGTACGGGGGCCGGGAAGATGTGCACTCTATGCAACCTGACTAAATCACGCGACTTTTCCGTTTTAAAGTAGCACTTCGAGCATCTATCGGCCCGTCGAGAATTGTGCTTGGTGCGCCCATCGTCGAGAAAAGTTCTCCTACCTGAACGTCCAGTGCACTTGCCAACTGTGCTAGAACAATAGCAGTTGGATTTCTTTTTCCATTCTCCAATCCACTGATATAGGCTTGATCAAGTACCGCGGTCGATTTCGCAAGAGCATCTTGAGACAACTTTTGCCGAAGTCGCAGACGCGTCACGTTCCAACCAATAAGAGCTCGAACATTCACTGCTTAAATCTCGTCTACTTTGCGCTCGGTGCCTTAAGGTATTTTATAGTAAGGGATCTTATCTCATCACCTGACCATGTTTTCTTTTCACTGGCATTCCGAACCTCGTCGGGAAGATCCTCAACTGAGAACAAGTCAGGTACGGTGATGTTTAGTGCCTCTGCGACCCCAGCTAACGTGCTGAAGGTAGGGTTCGCCTCTCCGCATTCGAGTTCGCTCACCGATGGTTGGTCGGACATACCAGACGCCGCCGCAAATTTCTCTTGCGAGAGCTTGAGTGCGATCCGGCCTTTTCTTACGTTCCAACCAATAACCAGAAGATAATTCATCTCCACAATGATGCGGATGAAATGCCTGCATTCTATAGGTTTAAACCTATATGTCGGCTATTCTTTATTTATTTTAATAAATGTTAGAATTTGGTGCGAATTTTGGAGTTGAGTATTGCGTCCGGAACGCCGGTAACAATAAAAAGTTCTGACAGTGGAGTGTCTAAAGCTAGGCTAAAGCCATTTATAATTTCTAGCGTGGCGTTGATTTTGCCGTTTTCAAATTCGCTTACATATCCTTGGGTTACCTTGCCATGTCGAGCTGCTAGCTCTTCTTGGGTTAGGCCAAGCTTAATGCGAACCTGTTTAACTCGCCATCCGAGGAGATGATAGACATTCATCCCATCCAATTTCACCATAACTAGGCGAACATCTATAGGTTTAAACCTATAAAGTGATTGATGACATATTCATTTTGGTCCATAAAAATTGACGCGTGCAGTGGATAGGCATGAGATTTTTCTAGGACCTAATCAAATGACTTGGTTACGCGGTGTCAATCATCGGCTCTTTGGTGAGGTGCTTCCCCGTCGCCACGCTGCACTTGCTACTGCGGCCAGCGACTGCGTTGCCGGCATAGTTGGGTCAAACATCGGTCGTGTTCGAAAGGAACGCGAGATAACGCGGCGTCAACTGGCCGACCAGATAAGGTGTGACCTAGATGATCTGGGTGCCATTGAAGAGGGACATAAAGAAGCGTCTGCAATCCAGATCTACCGTGCTGCGAGCACGTTAGGCGTCACTATTGCCTCCCTTTTTGAGCTTCCAGAGGATTTCGAGGCGCTACCGTGAAGCATCTGCGCGAAATCGACATTTGGATCGGGCATTATATCCTTCCCCACGAGGGGACGCTGCTGGCTATCGCGCGGAAACTCCTTGGTACCCAGGATGCAGCGCGGGACGTGGTTCAGGATGTAATCGCCGAGCTCCTGACCGGGGAACGCTGGAGGGCTATTTCGAATCCTCGCAAATACGCGATGCGGATGGTTTACACGCGCTCGCTCGATATTTTGAACCGCCAGAAGATCGTTCCGTTTCAGCCTCTACCTCCCTTCGACACTCTGTATTTTGCGGACGCCACGCCTGATGCCTTTCGCATAGTCTCGGACCGCCAGCGTATGAAACTGGTCATGGCGGCAATCGACGGACTGCCCCCACAGCGGCGGAAGGCCTTTGTTCTCTGCCGGGTTCAGGGCTACTCACCCGAGGAGGCGGGGAAGGTTCTGGGGCTAACTGCGTCTGGCGTGCGCAACCACATCTCCCGCAGTCTTGCCCAGCTCACGCGAGATTTAGGCTCTTTGCTAAGTGTCGATACAGACGAACGCGACAACGAACCCCGCCTTGCTGAACTGGATTAGACTCTGGACTGCACCAACTCTATGATGGCCCTATCGGTCATTTTCTCTCAACGTTGCGAGACGGTCTAAGGTGCCAACTGCCCAAGAGATTGAAGAGGCGCGCCTGGAGGAGGCGGCGATGTGGCTCGCACGCCTCGAAAGCGGGCGAGGGGGCGAAGAAGCCTTTGAGCGCTGGCGTACCGATCCCGCCAACGCACTGGCGTATATCCGGGTGTCGCAGACCGCTGACTGGGTCGAGAAAAACCTGTCTACGCCGGCGGTTCAACCTGATTCAGATCTTGCCGTGGTCAAACCGCGCCGCCGGGCGTGGATCACTGGCGCTGCAGCTAGCCTAATAGTCGTCGCTTCAGGCGCGGGGGGCTACGCGATGATGGCTCAACGCGCGGTCGCGCGCACGGCGGTTGGTGAACGCAGCTCACTATCGCTGCCGGATGGCGGTCGGGTCGACATAAATACGGATTCAGAAGTCTTTTGGAAATTCGGAAGGCGTGCCCGCGACGTTTGGCTCGAACGGGGAGAGGTTGCGCTTCTTGTCGCAAGGGACAGTCGTCCACTTGTTGTTCATGCTGGTCCCACACGACTGGAACTCAGCGCTGGCCAATATAATGTGAGGCGGACTGAAGCTGGTCTCCAGGTAGCGGTGCTTTCTGGAGCAGGCGTAATAAATTCAGCAGCGTCGGGAGGTGCCCGGCAGGTTCAATCCGGTGAGATCGCTATGATCGGTCGCGCCAATATTAAGTCCGGCACTATGCCGCCAGCGACAGCCGACGCAATTTCAGCATGGAAGAACGATGAGCTTGTCCTCGATGGCATGGCCTTATCTGAAGCTGTTAGGGAGTATAATCGCTATCTGAAGGCCAAACTGATCGTGACCGACCCCGCACTTGAAGGCCTTAAACTGGGCGGACGCTTCGATACGAAAGACCCAAGCGAGTTTATCACGGCCCTGAAGACCTCGTTTGAGGTACGGGTTCGGAACGACGCAGAAGGCAACGTCCTTCTAGGCGGCTAGGCCTTTCAAAGCTGCGATGACATCAACTCGTCATATCGTTGTAATTTTTTTATCGCGGACGTGGGACATTTCCCGCTGACCATTGGTCCATCCCTAAGCAACCCGATTACGGGGCTGGCACCAAGGGGATAATTCATGTTCGAGAATAAGTTCAACGCGCTTCGGCGTGGATGCTCAACTGTGGCCATTGCATTGGCCTTGACGCTTGCAGGGGCAGGTGTCGGGCATGCCGAGACAAAGCCAGTCCTATTCAATATCGCACCGAAGAATACGGCTCAGGCCCTGTTGGAATTCTCGAAACAAGCGGGCATCCAGCTCCTATTCCCCTACGATGAAGCGACGAAGTTCAATGCGCCGGCCCTTAAAGGCGAGTTCAGCCGCGAGGCGGCACTGGCCAAGCTGCTGGAAGGCACCAACCTCGAAATCGCCGGGGTGACGGACAAGACCATTTCGCTTCGTGTGAAGTCCAAAAGCACCGAGCAAAGCCATAACGACACGACCCAAGATGTCGTCGAAGTTATCGTGACAGGGACTAATATCCGAGGGGCCAATCCGACATCACCGGCGCGCGTCATGGGGCGGCGCGAAATCGAAGACAGCGGGTTTTCACAGGTCGGCGATGTTATCCGCAGTCTGCCGGAGAGCTTTTCCGGTGGCCAGAACCCCGGGGTTATAGGGGCGAGTTCGGCGAGCATCGGCAATCAGAACCTGACCAACGGCTCGACGGTAAACCTGCGAGGTGTCGGCACGGACGGCACGCTCGTTCTGTTCAATGGTCGCCGCATGTCCGGGGACAGCTTCTTTCAGGGCGCGGATGTCTCGGCGATCCCTTTGTCTGCGCTCCAGAGGATCGAGATCGTAACGGACGGGGCCTCGGCCATTTACGGCTCCGATGCGGTGGCAGGCGTGGTCAACTTCGTCCTGCGGCGCAATTTCGAAGGGGCGGAGGTTTCGGCCCGCACGGGGGCAGCGACACAAGGCGGCGCCAGCGAAAAAGTCTTCACCGCCTTGGGCGGGCGGACGGGCGCGGACAGCTTTTTGCTGGCCAACCTTGAATATGCCGAACAGGGCGCGGTGCGCGCGGATGATCGCGACTTCACTAAAGCCGCACCGGCCGATCACTGGTTGTTGCGGCCGCAAACGCGTAAAAGCCTATTGGTCAGTGCCGGCCGTGATTTCGGGGGCGATGCACGCTTAAGCGTGGATGCCCTGATCACGGAGCGCCGATCGGCAACGCGCTCGCGCCGGACGGCGACCACAACGCCAACGGTCGGGGAGGTGTTCACTCCCAGCTACAATATCGCCAGCGCGCTGGAATTCAGTCTTCCGGGTG
The DNA here is from genome assembly GCF_046503825.1 of Asticcacaulis sp. W401b. Taxonomy (NCBI): domain Bacteria; kingdom Pseudomonadati; phylum Pseudomonadota; class Alphaproteobacteria; order Caulobacterales; family Caulobacteraceae; genus Asticcacaulis; species Asticcacaulis sp. W401b. Next base: position 29,581 of record NZ_JBKFEE010000018.1, read on the forward strand.
ACTGGAACCTGCGCGCCACGGCGGCCGCTTCAGGTAGCCGTAACAGCACCTGGAGCGGCACCTTACTTGCGACAGCTAGTTTCACGTCGCGTAAAAATAGCGTGCGTTACGGTGAGGTGACGGCCGACGGAACGCTTTTCACCTTGCCGACGGGACCGGTAAAGGCCGCCATCGGCGGCGGTTTTCGTCGCGAAGATTATCGCAACAACCGTGCACCGAGTTCCAGCTACATCGAGCCAACCCGCGATGTGGCCTATCTTTACGGCGAAGCGCTATTCCCGCTGGTGTCGCCCTCAAACCGGCCCGGTCTGAATGCGCTGGAACTGAACGTGTCTTTCCGTGCGGAAGACTACAGCGACTTTGGGCAGTCGACCAATCCCAAGGTGGGTGTGCGCTGGTTGCCGACGCCCGATGTCACGATGCGCGCGTCGTGGGGCACCTCGTTTAAGGCACCATCCTTCACCCAGATGTACCAGGCGTCGATCGTTGCAATCTATCAGGCCAATATCCTCGGTTACAGCGGGACGGGTACGGCGCTGGTCACCAGCGGCGGTCTGACTGAATTGACACCCGAAACCTCTGAATCCTGGACCTTCGGCGCCGACTGGAAGCCGGCCCGCTGGCCGGGCCTGAAAGTCACCACCACCTATTTTAGTATCGACTACACAGATCGCGTCGTTCAGCCGATTCCCAACCTTGCCGTGGGCCTGAGCGATCCCATCTATTCGAGCTTTGTCGAGACGCCGTCGTCTGCGCGTCTGGCCGAAGTTCTGGCCAGTGCGGATATCACCTACAACTATTCCGGAGGGAGCTATGACCCGACGAAGGTGGTGGCGATCCTGCACAATACCTACCAGAATGCGTCGAGCCAGACCGTTCGGGGTGTGGATCTGGGTTATCGTCAAAATGTTCAGATGGGACGCCACGATATCGACCTGTTTGCCAATGCGACCTGGCTTACGCTTCAGCAACAGACCGTTGCGGCCGCGCCCGAACAAACCCTATCGGGGACCTTGTTCAATGCGCCGGATGTCAAAGCGCGGGCAGGAGCTTCGTGGCGACGGGCGCGCTGGTCGGCGACGGGGACGCTCAACTATGTCGATGATATCCGCGATACCGGCGTGAAACCCGAACGACGCATCGCCTCGTGGACGACAATGGATGCATCTGTGGCCTATCGCTTCGAAGGGCCAGGCGTGTTCGGTGACGGGCTCAAGGTCGTCGCGTCCGTGTCGAACCTCTTTGATCGTAATCCGCCGATCGCGCTGAGCCCGGCCACGACCAATCCCGGTCTGACCTATGACAGCACCAATGCGTCCATTTTGGGCCGCTTCGCCAGCCTGACGATTGTGAAGGCATGGTGAGGGGCGGGGCCGGGTTTGCCGGATGCGTTGCCGCACTTGTCATCGGCCTGGCAGGCCCCGCTTATGCGGGGTCCTGCTCAGACCTTTTGCCGATGGCGGTCTCAACGCAGGCGACGGAAAAGCGGGCGCTTGCGACCGAGGACCTGGTTAAGTTACGCGACATCGGTCCTCTTGGGGTCGGGCGTCCGGACGCGCCGATCCTGGCACTCTCGCCCGACGGGACGAAGGTCGCGTTTCAGATGCGCCGGGCGGATCTTGCGCGCAACACCTATTGCATCGGTATTGTGGTGGCATCGGTTGATGGCCGACAATCGCCGCGGCTGGTAGACGAGGGCGGTGAATTTATCAAGGCCAGGACGGGCGGGGAGGGTTATGTGCCCCGTGAGGCCGGGTTTGCCGAGGTAGTGCGGCCTGTCTGGGCGCGTGATGGCCGATCCGTCTACTATCTGAGGCGTGATGCGGGACGCACGCGTGTCTGGCGTGCCTCCCTTGACGGCCAACCGGCAACACCGGTCTCGCCCTCTGGTTATGATGTAGAGCAATTCGATCTGGCACCCGATGGCGGGTCGCTGGTATTTCGCCCGGTCGTCTCCACGGACGGGAGCGAAGTGGCGGAGGATCGATCAGGTTATCTGATCGATGATCGCTTCAATCCGGCTGTTTCGCTTAAGCCTTTGGCGCGCAACCGTGAACCGGCGGCGGTGCTGGCGCTCAACTTCCCGACGGGTGCGCTTCGCACAGCCGACGTCGCCGACCGGGCGGGAACTTTGTTCGCACCGCCCCATCCTGAAGCGTCATCGGCTATTCGGGCCTTGTCCTATTCTTCAGATAGGTGGGTCAGGGTTGCGGCGCAGACCGCGGGGAGCCTGACGGGGCCGAAGCGGCTGGCCGCCGAAATCGCTGAGCGGACCTTTGTTTGCGAGCGGTGTGAGTGGGCGTATGGACTCTGGTGGTCGGAAGACGGTCGTGATGTGTTCTATTTCCAGAAGGACAGGTCCGGACTGGGCCTGTCCCTTTATCGCTGGACGCCGGGGCATGAGGCGCCGGTCAGGCTATTCGAGTCCGATGACAGCTGGGTGGGGTGCCAGTCGACGGGCAAGCAACTCGTCTGCGCCCGGGAAGGGGCGGTTTCGCCGCGGACCCTTGCGCGTATCGATCTGAACAATGGTCGCATCGATACGTTTTTCGATCCCAATCCCGAGTTTTCTACCATTCAGTTAGGTCCTGTCCAATCTCTGCGGTGGGAGAATGGGATGGGTATCGAAACCGTCGGGCGTCTGGTGTTGCCACCGGGCTATACGGGTGACTCACGGCTGCCGCTCGTCGTTGTCGGCTACGATGCGCGCGGGTTCCTTCGCGGCGGTACGGGTGACGACTACCCTGTCCAGCTATTTGCCGCCCATGGCTTTGCGATTTTGGTCTATTCGCGGCCCCCGCTTTACGGCGCGGTGAAAGGGGCAAGCACAGGCTTTTCAGCCACGCAGTACGGCCATGAAGGGTGGAGCGACTATCGCAATGTGTTGTCTTCGATCGAGACAGGCGTTGACCAACTGGTGCGCGCCAGGATCGTAGACGCGTCGCGGGTAGGGCTCACCGGTTTCAGCAATGGCGCGTCTGTGGCGCAGTTTGCGATGGTCAATAGCCATAAGTTTCAGGCGTTTGCGCTAAGCCATTGTTGTGAGGACCCTGTCGCCTCCCTTTCAACGACCGGCTTCGTGGTCAATCGATGGCTGCGACGAATAGGGTATCCCGCGATGACGGACACGCAACGCTCAGCAAACTGGCAGGACATGTCGATAAGGCTAAATGCGGCTCAGTTATCTTCGCCCCTGCTGGTGCAGTTGTCCGACGATGAGTATCTTGGCGCTATTGAGGGGCTGACGGCCCTGAAGGAACTGGAGCAACCTGTGGAGGCCTACCTGTTCGAGGGGGAGCACCACGTCAAGTGGCAGCCAGCGCATCGCGCTGCCCTGTATGAACGGTCTTCGGATTGGTTTCGCTTCTGGCTAAAAGGCGAGGTCGATCCGGAACCGTCAAAGGCCGACACGTATGACCGCTGGCGTGGCCTACTGACAAAGGTGAAGCGGTGAGGTGCTTACGGGCTCGCGGTCATCTGGCCATCCCAGTGCCTGACCCAAGCCTCGACCTCGCAGAGCCGCATCAGATCGATATGAAGAGGTGGGCGGATAAGCTGTGGCGTTTGAAGGCTTTCGCGGATGGCACGCACGTCCAAGAGCCCGCGAGCCGCAAGCTTACCCTCGCACAGGAAGTCCGTCATCTGAACGGCATTGCGTTCGATCACTTCGAACGCAAAGCTGTTCGGACCGGCTTTAGACACGCGTTCTACCAATTCTGCAGGTAAGGCAGGTCTGAATGCGTCACGCACCGGCATGCGATTGATGCCGGTGCGACACCATTCCCAAGTCGGAATACTCAGCGCGAGCTCGAGTATGGGCTGCGCCGTCAATGGTGTTATCAGCGGCCCGAAGTGCCTGCGGTCGTATCCGTCAACGGTGTTCAGAATACGCAGGATCTTGGCGATATGTACGCCTTTTCCGGCCAGGGATTGGGGCGGGGCATCGAGCCAGAAGTGTTCAAGTTTCGGGGGCTCCTTAAAGTCCGTAAGATAGACGGCTCGAGCAGACCAAGTGTAGGGACGCAATCGGTCTCGGTATGCCCGGTTGGCGGCTTTGCCGACGGACCAGTAGCTGCTTTCAGTTAAGGTGCAGAGATCGCAGAATGTCTCCCATAGCGCAGGCGTTAGCCCCTTTGATCGCATCCGATCGATGAGGGGGATGGCTGACATCATGTAGCCGAATACATTGTCACCGCCCTGTCCCGTAAAGAATGCGTCGAAGTCATTTTGCGTCGCCAGTTTCTGTTTGGCGTGATCGTGGCTTTGCGCGTAGGGCAGTCCGGAAGGGAGCGGCAGATGCGCTGAACCGGATAGCGTTATATCGACCTCGTCTACTTCGTGATGACGCTCAAAGAGGTCGAATGCCAGATGGCGGGCCAGCAATTGAGCAAATGGCCGTTCATCCCCGTCAATATGCTTCGTGGCGAAGGTGACGCCAGACCAGGTGGCGCCTTGCCCTGACAGACAGGCGGCCAGCACCGACGAGTCTAGCCCACCGGAGACGCCGAGAAGAATGTTGTTGAAGCTACCGGCCCAGGCTCTGACTGTTTGGGTGACGGTTTCCGTCAGTGCCGCGGCAATCTCTTCGGTTTCAGCATTGATCGGTGCGGTATAATCCCAAGGGTTCCAGACATAGCTCCTGTGCAAGCCGTCTTCGCGCACCGCCAGCCGTTCACCGGGTAAGACCTCATGGCATCCGGACAATGCGGTGCGGCCGGTTTTCAGATCGGGAACGCGCAGATGCTGCTTAAGGTTCTGCCAGTCAATCCGGGGCTGATAGAGCCCATTGTCGATGAGCGCATGAAGGTCGGAGGCGAATATCCAGAGCGCCTGTTTCCCAACCATCAGACAGGGTACGGTTCCTGACGGATCGCGGATAACGCATAGTCGCGTTTGGGCACCGCCGAGCACGAAGGCGATGTAACCGCCCCATACCGACTTTACCAGGGACAGCCCATCGGTTCTGACGATATCCGAGCTTGTCTCAGGGGGCAGGTTCGTCACCTTTTGATGCGGCAAGGTGCGCGTAAATGCATGGCCGAACACCACCCCTTGGCCAGACGACAGGGGTATGGCTCTTACCGCATCATTGGTAAAGAACAGAAGGCTGTCGCTCTCGAAAGTGAGCGCCATGTCTTTGACGTTCAGGCTCAAATTTGCGGCGAAGCCTTCCAAGGCGGCAGGCGGGCCATAGACGGCGAGAAAACGACTGGCCATGTCAGGCTGCGAACAGGGGCGTGAAGGGCCGCACCCGTTCCAGATGATCGTTCAGCACGTGTGGACCCTGCTGGACCCAGGCATGCGCACCGAACGGGCGTAAACGCGCTGCGACGACCAGCTTCGCGTCTATCCCGTGCGCTTTGAGGTAAAGCCGTAAGGCCAGAGATCGGCGGAGGCATTTGTCAGTGGAGGGCAGGATGCGCTCGCTTTGCGCGAAGCTTTGCAGCACGGTGGCTAGTGCCATCGCTGAGTGGGAGCGTGTGGGGTGCTTTTGGGTGCGTATGTGATCGCGTATCCAGTCCAGACTGTGGACCTGCAACAGCCAAATGGCGCGCACTTGATACATCAAGGCAAGGATGACGCCTGTGAGCGAGAGGTGTGTGACAAAGGCGGGTCGTGCTCCATCCGCCGGCGGCAGGGATGGTGCGGGTAAATCCGATGCGCGGCAGGGTTCGATAATTTTGGCGCGCAGTAGATCTTGGAGGTCGGACGTGTTCACCTCGCCGCGTGTGCCTGGGTCGAGAACGGCGCACAGCGCGGCGAGCTGACTTGGGGGAGCCAGCCAATAACGGTCGGTGCTGAGGTCAAGCAGAATGATCTGGCCGTCGCACAGGCACGCCTCATAGGCGGGGGTTAGTCGGTATGTCATCTCGTGCCCCTTGCATAGAAAACGGGGGGCCAGGATAGCCCCCCGTCCGTTCGATTATTCCGCGGCGACGCGTGGGGTATCGAACTGCTGGAGCTGCACGCCATCGGGTTGTTCGCCGATGTCGCCCTTGGTTTCCACCTTCGCGTCGCCCAGCGCGACAAACCCGGCGGGCATCGGAGTCATTTCACTGTTACGCATCTTGAACATGATAGTCTCCATCGTTTGAACGTCATGATCATCCATGACGAGAGGAGGCTAACAAATAAAATCAGGGGTAATTTGGGAGTTTTTAGATAGTTTCCAGATAGTTTTCAGAAAACTCGGCTTTGATTTTCCGTAGATTTTCCGGGCGCTTTCATTGCAAGTCATGCAGCCGTTTCACTAGCCACGGCACTGTATCCTTGCGCTTTTTGTGATAGGGGATGAGGGCCTTTGAAAGGCTGACAAAATCACCGCGCTCAAGCAAATCCGCCAGCTCGGTCAGCTCGCTTTCCCGGTCCGCGATCATCCCATTTTTCAGGTGTCTGACGGCCCGTAGCCGGTCATTGCACGCGGCGATCGCCATCATCATTTCGGCATTGGAGGATAGTCGTCCGATAGCGGAAAATAATAGCTCAGTCGCAGAAACGATATCGCTCGCGGCCACCGCCCGGAGTTCGGAAAGATCGAATTTCAGTTGCGGGGTGTCGGGGCGCACGCGCAACGATGTGTGGGAGAGATGCAGGTTCCATTCGTAAAGGTCTCGAAGTCCAGGCTCTGTGACGCGCGGCATATAGAAGCCCTCGTTCGCATGGACCTCGACCAGCCTTTCCCCGGCTAAACGGTTTAGGGCCATTCTCACCGGCGTCAGACTGGAGTTTAAGGTCGACGCCAGCAACGAAGCGTCGATCCGGATGCCAGGCACGATTGTGCCTGACGTGATCGCGCGTTTTACACTGGCGTAGACACGTTCATTGACTGAGTCCCGCATGGCGGCCTCCCTCGATGGGACGGACGCTAAATGTGCGCTCTTGGGAAGGCGGAGAGCGGGAAAGCGAACGTCAGGTTAAAGCAACCTGTAATTGGTATTGTGACAAATTTTATATCGCAAGACGATGCTATCAAAAACCGTGGTATGTAACTCAGTTGTGACCATAGCGGTCTATTTTCAGGCCTGATTCTTCGTTAGGGTTTGATAGCCGCCGGGATCATCCCCCCCCCCCCCTCGAATCCGGTGGCGAATTACGGGCGTCCTCTTCTGGGGACGCCCGTTTGCATTTCACATACCCGGAACCTGGTGCGCCGGCATTGAATGCGTCTGCACCATATCTCGCCCGAACAGATCAATATGACCTGCCACTCGTGTGCCGATTGGCCTTGTCGGCTGTGGCCGTCTGACCAGCGATCTAGGATTCAACGTCTTCACGACGGATGTGGCCTCGCATGAAAACGCCACGTGTTTGCGGCATGCGGGGTGAAGGCACCGCGTTTGCATCTCAAGAAGATCGATATACATGGCCCCGAGTTTACGCTCGATGAGATCACTGACGGGCTCCGACCAGGACAGATCGCAGGCCTTACAACGTATTTCTATACGGCCGTCGCGGGGTAGATCCTTGACCATGGGGGGAGGGGACCAACTGGCGTCGATATTCATCTGAGTTCTCCACGACCGTTATGACTCGCGGACTTGACTCCGCGCGCAAAGAGAACAAAGATAGAACATAAGGGAGGTGATGATGTCAAATCTTTATCGGATCGAGGATGAGCAGGGCCGCGCGATCGCCCCGTTTTTGATCGAGTGCGAAGTGCCGTTTCCCGGACAAGAGGTCAGAATCCTAAACTACCCTCGAGTCGATCAATATCTAATATCAGCTATGCGCCCAACGCCTGGGTGGCGGGATATGGACCCCGTAAATCGATTGACGATCGTTCTGGCTCCGAATCCGGCACCAGCCTCTGCCCGCAAGCTCGATAACATCCTGGTCTTCACGCCTTCCGTCCAGATCGTTCAGCGCCTCAATCGCGCCTTGCACATCGCGCAGGAGGAGATTGATGAGAAGCTATCTCTGCATATTTCGCGTAAGGACTTCGCCGCACTCTGCTTGTCCATCGGGATATTTGAATCGGAGTTCGAGTCGTTTGCGGGTCTGGCCTATCGGGATGTACCGATGACGCTTGGCGATGCCCGAACGGGCTGGACAATGTTCGAAGGCTTTAAGATTGGGATGGCCTATGTTCGGGTGACCTCTATGAGCGGGGAACCCTTTGAGGTCGACGACGTCTATACGTCCGCCATCTTAAAATTCGCGGCCAATCCCTCACGTGCTGAAGATGTACGGACGGAAATCCTCAAACATATGGATGCCGGCGCCGACCCGGATGTGCCGCGTTTTGTTCGGGATATGCTGATAATGGTCCGGGACGGGGAGATGAGCGTTTTCCTCGCCGCACAAGCCCTTACTGAAATCGCCAGCAAACTTCGGGAGCTTCAAGGCCAGCTAATTGTCGCCTGATGGGTACGCGCCCGTTTTGGATGTGGCAATTGGGGAAAGAGATGGCTGGCAGCTTGCCGCAGTGGTAAGATATCCAGTGTAGGATGGATGGCAAATGCCTAAAGACGTGACATTGCAGGATCTAAGGCAGGCCATCAATAACGGGATAGCTGGCGATTACGCATGCGCACGCAGTGAAGACGTCAGTTTAGAAAGTTGGAGTTGGCAGGCCAAAGAACTGGAAGATTTCGCGCAAGGCAAGGGCTACTTCGCACGCTCCCACCCGACCGCTATCGGCGGACGGGAGATGGTAGATCTTGTGGTTGTGCGTATTTAGCGGGCCCATCCGCCGACCGGAACCGTACGGATGAGCCCTTGTGCCTGCGCGCCTCTCCGCGGCAGGCCTTCCCGATGCTCGCTAATTCGCATGAAAAGTCAATTCGACCGCTTGTTTTGACCGGCTGAGCAAGTTCGTATATGGCTCGCCTTAGTTGTGCGGGCCGAGGGCCTGCGCTTTGCCAAGGACCGGTGCGTGGAACAAAAATCTGAGACTACCGAAAATGTCGTTGCGATCGTTTCGGCCTATGTGGGCAATAACTCTGTCTCAGCGGCAGATGTACCGAACCTGATCCGGAATGTTTTTGACGCCTTGAACGGGCTTTCTCAGGATTCAGCGAAGGTTGAGGAACAGAAGAAGGCGCCAGCCGTGTCGATTAAGAAATCGATCTCGGACGACTTCATTACCTGTCTGGAGGATGGGCGAAAGTTCAAGTCGCTTAAGCGCCATCTGGCGACCAAATATGATATGACGCCTGAAGAGTACCGCGCCAAATGGAACCTGCCGAAGGATTACCCCATGGTGGCCCCTTCTTATGCGGCGGCGCGTTCGGCATTGGCCAAGCAGTCTGGCTTAGGTCAAGGTGGGCGACAGAAGCCTGCGCCGGTGAAAGCCGGACGACGGGCCAAGGCGAAGGCTAACCCGCGCGAGATAAGACGGAGAGACGCGGTTTTCCGTCTCTCCGTTTGTAGCCGGTTAAGCGTTCAAGCGATCTTTGACCGACTTTCCCGGTTGGAACACCAGCTTTTTCGAGGCAGCGATCTGAATCGTCGCGCCGGTGGCTGGGTTCCGACCTTCGCGAGCCGCTTTCGTCTGGACCTTGAATTTGCCAAAGGCAGGGAAGTTCACTTCTTGCCCAAGAACAGCGGCTTCGGTGATCGCGCCGAAAACGCTCTCAACGATCGCCTTCGCCGCCGTCTTGGTTACGCCATGCTCGCTGGCAATCTTCTCAACCAAATCGGACGTGTTCATAAATTCTCTCCATTTCCAATTGGCGGTGAAAATGCGCTGAATCGTCCTCTCCGACAAGCGTAGCTGAGACCGTATTTGAGATCAGGCAGCCGTTTGCGGGCCCGGGACCAGCAGCTCGATTTCCAGTTTTTCGCGCTGACGGTCGCAGTAGCGTTCAAGAGCCGCCATCATGGAGTTCCGTAATTCGCCGGCCAGAACCTCGTCCCCACCGGCAATTGCCAGGGATTCGAGAAGTTCGATTTGGCCGAATACGGCATTTAGGGCACGATCCTGACGGGTCATATTTTACGCTACTCATCGGTTACGAAATTGGTATAATTGCGTTATGGGGAAATTTGGTTAATTCAACCTTACCGCTACATATTATCGCGGCACACGTATTGCCTTCACCTCGCCACTAATAGGGTTCACACCATCCGTCTACGGACAAACCGACTTGGCAAGTTGCCGTCGGTTCATCGTGCCGTGAGATTCAGGAAGAGATTTCGACATGTTTGATGCTGGTTCAACTGAGCATACGCCCAATCCAATCGACGTTCATGTCGGCGCGCGGGTACGCATGCGCCGGAAGTTCCTGAGCTTCAGCCAGCAGCAACTGGCCGAGGCCTTGGGTCTAACGTTTCAGCAGGTCCAAAAATACGAGCGGGGCGCTAACCGCATCAGTGCGTCCAAGCTGTTTGAAACGGCAAAAGCGCTAAAGGTTCCAGTCGCCTACTTTTTTGAGGGCGTTGTAGGTGACGGATACGAGACCGATGATGAGGTCCGTTCCAGCCAGGAAGAGGCGGCGAACGCCTTTCTTCTGACGGCAGAGGGCATCGAACTGGCGGCCGCTTTCCCGCGCATCTCATCCCTTAAGCAGCGTAAGAAGATCCTCGACCTTGTAACGGCGCTTGCAGAAGATGACATGGCCGCTGATATCTGATGGGGTGTGCGCGTAGTACAAGGCGACGGCTACGCTTTTGCCAAGAGTGCTAGGGTTCGTTCGTCGGCTGCACCCCCGCACCATCTATCGAGTGCTTCTTGGAAGATGAACGCCTGACCATTGGCAGCAATGTCGAATAGAGTCATCGATGACTTGAATTTCAGGTCATCGGGTGACCCGAATAGCGCATTGAGGGTGGCTGTCGGCGCATCTATGGCCAGTTGCGTACACCTCTGCAAGTGTTCGGACAGAATGGGGTGCGCCAGATAGGCCTGCGCCTCGGGCAGACCGGCGATTCCAAAATGTTTGGCCATGACGGAATAGCCCAAGCCACCCAATTGCGGAAAAATGTACCACATCCAGTGGGTGCGTTTGCGTCCTGCAGCGAGTTCCGAAGTCACCTGATCGAGTACCGGGGTCTGGGCGTCAACAAATCTCTGGAGGCGGAAGGGATCACCAGACATCAGAGTAGAGAGGCCTGTGCGGGAACGATAGTGCCCTCATCGAGATGCGTACCGTCTTTGCGCCGACCAGTGGCGACGACGGTCAGGCTACCATCGGGAAGCGGGCGTTGCAGGTGTTGCACCTCTTCCCAAGTGCCTGTCATCCAGAGTTCGCGCTCGGCTTCGGTTCGAAGAATGACGGGCATAGCCTTTGGGTGGATCGCCTTGACCTCGGTGTTGGCGTCGGTCGTGAGAAATCCATAGAGATCGTTCGTCGTGGGCCCCTCGCGGACGAGGCGCACGGAGGTGACGGCAGGCGTCCAGATGCCGGCGAAGAACATCAAAGGGCGCTCGGCGCTTTCGGCAAACCAGTGAATGATGTTGCTGCCCGTGGCCTGATCGGGTTCTGAAAACGAGGTGAACGGTACGAGGCAGCGGGCGTGCACGTCCGTCAGCCAGGGCTTCCAATAGGGCTTGGTCGTGTAGCGAATGTTTGTGACACCGGAATCGTAGTTCTTGCCTTTGAGTGCGCCTGCGGGCGAAGGCATGCCCCAACGGCACATCGCCAATTCGCGGCCCTCGAGCGTATTGCGCACGATAGGTCCGAAGCCGTTGCCACCGATATATTCGAACAGCGGCAGGTTGGTTGTGACCGGCTTAAGGATGCGGGCCAGGGCCGCAATGGCCTGCTGGTTCGATGTCATTGAGTAGAGGTTACACATCGGGCGCGCTCCTGCGTTTCACAGAGTGACCCAATCCCGGAGCTTTGCCAAGCCTTGGGCTGAAAGGTTTTCGGAAGGATTGGGTCGCATCTCTGCACAAGCGCGAACTGACACGCGATTTTTGTATGCGAACAACAGCGCTCTTGAAAACGTCGTCGCACCCTGAAATGATGTGATAATATAAATATGTTTATTGAGAGTGCCTTATGCATTTGCAGGATAGATGGAAGCGGGTTCTCGCTGAACTGGCTCCGAATGCCGTGACACCCGTTGATACCCTGACGGAAAAGCTCGGCGTGTCTCCAGCAACCATACGTCGTGACCTCAATGAGCTTCATGATCTTGGCCATCTCATCCGGGTACGGGGAGGGGCGATGCCGTCGGGTTCTGACACTTTCGCGAAGGGGGAAGGACAGAGCATAGCTTCGGGGCGGCTGAGCGGGCAGGCACTCTTCACCGATGCGGCTGTTATCAATGCAGCGGCTAAGCGCGCAATCGGTCGAGCCGCGCTGAAATACTTACGCCCTAACATGTCGATCATAATCGACGGCGGCTCAACCACGCATGCCTTCGCCGCCGCAATGGGTGACGAGGCCTACAACGTGCTCACACCCTCTATCCCCATCCTGCATGAATTGCTGGAGCGGTCGCGGGTGCGAATCACGGTACCGGGCGGGGAGCTGTTTAGGGAGCAGCGCATCGTTCTCAACCCCTACGAGGACAGCCTTCTGCGTAGCTTTTCGGCGGAAGCCATTTTCATCGGCTGTCAGTCGCTGACCCGAAACGGCCTTATGCAATCCGACACACTGCTGGTTCAGTCTGAACGACGCCTCATAGAACGGGCTGAGAAGGTGATTGTCTTGGCCGACTCCTCTAAAATAGACGCACCAAGCGCCTTATCCGTATGCCCCCTCACAGACATCGACGTTTTGTTCACCGATGACGGCATTAATCCCGACGCGCTTACGTGGCTGCAAGGCGCCGGTATAGAGGTGCAGATCATCACCCAGAAGTAATGCTAAAGCTAACTCTGGCTCGGTGGCGAAGGGAGGCGACTCCCCGATCGTTCTTCCGTCGTCCAGTGGCCTTTTGTGGTGTCGAAGTACGTGCACAGAAACCATGCCGGTTGAGGTGTGATGGCAGGCAGTTTGAACCGCCCCGGATTTGCCGGAGGCTCATTGGTTTAAGTTACGCGGCCAATTCTAAAGTGTCGAGGGCAGCGTAGTAGAGTTGTTCGGCCTCGGCTGGCGGGATGTTGCCAATGGGTTCAAGTAGCCTTCGGTGATTGAAGCAATCCACCCACTCAAGCGTTGCGAACTCGACGGCCTCGAAGTTTCGCCAGGGTCCTCGCTTGTGAATGACCTCGGCCTTGTAGAGCCCGTTGATGGTTTCAGCCAGGGCGTTGTCGTAGGAGTCGCCGACACTTCCTACAGAGGGTTCAATCCCGGCTTCCGCCAGACGTTCGGTGTATTTGATTGAAATATATTGGCTGCCCCGATCGCTATGGTGCACGAGCCCGCCGCGGTGGGCAGGCTGGCGCTGATGTATGGCCTGTTCGAGCGCGTCCAGTACGAAACTGGCATGTGCCGTTCTGCTGACGCGCCAGCCGACGATGCGGCGCGCAAAGGTGTCAATTACGAAAGCCACGTAGACGAAGCCTTGCCATGTGGCCACGTAGGTAAAGTCTGAAACCCAAAGACAGTTCGGTGCCGGCGCGCGAAACTGCCGGTTTACATGATCCAGTGGACACGGCGCCGCCTTATCAGAAACCGTTGTACGAACGGGCTTTCCGCGGATGACACCTTGCAAGCCCAAGGACCGCATCAACCGTTCGACAGTGCATCTGGCGACACCATATCCCTCACGCTTCATCTGTCTCCAGACTTTACGGACGCCATAGACTTCATAGTTTTCGGTAAATACACGCGCCACCTCGGGCTTGAGCTCGATATCCCGGCGAGCCCTTGCTGACAGGCGCTCCGGATCTCGGCGGCAGGCAACGTGTGCGTGATATGTGGATGGGGCGATTGGCAGGACTCTGCAGATCGGCTCGACCCCGTATGTATCCTTGTGATCGTCAAGAAAGGCGATCATCGCTTGAATGGGCGGTCGAGCTCCGCCTGGGCGAAATATGCGCTGGCTTTGCGCAGGATCTCGTTGGCCTGCCGCAGCTCCCGGTTCTCTCGTTCAAGCTTCTTGAGCTTCTCGCTCATGTCGCTCGACACGCCAGCACGCTGACCATTGTCGACTTCGGTCTTCTTGACCCACTCGTTCAACGTCTGCGCCGTACAGCCTATCTTACCCGATATCGATAGCAGGGCTGACCATCGGGAGGGGTAATCACCCTGATGATCGAGAAACATCCGCACAGCGCGTTCGCGGACTTCAGGTGAAAACTTGTTCGTCGTTTTGCTCATGGTAGCTCCATCTTCTCAGAAGTTGGAGCCTCCGGCAAATCCGGGGCGGTTCAGTTCAATCCCAAGCTTTGACTCATAATTCGATTGCCACTTCGCCGGTGTGAAGCGGCCGAAACTTAGGTTTTCTAGTGAGGGGCCTGGCACCAGATTGGCTGAACCACTCAGGACTTCCACACCCTCGGATCCGATCCCGGCATAGAATTTGGCATGCGACTTATGAAGCTTGTTGTTCGCCGAGATTAGTTTGTTCTCCATGCCGAACATTCGCAGAAGTTCGTACGGCGGGGCAAAATCGCCTTCAAGGGTCTTGAACTCAGTGAAAGTAGCCGGCCGCGTCACAAGGACTGCGCGGTCAGGCGACAAATGCTCTAACAGCCATGTCCAGATCTCGTAACGTTTTTCCGCGCTGAGTTGGCTATATCCCACAAAAGGGGAGACGATCAGTACCCGATCATGGAGAAGGTGCCAGCGCGCCAGCAACTTTGCCAGGAACGCCATGGCGTCACTTTTAGAGTGCACTCCGGTCAAACGATCCACCAGACCGGTGCCAGTTATGTCGGCAAGGAGATAATCTGTGGGGGTGGGTTGCTCGTCTATCCCGAGCTTCAAATCCATGTAGAAGGTCGCCTTGTGGTTATGACCACAAGTGCAGGGTACGTCGATATGTACGATCGAGTGCTGTGAGGACGTTCGGTGGGCTAGAAGAAAGTTGTGTGCGATCATTTGCTGGTTGGAAATGCGCTTAAATTCGGCGGTTAACGCCTTCAGTGCAGCCAGTTCCAACCCGTCTCCGGTATGTTCGCAGACATATAGGGACACCCCTTCGTAATCGAAGTCCGGGGCGTAGTCATTTTCCGGGAAAGTATGCCTGACTGAATGATCAGGAAACGGAAGATCGGGAAGGTCCTCGTCTATTTCGTCATCAAACGATGCCACTATTGCGAACTCACGATGCGACTCCATCGGATTTTTGACGCGGACTAGAAACTCAGTTGCGCATCCAGCGCATTTGATCTGCCAATGTCCGCGGTCATTGATGCCGCCAACGTAGTGAACTTCTTTATAGTTGTGGATTTTGCTGCAGGAAGGGCATAGCGCCACTCCATTCTCAACGCGCACATCCATAGTGTCCCCCTTACTGTCGATTTGTGCTTGTCCATAAGATGGGGATCGATCGGGCAAAAAAAAGCCGCGCATCTCGGCGCGGCTAAAGTCTACAGGGAGGAAACGCCCAGGAAGGGCATCAGCGAAAAATCGCTGAACACCTCCAGTTTTACACCGCACCGCAGCACATCGCAACGGTTTATTTGTAATATCACGATCACACCGTGTAACGACCCAATGAAAATGTCTATCCGGGCTAAGGCCCAGCCCGGCGCGCCGACTGAAAATATTTTTTTGAACCGACCAGAATCGTCCAACTCCCGTCGGACTCAGATCTTTTCGAGAACTGCTTCATCCAGAATCACAGGCTATCACAGGCTTCTGTCACTGGGGGTGTCTTGACAGTCAGCGGCGTTGCGAACAAAAAGGGAACATATTCATTCGTCCAGAAAGGATCGAAGATGTCATGTCCCCCGATGGCCGGTCCAGATTTCAAGCTCTCAAGGCGCGTTTCGGCGGCATTGCCCCGCACGATCGGGCCGTTGTGCCATTCGGTCTTGACGTTATCGATGACAAGCTGCCCCGACGCGGTCTCGTCCGGGGCGCTTTGCACGAAGTGGCCGGTGGCGCAAACGGGGCCGTCGATGGGGCGGCAGCGGCGGCTTTTGCGGCAGGCGTAGCGGCACGCGCCGGGGGGCCGGTCCTGTGGTGTCACAGCCAGCCCGACCTCTTTGCGCCGGCCTTAGCCCAATCCGGACTATCCGAGGATCGGGTCGTCTTCTTCGAGTGCTCGGAAGAAAAGCTGATCCTCGGCTGTTTCGAGGAGGCCCTGCGCCATGGTGGGTTGGGGGCCGTGGTCGCGGAAATCGGCCATCTAAGCCTGAAGGCATCGCAGCGGCTGAACTATGCGGCGGAAACCTCGGGGACCATGGGCATCGCACTGCGGCGCTGGCGGCGGCAGACCGAGGCACGGGATTTCGGGACGCCAACGGCGGCGTCGACGCGCTGGCGGGTGACCGAGATTGAATCGGAAAAATTGCCCGTGCGCGGTGTCGGCCGCGCCCGCTGGTTTTTGGAATTGATGCGCGCGCGCGGAGGAGATTGCGCGGACTTTGAAGTAGAGGCGTTCGATGAACAGGGTCATCTCGATATATCTGCCGACCTGGCCGACGGATCGTTTGCGTCGGTTGCCGGGTGGGGCCGCGCCGTCTCCTGACGTGCCACTAGCCCTGAAAGGGTCTGACGGTCGCCGCCGCGTCGTGAACGCCGTCGATGACTTCGCCTATAAGCTCGGCATCCGCATCGGTATGCCGGTGGCCAAGGCGCAGGCCCTGATTGAAGATCTGGTGCTGATGGACGCCGATCCAGATGCCGACCTGCGTGGTCTCGATGATCTGGCGCTGTGGGCACTGCGGCGTTATTCGCCCCTTGTGATGAGCGATGGTAGCGATGGGTTGGTGATTGACATCGCTGGCGCCAGCCATCGCTTCGGTGGCGAACGCGCGGTTCTCGACGATCTTCTCTCGCAACTGGCCGCCATGGCGATTACCGCCCGCGCTGCTCTGTCCGACACCTGGGGGGCGTCGCACGCGCTGGCGCGCTATTGCGCCACGGACATTACCCTGATCGAGCCGGGCCGCACCACAGACGCCATCCTGAATCTGCCGGTGCGGTCGCTGCGCCTGCCAGCGAACACCATAGACGATCTGCTGGTTCTGGGTTTTGACCGGATCGGTGAACTGGCGTCGCAACCGCGCGCGCCGCTGACCCTGCGGTTCGGGAAGGCCCTGTTCCAACAGATCGACATGGCCTTCGGTCGCATGGCCGAGCCCATATCACCCATAGAACCGCCGGAACTGATCCTCGTCAGCAAAGCCTTCTTCGAGCCTATCGGTGCTCCGGAGACCATCGCCAAGTACACGGATCATCTCGTTGAGGAGATTTGCCTGTTACTGGAAGAGGCAGGGGAGGGCGCCTTGCAACTCGATCTGCGGTTCCATCGCGTCGATAGCCGGGTGGAGGCCATCCAAGTCCGCATGGGCAAGCCGGTGCGTGACGACGTTCGGTTGTCGAAACTGCTCTGCGCCAAGATCGAGCAGGTCGACCCGGGCTTCGGGATTGAGCGCATGGTGGCCCGAACTAACCAAACGTTCAAATCTGTAGCATAAGCAGACAAAAGGTGAACATCACGCCGCCGGCTTGATGATACGTGCCCGAGATTGCAAGGTCCTCAACGGACGCAGTTCACCCACGGGACGGGCCTGTTCTCTCTCGCGGCCCCAGATATAGTCGCCGGTAAGATTGATGTGTTCCCAGCCAAGCGGCGAGAGGTGGGACAGCATGGCGTCATCAATAATCTCACCATGCGCCCGCAGCTCCGCGACAGCCTTTTCCAGATACCTTGTGTTCCAGAGGATAATGGCCGTCACGAGAAGATTAAGCCCGGAGGCGCGATGCTGTTGATTTTCATAGGTGCGGTCGCGGATTTCGCCGAGGCGGTGAAGGAAGACCGCGCGCGCAAGGCTGTTTCTGGCTTCGCCCTTGTTGAGCTCCTGCGTGGTTTGGCGCCGCAACTGGGGATCTTCGAGCCAGTCGAGAGTGAACAGCGTCCGCTCCATCCGACCAAATTCACGCAGCGCCATGGCCACGCCATTTTGTCGCGGGTAGGCGGCGAGTTGGCGCATGATAACCGACGCGGTGACCTGTCCGGAGCGTATTGACTCGGCGACACGAAGAATTTCCGTCCAGTGGGCGCCGATGAGCTCTATATCAATTTTCGCAGCGATAAGGTTTTCGAGGGTGGGGTAAGTTCTAGGCTTATCGAACACGTACAGGCGCCGGTCTTTCAGATCGGGTATCCGTGGCGCAAATTGAAACCCCAGGAGCGAACATAGGGCGAATACGTGGTCGGAAACGCCGCCGCCATCTGTGTGGTGGCGGGTCACCCCGGGTTCGATCTGGTGCGACAGCAAGGCATCAAGAATATGAAGGGCCTCGCTGGCGGTGGCGGCGATGACCTTAGTGTAGAACGGCGCGTAACGGTCTGAGATGTGCGTGTAGAATTTGACGCCCGGCTTATGGCCGTAATGGGCGTTGAGCCGGCCGGAGTCGCGGCCATATCCCGTCGACTGGAAAAACTGTCCATCCGACGATGAGGATGTTCCGGACCCGAATGCCGCTGCCAAGGGCTGCCGTTGCTGTTCCGCCACTAACCGTTTTAAGGCCAGATTGTACGTTTCCTCACGAATGTGCCAGTCAGACACCCACGCCAACTGCCCGAGACTGGCTACGTCGCAGGCCTCGGCCATTCGAGTGAGGCCCAGATTGAGGCCGTCGGCGATCAACGCCGCCATTAACGTCTGAGGGCTATTCGGCGTGTCCGCGGTCCTGACATGGGTGAAATGGTCTGTAAAAACTGTCCACTCATTCACTTCGGACAGGAGGTCGGTGATACGTATGCGTGGTAAAAGTGCGTAGAGGCGGTTTATTAAGGCGTCACTGATGGTGGTCGTCGTCTTTTCGATCGGAGCGATTTTCAGATTGCCTTTTTCGATGGCTACATCGGTAAGATCGCCGTTCTTGGCCTTAGCTTCGATCTGGGTAAGCCGCTCCTGAAGACGGTCACGGCGTGCCTGAAGAAAAGCGCCGAAGTCAGATTGAACATTGACTTGCAAGCTATTGTTTGTACGTAGCGTATTCAGCCTCTCATGAGAGACAAGGCGATCTTCAAAGCTTTTGTACGTTGAGCTTCCTTTAACCCAGACGTCGCCGGCGCGGAGTCGCTCGCGAAGTTCAGACAGGACGCAAAGTTCGTAATATCGTCGGTTCAAGACGCCGTCACTCCGGACATATTTCTGCCAGCGCCGACGCACGAATGAGGTGGGGGCATCCTGAGGTAGGCCAGCTCGGCCCGATCGATTAAGGGACTTAATCAGATCTATTGCTTTGAGAAGAGGGGAGACTGCGGCCACGCCAAGGAATTCAAATGCTTCAAGGAAGGCAGGCGACCAGCGCCGAATGCCGATGTATTGCTGATCGAGAATTTCGAATGCATTAAAGTCAGCGGGACGCAACAACTGCTCGGCTTCAGCCAGGTTTTGGCGGAATTGCTCCCAACTGGTCACTTGAGCGATGGCGTCGAACGCATCACCGCCGGCATCCTTCGCGGCGACAAGGGCATTCCCTACATCGACGAGAAGCCTCAATTTTGCATTAATCGCCCGGCCGTCGGCCTTGAATTCGCGGTCATGCCGCCCCTGAGCCTTGCGAAACATAGCCCCTATGAGTCGCTCGAACAACTCGATAGCCTGGTCGGTCAGGTGGGTTTTTAGGTCAGTGCAAATCAGGACGAGCGTCGCGTGCCGCCGTTCCGGCTCGAAACGCGCGATGTGCTGGACAGTCGTTCGGCGGCCCTCGCGCCCTATCTGGGTCTGGCGGGCGAGTGACACTTGACCGGCAATCGATGAAGGGAGATTTATGCCCCTCACATGGTCCAGTCGGTCGATCAATGCCGTCATCGCGGATGGCTTTGAGCTTTCGGGAAATTGGCGCAGCCACGCCAGCCACGTCACTCCGTTTTCTTCTTTCGCCTTGGTCAATTGGTCGAGTTGGTATTTCTGGCTGGCGCTTAGTCCGGCGGTCATCGCCCGATGTGTGTCTCGTCGGGCGCGCACTCGGGCGCGAAGGCAAATGCGCTGAAGACTGCCGATCGGCGGCACTATTATTCGCCGCAGCCTACATTCTCCCAGTGCTAGGGTTGCAAGGTGATTGAGCTGATCGTTTTCAAGAGCATGAGGGACGAGCCAATCTTCGATTTTCTGGGCTGGTATTGCCCCAAACGGTCGTAGGTTCATGGCCTCCTGGAGCTGAGCGCTATGACGCCGACGCGTCTGTTCCAGATAATGGTCGAAATCGGTTGGCAGGCTGTCTATCTGGGCGGCGATGAACTCGATTGTCTCTACTGGTGGACTCTCTTCGGAACGCAATGGGCGCCCGGGGTATCTGAGGTAACAAAGCATAACCGCGAAGCCGAGACGGTTATGATTATCCCGGCAGCGCCTTATTAGGCCCATGTCTGCAGCGGACAATGTATAATAACGGATCAAATCGGGATGCGAAACAGCGGGCCCATATAAGATTGTCACCTGGTCATCCGAAAACAAGAGCTGTTTGGGCATAGAACTCTCCGAGATTTATGCAGATTTTTGATCCCAGTGTCGGCAATCAACAGAGCATAAAGGCGAGAAAGACAGAACGTCCAAGTTGACCCCCAGCCGCACATTGCCAAACGTACCTTGCTAAGGGCAAGGGTGCTGAATGATTGACAAAGGTGTGTTTTTTAGAACCGCTCTGATTATTGCTTTTGCCTTAGGCGGCTGTCTATTGGGTATGCCGGCAGCTAGGGTTTTTCAGTTTCCAGCAACAATCGGAGATAACGGAGTCACTCTCAACGGCATCATCATGGCCGTGGTTTTCGGCTTCGGGGTCGTTATTTACATGCGATATGTGAACAGGCCGAGATAAACATCCAATCATCAGAAAAAGTGAAGATACTGAGCGAAATTCTGCTTCATATTACACGTGATAAGGATCGTTATCGCGTGTAATATGTGCTATCAAGCGCTTTATGGATAAGGAAAAACCAAAACCGCCCAGCGCGCGTGTCGCGATGGCCCTAGCGAAATCGCAAGCCTACCAGGATGCGGCGGACGCGCCCGCCACATTGCGCGCCTATGCCTCCGACG
>NZ_JBKFEE010000019.1:0-50235 GCF_046503825.1 Asticcacaulis sp. W401b
AAGGCCTGGGCCAATATCCCGGCCAAGAGCAATCGAAAGGACGGTTTTGCCTTCAGTGGCTGGGTCTATAGGCAAAGAAATCTGGTCGAACGCTTCTTCAATAAGCTCAAGCAGTTCCGGGGAATTGCCACGCGATATGACAAAAATCCCCTCAACTTCCTAGGCGCCGTCAAGATCGTAGCCTCTCGCATCTGGATCAGAGCGTTATGAGTCTACGGCCTAGTACGTTCACGCTCATCGGGTCCTCTAAATCCGCACGCTCTAACCAGGTAATGGATGACTTTTGTTTCTTCTTGGTCCGGATACTGTATATAAATAGCGCTTGGCCAGGGCCTGGGGGGGTGACGTCGCTCAGCTTTTTCGTTCGCCCTAGCACGGCTGAAAGTTTACTTCGAGCCTCACTTGCCCGTTTGCGCACAACCGGATCAATACTTGTGATGCCTACAATCATGGGGTTATCTGGAGACATTGCCGCAGCGCTTAAGAGATAACGTTCGGCATTCTCTGGACTCCGAGCAATAACTGTACTCTGGTAAATCTCCTCGTTTCTCCAAAAACGAACAATTTCGCCCCTAGGCTGTCCCGCGGATATGTCAGGCGCTAACACGGCAGCGAGGTCCTTTTGGGGTAGACGGGCCAGCTTGCCCCCCTCTTCCGGAACTAATCGTACAAGACGCCATCCTTTGGCGATCATGCAGTGCTCTACATTGATACTCTTTCGAGCCGCTTCCCAGTTGGTCACCATAGTTTGATTGATGGCTGCGCCGAGTATGCCGGTTCCAGCGGGCCCAGAGAAGGGATCTGGTTCTGGGTTAATACCGCCTGCCCAGTTGTAGATGCAATTCTTCAATTCACCATCGTGCTGAGCCATAGTCGCACCTGGCTTATTAAAGTAGAGATACCCAGATGTCGCTTTTGTTAAATTGAACGGCTTCGATGACACTGGAGCAGGTGATGCAAGAAGGAACGTAGTCGCGAACACAACGCCTATGATTTTCATCCGACACCCCCCTTAGAAACCAGCCTTCATGGCCTACTAGCGCATTGATAACCACTAAGGCTGGCTTTGGGAAGTCGAGATGTGGTGGACGCTCGAGCAATTGGCGATGGTGTTATGCAATGCACGGTTTTTAGGCCCCTTCTCTCTTTACGATAAAGATGAGGAAGGGCGTGCGTTTTGCCTTCAAGAATATTGCATAGGCGCATATTCTGGAAGATGAGATGTATGCGCCCGCTTACAAGGTAGAACATCTGACCTGATGTCATGCGTCCTCCCCCGCAGTAGATGCATAGAGTTATCCCAAACTCCTTGGCGAAGAAGGGAATGAGAGATCAGAATCTCGGTTGACTTGGCGCTACCCCCTCTGTAAAGGGACACAAGCAAGCAAAAAGACGTTTTTTCGGCTTGTCCCCCAATCTTCTAATGTCTTGTATATTAAAGGATAATTTTTTCGCATCAGCGGCAAAATAGGGGACACAAAAGGGACACAAGGGACACAGAAATTAATCCGTATTCGGAATAATTTTTTCCCACAAGTCTTTGATTTACTTGCGTATTTATCAAGTGAGCCCGTAGCTCAGCCGGCTAGAGCATCTGACTTTTAATCAGAGGGTCCTGGGTTCGAGTCCCAGCGGGCTCACCAATTCTTCCAGAATTGGTGAGCTTTTTTTATGTCAGTTTAATTCGCCATCATAAAGAAACCATCATGAATGCGGGCTGAACGCGATTTCAGCCGCGCGCGGACCCTGCCGCCTTATCCACGACGAAACGATTGCAGCACGGCAAAATTACGGCAGTCCCTTACAGGATTGGGGATGACGCCCCGCGGATCAGAGCCGCTTAATTGGCCAGACGCGATTTCAGCAGATAGCGGCCATTTTCGAAACGCTCGAAGATCAGTTCGGCCTGCGGGTGGCGCAGCGGCATACCCGTGTCGTCCGGGCAGAGATTACCCTCGGACGCATAGGCGACGTAGCAGATGTCGCCATTTTCCGCGAGCAGGTGATAAAAGGGCTGATCCTTTTCCGGGCGCACCGCTTCGGGGATGGCCAGAAGCCATTCTTCTGTATCGGAAAACTGTGGATCAATATCGAAGACCACGCCGCGAAAGTCGAACAGGACGTGGCGGACCAGTTCACCGATGCCGAAACGCGCCGCACGATCCCCCTGACCGGCGGCATAGGCACCGGTAACGGAACCAGAGACAGAATCGGTCATCATCAGCGCCTCCCCTCGGTTGCGGTATTGTCCACCCGTCTGGTGTAGCGCGACTCGGAACCTGCGCCTTCCCCCTTCCCCCTTTGGTTGTCGGAAACGCCGTCAATTCATGCGGCGCGTGGGTCGTTGCAGAATTACCCGTCCGCGCCGTGACGAAATTAACACAAAAGCGCTTTGCACGGAGGAAAATGCGTTCTAGGTTGAGGGTAACTTGACGCGGCCAAAGGCCCCTGCGTCCCACATACTGATAAAGCGGGGTATGAGCCACCATGAGTGAGGCTCCCTCAAAAAGCGGTCCGCCCCGCAGGCGGGGACCGCGCCGCGCCCGCAAAGGCAGCGGCCACCGCGCGGCCCAGACCGTTAAGTCGGTGCCGGTCGCCTCGCCCGCGCAAGCCCAGCCGCAAAAAGACAGGCCGCCTCAGCGTCCGGTGACGACGGACGCATCGCCGCTCTATGCGGCGCTTGATCTTGGCACCAATAATTGCCGTCTGATGATCGCCGCCTGGCACAATGGTCAGTTCCGCATCGTTGAGGCTTTTTCGCGCATAGTGCGGCTGGGCGAAGGCCTCAGCCAGACCGGAAACCTGTCGGATCGCGCCATGGAGCGTGCATTGGCAGCGCTTAAGCTGTGCGCCGAAAAGATCGGGCGGCGGCCGGTGGTACGCACGCGCGCCGTCGCCACGCAGGCCTGCCGTATCGCGCAAAACGGTCCCGACTTCATCCGCCGCGTTGAAAAGGAAACCGGTCTCAAACTGACCATTATCACGCCGGAAGAAGAAGCGCGCCTGTCGGTGGTCGGCTGCGCCTCCTTGCTGGAAGGCGACGCCAGGGCCGCCATTGTGATGGATGTCGGCGGCGGTTCGACCGAGATTTCATGGCTGCCGCTGGGCGAAGAGGCAGAAACGACTGGCGCAAACGCCCCGCAGGGTCTGACCGCGCGCGGAAAGCCGCCGCGGCCACAATACTGGATTTCCATTCCCAAAGGCGTGGTGAATCTGGCCGAACGCTTCCCGGAGCCGCCCGACGGCGACAAGCAGGCGTGGTTCGCGCAGATGGTCGAGGACGTGCGTCAATCCCTGATCGACTTCAAGGCGCCTGAGCCTTTGCGCCCCCATTTCGATGCGCAGCAGGCCTATATTGTCGGCACGTCGGGGGCCATTACCTCTCTGGCCGGGATGCACCTGAAGCTTGAGCGTTATGACCGCTCCAAGGTCGATGGCCTGTGGATGACGCATGATCAGTGCCGCGCGGTTATCGACCGTCTGCTGGGGCTGGGGCAAAGGGGGCGCGAGCAGGAGCCCTGTATCGGCAAGGATCGCGCCGATCTGGTGCTGGCCGGAGCCGCCATTCTGGAGGCCGTGCAAAGCCTGTGGCCGTGTGACCGTCTGCGCGTCGCCGATCGCGGTCTGCGCGAAGGCCTGCTGCTGTCGATGGTCAAAAAGCGGCCGCGCCGCCGCCGGGCGCGCCGCGGTAAATCTACCTGATCCCCACGACCTTGTGCGTCTGCACGCTCATGCGCCATTGCGGGTGGGCCAGACAATAGTCGATCACGGCCTGCGTATGGGCAGCGCGCGTCGCCGGGTCCTGATCCAGCGGGTCCTTCGGTTGCAAATAGAAGCGCTCAAAGTCCATGGCGGCAAATTCCGCCGGATCGACGCGGTCCTGCGGCCAGACCAGTTTCAACTCCTGCCCGGAGGTCTGATGCAGGCGGTTTTCGCCCTTGGGCGAGATGCATAGCCAGTCGATCCCTTCGGGGGCGCGCAGCGTGCCGTTTGATTCCACGGCGATGAAATAGCCCGCGGCCTTGACCGCAGCAATGAGCGGCGCATCCAGTTGCAGCAACGGTTCGCCGCCGGTGAAAACGACCGATTTGTGCGCCGGGTCAATCTGACCCCAATGGGCATCCAGCGCTGCCGCCACGGCTTCGGGAGTGTCGAACTTGCCACCGCCCTCGCCGTCCGTGCCGACAAAATCGGTGTCGCAGAAGGTGCAGGCGGCCGTCGCGCGGTCCTGTTCGCGCCCGCTCCACAGGTTGCAGCCAGCAAAGCGCGCAAACACCGCCACGCGGCCCGCCTGCCCGCCCTCGCCCTGAAGAGTCAGGAATATCTCTCTGAAACTATAGACCATCAACCGTTACGCCACTGCTCGAAACCGCGTGCCCTCAGTTCGCACGCCGGGCAGGTGCCGCAGCCATATCCCCATTCATGGCGCTCACCGCGCTCACCCATGTAGCAGGTGTGGGTGTCTTCGAGCACCAGATCGACCAGCGCCTCGCCACCCAGTTGATGCGTCAGCGCCCAGGTTTCGGCCTTGGTCAGGAACATCAGCGGCGTGTCGATGATATAGGGCCGCTCGATGCCAAGATTGAGCACGGTTTGCATAGCTTCCAGCGTATCCTTGCGGCAGTCGGGATAGCCGGAGAAATCGGTTTCGCACATGCCGCCGACCAGATGATCTATCCCCCGACGGTCCGCCACGGCGGCCGCATAGACGAAAAAGACCAGATTGCGTCCCGGCACGAAGGAGTTGGGCAGGCCGCGTTCACCCATGCGGATTTCCTGTTCGCGCGTCAGCGACGATTCCGCCACGCGCCCGAAGCCTTTGAGATCAACGACATGATCGTCGCCCAGTCGCGTGCGCGCCGGTTCAAACACCTCGGGAAAGCGTTGCAGAACGCGGGCGCGCGTCGTCATTTCAATGGCGTGGCGCTGGCCATAGTCGAAGCCGATGGTTTCCACGCGTTCGAAATGGGTCAGGGCCCAGGCGAGGCAGGCGGTCGAATCCTGCCCGCCGGAAAACAGCACCAGAGCCGAACGGTCGGCGGGCACGGTTTCAAGATCGGACGGGGTCATGGGTACTCTCTGGGCAACGGAAACAAAGGTTTCTCCTGTAAAGAAACCGTTTCAACGAATTTGCAAGTGCAAACTATCGCCTGTGAGGCGCGCAATCGTTTTGACGTGAAGGTCAAAATGCGTCACAATGTAACCAAAAAGGCCTTTGCCTCAGATAATAAGACTATTTTGTGGCGTATTTATAGGTGGCAAGTCGCATCAGAACTTTCCAGCAACCCATTGAATAATAAAACATAGAGAGGCGAAGTAATGCCAATTGCGCCTTTTCGTGAAGGTTTCGACCTTCTGGTGGACAATATCCCCTATATGAAGGCGCTGGGCGCCCGCTATGCCGGACGCAGCGAAGACGGCATCCGGCTGCGCCTGCCCTACGCTCAGCCCCTGGTCGGTGATCCGGAAACGGGGGTCATCGCGGGCGGTGCCGTAACGGCACTGCTTGACCACGCCTGCGGCATGGCGGTTTGGGATGAACTGAATGAATACAAACCCATAGCCACCATGGATTTGCGAATCGACTATATGCGCCCGGCCCAGCCCAACCGCGATCTGTTTATCCTCGCCAAATGCTATAAGCTGACCCGCAGCGTCGGCTTCGTGCGCGGCTTCGCCTATGACGACACCCTGAGCGACCCGGTCGCCGCGGCGCAGGCGGCCTTTATCATCTCGCACCCCTGCCTCAAAAACCGCGAGGCCCACGCATGATTGCCGACATGATGATCAGCGGCCCGGAAGAGTTATTCAGTCGCATCCCTTTCGCGCAGTTTCTCAACCTGCGTATGGAGATGGCGGGCAATGAACTGACGACCATCCTGCCGTTCGCGCCGCACCTGATCGGTAACCCGCTGCTGCCGGCCCTGCACGGCGGCACGATCGGGGCGTTTCTAGAACTGACCGCCACGGCGCAGTTGTCGGTGTTTGAAACGTTCGATCAGATCCCCAAACCGGTCAATGTCAGCGTGCAGTATCTGCGCTCCGGCAAGCCCATTGACACCTATGCCCGCGCGCGCATCAACCGCGTCGGCCGTACCATCGCCAATGTTGAGGCCTGGGCGTGGCAGGAACTGCGCGAACAGCCCATCGCCACACTTCAGGCTCACTTTTTGATTTGCTAAATCGGGCTTGCCACAATCTATAGATGTTTCTACTCTTCCCGACCTGTTCTGGTGTTTCGGGGGGGAGCCCGTTGCCGGTAGAAACAAGACGCCCACAGGGGCTACGGCGCGCAATCCGTCAGCGAATCGACGGCGTGTTCCGCGATGACGGGCGTCAGCGTGTGTGGATCGCCGGTCTCTTGAGCTGTCTGCCGCTGCTGGCGCTGTGGGGCAGTGTCCATGGCTATGTCATCAGCGCTTTGATCGCGAACGGCTTTTTTCTGGGTGTGCTGATTACCCTTAGCTGGAAATCCCCACATCCGTGGCCAGTGATCGCGGGGGCTGTCAATGGCTTTCGGTGATGCTGCCCTTGCTGGCCCTGAGTGACGGGAGGATCAGGCCGATGACACTGGTAATGGCGCTGACGGTCTCCACTGTGGGCGTGCTGGGGGTGATACTGTGGGGCGCGCTGGCCACATGGTGCAGGAAATAGGACAATATTCATAAATTAAGTTGATTTTCCTGTAGGCGGATTTATTTTCCTTCCATCTCACGGGAAAGCCGGCATGTCCCTGTCGCACGCGCAAATCTGGAACGCCATAGACCGCCTGGCGCTGAATCTCGGCACGTCGCCGTCGGGACTGGCGCGGCTGGCCGGTCTTGATCCCACGGCGTTTAACAAGTCGAAGCGGCAATCGACCGAAGACCCGCCGCGGCCGCGCTGGCCTTCGACCGAGAGTCTGGCCAAGCTGCTGGAGGCGACGGGCCAGAGCTTTTCCGATTTTGCCGCTTTGACCGAACCGCGTCCGGTGCCGAAGGGTGTGCCTTTGATCGGGTTTGCGCAGGCGGGCAATGACGGCCTGTTTGACGATGCGGGGTTTCCGGTTGGACAGGGCTGGGACGAGATCGGCCTCCCGGCGGGCGAAGGGCTCTATGCACTTGAGATTTCAGGCGATTCCATGCTGCCGCTCTACCGCGACGGCGACCGTATCATCGTCGATCCGCTGCGTCAAAACCTGCGCCGGGGCGACCGGGTGGTGGTGAAGACGGCGGAGGGTGAAGTCATGGCCAAGGAGCTGGTGCGACTGACCGAAAAGCAGGTTGAGCTGCGTTCGCTCAATCCGGACTTTTCCAACCGGGTGCTGGAGCGATCGCAGGTGACGTGGATGGCGCGGATTGTGTGGGCCAGTCAGTGATGGGATGTTTCGGGGTGTGGAGTCCGTGACCCCACATCTTCTTATTCCCATAAAAAACCGCCCCTTGTGGGCGATTTTTATGGGAAGGAAAAGGCTTGGGGCCATAGGCCCCAAACCCCGAAACCCTCCCCGTCACGACGTCCCCGCGTGATCCCCATACTCCCACTCATAGGGCACGCCTGTCTCTCCCAAAACGAACCTTACCAGCGCCGCAAAGCCGGCTTCCGCGCGTACATCGTTCGACAGGATAACCACACAGCGCTTTGATTTTTCAATGCAAACCCACGTATTGGCCGTGATGTCATTATGCCCGCCCTTGTAAAAGCCGGGCCCCTGCGGTCCGTCAAACACCACCACGCCCAGCCCCGCATAGAGGTCGGCCCGCTGCTGATCCGCCGGTAATTCGGGCTGAAAGGGTGGAAACTGCGTGAGCGTCGTGATCTTCAACTGCCGTTTGGTGATGTCCGCCCGCGACGCCGCGCTCAGCCCCTCACCGCGTACAAAGGCCGCCGCAAAACGCGCAAAATCGGCAATCGTCGTATCCATAGATCCGGACACCCGCACCTTTGACCGCTCATCGTGCGGCTCACCCTCCCCCTTGTCGTTCCAGCCATCGGCCAGATTGCCCGCAAAGTCCGGCCGCCAGATCAGGCTGGTACGCACCATCCCCAAGCCTTTGAAGATACGGTCGGTTTCATCCCCCAGACTGAGGCCCAGTCCCGTTTCCATGGCAAATTGCAGCGTCAGCAGACCATCCCCCGAATAGGCGTAACGCGCCCCCGGATCGAAATGGAATGTCAGCTTTTCATCCGGTTCCAGAAAATGGAAGTTGGCAAAGCCGCTCGAATGGGTCAGCACATTACGCGGCGTCAGCTTGCGCCAGCGCTCATCCAGCGCCGACCAGTCGCTATAGCGATTGATGATGTCGGGCGACGCATAGCTCGGCAAAGGCTGAGGCAGCATATCCGCTAGAGGCGTATCCAGCGTCAAACGCCCCTGATCGACCTGCTGCATGACCGAATAGG
The DNA here is from genome assembly GCF_046503825.1 of Asticcacaulis sp. W401b. NCBI lineage: Bacteria > Pseudomonadati > Pseudomonadota > Alphaproteobacteria > Caulobacterales > Caulobacteraceae > Asticcacaulis > Asticcacaulis sp. W401b. The sequence goes on from NZ_JBKFEE010000019.1 coordinate 8,383, forward strand.
CGAACACCGCCTTGGTCAGCGAGGCGCCGTACATAACGGTTTGCGTCGTCAGGGGCTCACCCTTGGCGTTGCGCACGCCATAGGCCTGCACATAGCCGACCTTGCCGTCGTCGATGACCGCGATGGCCAGCCCTTTGGCCCCGGTGTCTTTCAGGACCCGGTGCACCTCGGCATCAATAGCTGAGGGACCGGGCAGGCTGTGCGCCCCCGCAAGAGAGGGAAAAACCGCCAACGCCGCACCGATAAGCCACGCACGCATGAACACCTCCCTTTGGTTACAGCAGGGAGATTGACACGCATAAGACAAAAGGAAAGCCTCTTCGTTGCCAAAGAGGCTGCCTTTTATACCAGTTCGCCCTTAATGCCCTGATCAAGCAGGTCCAGCGTGCGTTCGATGCCGAATATGGCCACGAAAGAACCGAAGCGCGGGCCCTGGGATTGCCCCAGCAGCACCTCATAAAGCGCCTGAAACCACGCGCGCAAAGGCTCAAATTCATGTGCCTTTCCGACTTCGAAGACGATATTCTGGATGGCCTCGGCATCGCGCGTTTCGGGGTCGAGCGCCGCCAGACGGTCACGCAGGTCGATCAACGCCGCCTTTTCCTTGGCGTCGGGCAGGCGGAAGGTCTTGGACGGTTTGACGAAGTCCTCGAAATAGTTGAGCGCGTAGCCGGCCAGACGGTCGAGCACCGGCTCACTTTCCGGCGTCGCTCCCGGAATGTAGGCACGCAGGAAGCCCCACAGCGTCTCCTTGTCCGAGGCATTGGCCGCCGAAACGAGGTTGAGCATCAGGCCGAAGGTCACCGGCGGCGACTTCGCACCCGTTTCGCCGCGCAGGACGAACCAGACCGGATTTTCGATCTGCTTGGCCTCTTCCTGCTTGGGGAAGGCGTCGAGCTGCTGGAAGAATTCGTCCGTGGCGCGCGGAATGACGTCGAAATAGAGCTTCTTGGCCGATTTCGGCGACTGGAACATGTAATAGGCCAGCGATTCCGGCGCGCCATAGCGCAGCCAGTCTTCCATGGTCAGGCCGTTGCCCTTCGACTTCGATATCTTCTGGCCCTGCTCATCGAGGAAGAGTTCGTAGTTGAAGCCTTCCGGCGGCGTACCGCCCAGCACCTTGCACACCTGCGACGACACCTTGACCGAGTCGATCAGGTCCTTGCCGGCCATTTCGTAATCGACGCCCAAAGCCGCCCAGCGCATGGCCCAGTCGGGCTTCCACTGCATCTTGACGTGGCCGCCCGTGACCGGCACCTCGAACTTTTCGCCGTTTTCCTCAAAGACGATCGTGCCCTTTGAGACATTGCGCTCCAACGTTGGCACCTGAAGCACGTGGCCGGTGACTGGGGAAATGGGCAGAAACGGCGAATAGGTGGCGCGACGATCCGGCCCCAGGGTCGGCAGCATGATCTTCTGGATGTCGTCGAAACGCTCCAACGCCCTCAGAAGCGTGGCGTCAAACTCACCCGACGTGTAGGCATCCGTGGCCGACTTGAACTCATAATCGAAGCCAAACGAGTCGAGGAAGGCCCGCAGACGCGCATTATTGTGCGCGCCGAACGAATCGTGCGTCCCGAACGGGTCACGCACCACGGTCAGGGGCTTATACAGGTCTTCGCGCAGGATATCCGGGTTGGGGATGCCGTCCGGCACCTTGCGCAGGCCATCCATATCGTCGGAAAACGAGATGAGGCGCGACGCCCAGTAACCACCGGTCAGGGCCGTAAAGGCCTGACGCACCATGGTGGTGCGCGCCACTTCGCCGAAGGTACCGATGTGCGGCAGGCCCGAAGGCCCGTAGCCCGTTTCAAAGATCACCGGACGGTTCAACGCCTCAAAGGTCTTCAGCGCCTCATCGGCCTTGCCCGCCGTAATCAGCTCCTGGGCCCGTATCGAGTCCGCCTGATCCTTCAGACGCACTTTCAGCACGCGCGCAATCAGGGCGCGGGCTTGCTCGAAGGGCCAGGCACGGCCCTGTTGCGCGAGGAGGGTCAGTTCGGAAGACACGTGGAAAAACACCTTTCGGGGCAAATAAAAACAGAGCTGTGGCTTTAAAGCGCGGGATGGCGGGCGTCAAATGAAACCCGTGGAATACGGGATACCCCGCTAATACTTACTATTGCAAAGTTGACATATTTCACGTTTAAGATGCGTATCAGTCCATCGGGGGAAGTTATCATGCCACCTGTTCAACCCTTCGCCGCACGTCATCCCGGATTTCGTCTGGGCGCCGTTCTGACGCCGTTTCTCATCGCTGCTCTTGCCGCCTGTGGCGGTGGTGGCGGAGGAGGCGGTAGTGGTGCCTCTTCCGTGGGCGGGACCGGATCTTCGTCGTCCTCTTCGGCGGCGCCGACGGCCTATGTCGGCGGCAGTGAGATACTGGTCAATACGGCAACCGACAATGATCAAAACGCGATCACTCTGACCACGCTTGATAATGGCAATGTGGTCGCCGGATGGGTGAGCAGTCAGGGCACGATTGGTGGCATCGCACTGGCTGAAATCCGGGCGCAAATCCTCACATCCGACGGCGCGAAATCGGGCAGTGAGATTATTGCCTCGACCGGCACACGACAAAGCTCATCGTCTTACCGTCATGTGCAACCGTCTCTGTCCGCGCTAAATGGCGGCGGATTCGGCTTGCTCTATGTGTCCAACGGACATCTAAACACCACTAACCAGACGGCCATTACGTCAGGACCCATTTTTGCCCGCGAATTCTCCGCCTCCGGCGCCGCGCTTGGGGATGCGGTCGCGCCCCCGCTGACCTACAGCATTCAGAATGGCATTTCCTACGGCAACAATGGCACGCAGGGGCAGCCAAAATTAGTACGTTTGAGCGATGGACGGTTGCTGGCGACGTGGACGGAATTTAATGCCTCAACAGCGGTCGGCGGCGACGGCGATTCCCTGTCGGTCAGGGCGCAACTTTATTCGGCCGATGCCGATGAACTCACACCCGCCTTTATCGTCAACACCTCGACCGCAGGTCAACAAAGCCAGTCATACGCCGCGCCTCTTAGCAATGGCGGGTTCGTCATCACCTGGCTGGACTACAATGGCTCGGCGGGCACAAACGTCGTCAACAAGCTCAGAGCCCAGATTTTTAACGCTGCGGGCCAGAAGGTCGGTGGCGAATTTGTAGTCAAGGAGTCTCCTGGCTTTCTGCAATCACCGGGAAGCGTCAGCGCTCTGGCAAACGGGGCCTTCGTCATCGTGTGGTCGGAAGGCAATTCAGGTAGCACAACGGACGAAGCCTATGGGCAAATTTTTGATGCCTCGGGTAACCGCGTCGGCACAGCGTTTACGCTGGCAACCAACACCACCGGGCGTCAGGTGGCCCCCTATGTGATCACCCTTCCGAACGGACAGTTCATAGCCGCCTGGGGTGATAACAGCGGAACGCTTGGCGACACAGACGGCTGGGCGATCAAGGCACAGGCTTTCGACGCCAGCGGCACGAAGTTCGGCAGCGAACTGCTGGTCAATGTCTATGTGACCGGCAATCAGACGAGTATGGTACTGTCCCCGCTAAAGACCAACGGCTTCATCGCCAGTTGGGTCGATAATTCTGGTGCGTTAGGCGACACCAGCGGCACGGCCATTAAGGCCCGTGTGTTCAAGCTAAATTAAAGCTTATTATCGTCAGCACAAAGGCCCCGGTTCCACCGCGAACCGGGGCCTTTTCGTATGGCACGAAGATGTGAAAAGCGCCCCCTTGACGTTTGGGGCAAGTTAGATGTACGTTTACGTAAACGTCAATTATAACGACCTTATACAGGGGGTCACCATGGACATGCGTACCTACACTATTCGCCAGCTTTCCAAGGAGTTCGGCGTCACCGCCCGCGCCTTGCGCTTCTATGAGGACAAGGGCCTCATCAGCCCGGAACGCAAGGGTCAGACGCGCATCTATTCGGCGCGCGACCGGGCGCGTCTGAAGATCATCCTGCGCGGCAAGCGCATGGGCTTTTCGCTGATCGAAATCCACGAAGTGCTCGATCTGTATAACCGCGAAGACCGCGGCGTGAAGCAGATGCGCGCCACCGTCGCCAAGTATCACGACCAGATTGAGAACCTGAAGCGCCAGCGCGAAGACATTGATCAGGCCATCAAGGACATGGTCGAAGGCTGCGCGTGGATGGAAGGCGAGATCGCCAAGCACGAAGCGGCGCAGGCTGCCCACGCTGAAGATGACCGCAAAAGCGCCTGATAATCATGGCACTGACGCCGATATTTAAGACACCGAAATAAAGCTCACCATAACGCCAAGGAGCACCTCCATGCCGTATAAGGCCCCCGTGCGCGACTATCAGTTCCTGCTCAACGACGTGCTGAACATCGCCCAGTATTCCAACCTGAAAGGGTTTCAGGACGCTTCACCCGATGTCGTTCAGGCCATTCTGGAAGAAGGCGCGAAGTTCACCGAAGAGGTGGTCGCGCCGCTGAACGCGCCAGGCGACAAGGAGGGCTGCGTCCTGCACGCCGACCACAGCGTCACCGCGCCCAAGGGCTATAAGGAAGCCTATCTCCAGATGGTTGAGGCCGGGTGGCCCGCTCTGGGCGGTGATCCCGAATACGGCGGTCAGGGCCTGCCGCACGTCGTGGCTACGGCCTATTCGGAAATGCTTACCGGCGCGTCCTCTGCGTTTGCCATGTATCCCGGCCTGACCGACGGCGCGGTGGCGGCACTCAGTGTCGGCGGCACGGACGAGTTGAAGGCGCTGTATCTTCCCAAGCTGATTGCCGGCGAATGGTCGGGGACGATGAACCTGACCGAGCCACATTGCGGCACGGACCTTGGCCTGCTGCGCAGCAAGGCGGTGCCGGACAGCGACGGCACCTACAAGATTACGGGTCAGAAGATCTGGATTTCGGCGGGTGAGCACGACTTTACGAGCAATATCTGCCACCTCGTTCTGGCGCGCATCGAAGGCGCCCCGGCAGGCGTCAAGGGTATTTCGCTGTTCCTCGTGCCCAAATTCATCCCGGATGCGAACGGAAATCCGGGTGAGCGCAACAGCCTTCACTGCGCCGGTCTTGAGCACAAGATGGGCATTCACGGCAATTCCACCTGCGTCATGATCTATGAAGACGCCAAAGGCTGGCTGCTCGGCAACGCTCACGAAGGGCTGAAGATCATGTTCTACATGATGAACAATGCCCGCCTCGGCGTCGGCCTTCAGGGCCTCGCCATCGGTCACGCCAGCCACGTCGCCGCCGTCGAATTCGCCAAGGATCGCTTGCAAGGGCGGGCCCTCACCGGCCCCAAATCGCCGGGCAAGCCCGCCGACTCTATCCTCGTCCACCCCGATGTGCGCCGTATGCTGCTCGAAAGCCGCGCCCTGCTCGAAGGCGGCCGCGGTTTCCTCACCTGGGTCGCGCTTCAGGCCGATCTGGCCAAACATGCCGAAGACGAGGCGACGCGGGAAAAGGCCAATGATTTCCTCAGCCTGTTGACACCGGTTGTAAAGGCCTATCTCACCGAAAAGGGTCTAAAGGTTACGCAGGACTCGATGCAGGTGCACGGCGGTTCGGGCTTCACCGAACACTTCCCGGCCTCGCAATATATGCGCGATATCCGCATCACGCTCATCTACGAAGGCACCAATGGCGTGCAGGCGCTCGACCTCGTTGGTCGCAAGCTGCCGTCCAAGGGCGGGCGCGCCGTGATGGCCTATTTCGCCGAAATCGACGCCTATGTCGCCGACCACGAAGCGGGCAGCGCCGCGACCTTCGTCAAGGGCCTGAAGGACACCAAGGCGCGTCTGATGGACGGCACCCTGTGGCTGATGCAAAACGGCATGGGCAATCCGGACGCCGCCGCCGCGGGTTCGCTCGACTATCTGTGCCTGTTTGGTCTAACCGCGTTGGCCTATAGCTGGGCTCAACAGGCGGCCGCCGCGCAAGCCGCCATCGACGCGGGCTCGACCGATCCCTTCTATGCCGATAAGCTGAAGGTCGGGCGCGTTTTCCTGGAACGCATCCTGCCCGAAGCCGAAGCGCATCTGCAAAAGATGAAGGCCGGATCGGAGGCCCTGTTCGCATTGGAAGATGATCGTTTTTAAGACGCGGGGTCGCAGACCCCGCACCCCATCACTTAGCGCAAAAGGAAAGGCCGGAGTTCGTACACTCCGGCCTTTCAGTTTATTCCCAGCTAGGGGGTTTGGGGCCTGCGGCCCCAAGGCCTTAAAACCAATGGGTTTTAGAGCTGTTCCAGCACATAGTCCGCCGACGAGACCTTGAACTCGCCCGGCGCTTCGACGAACAGCTTTTCGACCACGCCGTCATTGACGATCATGGCGTAGCGTTGCGAGCGCTTGCCCATGCCGAAGCCTTCGGCGTCGAGGACCAGACCAACCTTTTCGGCAAATTCGCCATTGCCGTCGCCCAGCATCAGCACTTCGTCAGCAATGCCCTGATCCTTGGCCCAGGCCTTCATCACGAATCCATCATTGACGCTGGTACAGGCCACCACGTCGATATTCTTGAATTTGAAGGCTTTCGCCTGATCGCGGAAGCCCGGCAGGTGGCGTGCCGAGCAGGTCGGGGTGAAGGCGCCCGGCACGGCAAACAGCACGGCACGTTTACCGGCAAACACTTCGGAGGTGGTCAGCGGCTTCAGGCCATCTTCGGCCGGGGAAGAGAATTTCACTTCGGGCAGCGTGTCACCGGGTTGAATCGTCATGGGTAAATCTCCGTTGAATGGCCCGCTGCTTATAGGCCTGTGTCAGCCTACAGACCAGAGCGCACGCGCCGTCTTTATACGCTTTTTTCTTGCCAGAGACTGCTTCCATGCCCATCTTTGCGGCATGCGCAAAACCGGCCCTGTCTCCTCAGACCCAACAGCTTCCGTTGAGACCACCTCCCTCCAAGGGCGACTGCTGGTGGCTATGCCGAGCCTGGACGATCCCAATTTCGACCACAGCGTCATCTATATGTGTCAGCACGACGCGGAATCGGCGATGGGGATTGTGCTGACGCAGCCCATAGGTGGCCTGACCTTCCCACGCATGATGGAGGAACTGGGCATCGACATCACCGATAACCGCCACGTCGCCACCCCCATCTATAATGGCGGCCCGGTGCAGAATGAGCGTGGCTTTGTGCTGCACAGCCTCGACTACTTTATTGATGAGGTGACCCTGCCGCTCGATATCGACCCGGAAGCGCTGGAACTTCGCGACGGCATCGGTTTGACCGTGTCGCGCGATATTCTGGTCGATCTGGCGCGCGGGGCCGGTCCGTCGCGGGCCCTGATTGCGCTGGGCTATGCCGGTTGGGGACCGGGCCAGTTAGAAGCCGAAATTCGCGACAATGCGTGGCTGATCGCGCCATCCAACGCGGATATTCTGTTTTCACACGATGCTGCAGGTTTATGGAACAGGGCACTCAAAAGTCTGGGTATTTTGCCGGAGCACCTCAGCCTCAATGCCGGGCGGGCCTGACGACGCTCGATAGGTTCACAGGCCAGACTTTCACAGCCCTGTCATCGACACGCTCTATGGACATTATCACCCTTTCCGGATGAGTGTGCCATGCCCCTGCCCGTCGATACCGCCCGCCGCCGTTTCACCTTCGGAGCCATCGCCGGCACCGGGGCCATTCTGGGCGGTGCCATCGGGCTCAGGCCGTCTCTGGCCGCCACCAAGCCGACGGAGCACAAGATGCCCCTGATCATCGCCCACCGCGGCGCCAGCGGCTATCGCCCCGAACACACGCTCGAAGCCTATAATCTCGCCATCCATATGGGCGCCGACTATATCGAGCCCGACGTGGTGGCGACCAAGGACGGTGTGCTGATCTGCCGTCACGAACCCATGCTGTCCGGTACGACCGACGTGGCGCAACGCCCGGAATTTGCGGCCCGCAAGCGGACCCTTACCGTGGACGGGGTGAGCATCAGCGACTTCTTCGCCAGCGACTTTACTCTGGCCGAAATCAAGACCCTGCGCGCGCGTCAGGCCTTTGCCAACCGCGACCAGAGCTATAATGGCCGCTTCGAGGTGCCGACGCTGGAAGAGGTGATCGGTCTGGTGCGAAATCACTTCAAGACGACGGGCAAGAGCGTGGGTTTGTATATCGAAACCAAGCATCCGACACTGCATCGCGCCGCCGGTCTGGCGCTGGAAGAACGCCTGATTGAGGCCTTGACCAGAGGCGATATGAACAAGGCCGACTCGGCCGTCTTCCTGCAATCCTTCGAGGCAGACAGTCTGAAGCGCCTGAAGGCCCTGTCGCCTCTGCCGCGTGTGCAACTGGTCGATGGCGGGGACGTCAATTTCGCCACGGGTGACGTTGGGCCGTCGGTGCCCTTCGACTGGGCCGCCGCCGGACGCAAAGGCGTCTATACCGACATGCTGACCCCCGAAGGTCTGGCCGAGGTGCGTACCTATGCCGATGTTATTGCGCCGTGGAAGCGTTACCTGCTCAAGGCCGTGGCCACGGGGCCGGTGACAGAAAAGACCAGCGAGGCCGACTGCTTCATCGTCGAAAATCGCGCCCTGATCGACGCCGCGCACAACGCGGGGCTGAAGGTTCACACCTGGACGCTGCGCAATGACCGCCTGCCCGCCGCCTATAAGGGCGATGCGCAGGCCGAGTTCAAGCAACTGTTCGCCTTGGGCATAGACGGCCTGTTTACCGACTTCGCCGATACGGGCGTCGCCGCCCGCAAGGCGTTTTTGGATCATTAATCATAATGATCCAGATTTTTTTGTTTGGCCCCTCGCCGGGCGGTGGCTTTGCCACCTTGGCCGCCGCCTCAATGGCGGCTTGAGCGGAATGATTAGAGCGATGTGCGGAAAAGTGTAAGCGGTTTTCCGCAAAAACATCGCGACAAAACAAAAATTTAGAGCGACATGGCGCTTCCACCTAAAGTCATTTCGCTCTAGAAATCATTCCGCTGGGGTTAAGCCAGAACAGCCTCCAAGCGTGTCTGCGGATCACTTTTCAACGCTGGCCCCAGAATAGCGGTCGCCACACCGGCTTGCAGTGTGCGCTCCCCGACGCGGCGCAGATCGTTCAGCGTCACCGCCTCAAGCCGCGCCACCTGTTCCTTGAGCGTAAAGGCGCGGTCATAGGTCAGGACCTGCCCGCCCAATGTATTGGCGCGTTGCGCGGCGTTTTCGTCGTTCAGATAGAGCGAGGTGGTGTATTGCGCTTTGGCGCGCTCCAACTCGGACTCCAGCGGTTTGTTGATCAGGCCGCGCATGACACTGACGATCAGTTCGCTGAGGTCCGCCGCATCCTTCGGCGCGCAGCCGGCATAGATGCCCAGCATTCCCGTATCGCGGAACTGCGTCGTCCAGGCGTCGATGGAATAGGCCAGACCGCGGTCCTCGCGCGCTTCCTGAAACAGGCGCGAGGCCATGCCACCGCCCAGAATTTCGCCGAACAGCTTGAGCGCAAACAGGTCGTCGTCAAAGCGGTTGACGCCTTCAAAAGCCAGCGTCAGGTGCGTCTGTTCGACCTTGCGCACATGGCGGATGTGGCGCGGCACAAAGCGCGCCGCTGTGTCGGCCTCGCGCGCGGGACGGGCCGGCACGTTCATATGGGCCTCGACCGCGTCCAGTACGCCTACGGCTTCGACGCCGCCCGACACACACAGCACGATATCCGCTGGATTATACAGGCCTTCGATATAGGCACGCAGCGTCTCCGGCCGCGCCGGAGCCAAACTTTGCGGTGTCCCCAAAATGGGGCGCGCCAGACTATGATCGCCGAAGCAGGCCTCTTGCAGCAGGTCGAAGACGTGGTCGTCGGGCGTGTCAAACGCTTCGGAAATTTCCTGCTCGATGACCTTCTTTTCGCGCTCCAGCTCCTCGGCCTCTAGCGCCGGGCGGAACATCAGGTCGCCGACCACCTCGACCGCCAGCGGCAGCAGTTCGGCCATGCCGCGCACCTCAAAGCGGGTGTGCTCATAGCCGGTTGAGGCATTGATGGTGCCCCCGCGATGTTCGATCACCTCGGCCAGTTCGCGCGCGCTGCGCCCGCCTGCCCCCTTGAACACCATATGCTCGCTGAGGTGGGCCCAGCCCGACTGATGCGGCGCTTCGTAGCGCGCCCCGCCGTGGATGATGGCCGTCAGGGCGAAGGTGTGCAGGCCGGGGATGGGGTCGTGAACCACCCGCAGGCCGTTGCTCAGGGTGGCGACTGAGGCGTTACCCACGCCAAGAGGGGTGAAACTCATGATCTGCCTTTACGCATTTCGGCCCTTCGGCGCGAATACAGGAGCGCTATATAGACACCGATCAGCGCCGCCGCCAGCCCATACCAGGTGAGCGCGTATTCCAGATGGCGATTGGACAGGTTGGCCGCCGCATCGACCGGCGTCAGGCCGGGTGCCACGGGCTGGGTCGCGGCTACAAAATAGTCCGATCGTAACGTGACGTTCCAGCGCTTCGACAGGTCGGGCACCGAGCGCGTGTACCAGTCGTCGGCCTTGGGATCGTTCGGAGGCACAAAAGCATTGGGCGTTTCAAAGCGCCGCAGCCGCCCGGTCAGGGTGGTCGTAGCGACCGCACCGGCCAACGGTTTTTGCGCCGTAAAGCCCAGATCGGCGAGGATCACCCCCTGCCCCCCCTCCTGCCCCGTTGTGCAAGTAGTCAGGACGTGGAACCCGGCCACGCCGTCCGACACGCCGTGCATATAGACGAAATCCCGCGAGTCGCTGCGACACTCGAGCGTCACCTGCCGCCAGACGTGATCACCGGGCTGAGACAGGAGGCTGTCGAGCGCCACCGGCGCGATGGCCCGCGTGCGCGCCAGATCGGCCAGCAACTGCTCTTTCCAGTGCAGGCGCTGCATCTGCCAGGTGCCGAGCCCCAGCAGGATCAGCAGGGCCACGACCACGGCCAGGGTCAAACCGACAGGCAGACGCTTCATTTAAAGCGATCCTTGTCACTGACGCGGTTTTTGAGTTGCGATGCCACCATCAGCCCCTTGAGCGGCGGCATAAGCCCCAGACTGAGGAAAAGCGCCATAGGCAGCCAGATGATCATATGCAGCCACAGGGGCCAGTCATGGCTTAAGGCCGTGATCATAAAGCCGAAACAGACGATAAAGCCGGCGATCAGAATGACAAAGACGACGGGACCGTCTCCGGTATCCGCCGCCTGAAAATCCGTGTGACACTGGCTGCATTCCGGCGCGACCTTGAGGAAGCCCTTAAAGAGCTTGCCCTGACCGCAGACGGGGCAGCGGCCCCGCGCCGCCGCGAGGAAATTGACCTCGCGGCTATCGGGACCGGCCATGCTTACGCTCCGAAGATGACGTAGATGAAGGCGAACAGGAACAGCCACACCACGTCAACGAAGTGCCAGTACCAGGCAGCCGCTTCGAAACCGAAGTGCTTTTGCGGCGTGAAGCCACCGCGCATGAGGCGGATCAGACAGATCAGCAGGAAGATGGTGCCGATCAGCACGTGGAAGCCATGGAAGCCCGTGGCCATGAAGAAGGCCGAACCGTAAAGACCGGCATTAGCGGCTTCTTCGTTGAAGAACAGGTGATGGTGGACAATGTGATAGTATTCAAAGGCCTGCACGCTGGTGAAGATGGCACCCAGCACCACAGTCAGGAACAGGCCCCACTTGGCGCCATTGCGGTCGCCTTCCTGAAGCGCGTGGTGCGCCCAGGTGACGGTCGTGCCCGACAGGAGCAGGAGAAGCGTGTTGAGCAGCGGCAATTGCCAGGCCGAAACAGCCTCAACGCCCGCCGGCATCCAGCCATTCGGATCGGTGCTGCCCGTCGAGGCCCACGCCGTGCGGACCTCCTCGATGGCCGAGGCCACACCCGCGCGGTGTTCGTGGAACAGGGCCATTTCGAAGAAGACCCAGAACCACGCCACGAAGAACATCACTTCCGAGGCGATGAACATGATCATGCCATAACGCAGGCCGATCTGCACAACTGGCGTATGGTCACCGGCGCGCGATTCCTTGATCACATCGGCCCACCAGCCCCACATCACGTAAAGCACACCCAGCAGACCGATACCGAAGACCACCGGGGTCTTTTCGATGCCGAACAGGCCCTTCATCCAGATCACCAGACCGATGAACATGACCACGGAGAACAGCGAACCGAGCAGCGGCCACGGGCTGGGGTTGATAATGTGATAATCGTGTTTGACGGCGTCGTTAGACATAGTCGGCAACTCACCTCGATGCGCCGTGTCCCCCTGTATCGGACACTGACGGTTCCGTTATATGATTAGACCTTGAGTCTTAGGGCAAATCGGCTGTGAACACAATCCGGCCACCCTGTTTTTATGGGGCTGTGGCCCCGTAGCAAACAAATTCAACTACGCTTTACAAGAGACTGAAACGCTTTACTTTTTGACCACCTGAGACGGAAAGAAGGTATAGGACAGGGTCACGTCCTTGGTGTTCTTTGCGTCAATGTCTTCCAGCATCTTCGGATCGACATAATAGACGACGGGGAAGGTGCGTTCCTCGCCGGGCTGCAAGGTCTGATCCGTAAAGCAGAAGCACTGCAATTTCATGAAGTAGCCGCCCATCGCTTCGGGCAGCACATTGTAGCTGGCGCGACCGGTGAGCGGCACATCCGCATCGTTGCGCACCGTGAAATAGATCATGTTGGTCTTGCCGAGCAGCGTGTTCTGCACCGGGCGTTCGACCTTGAAACTCCAAGGAATATTGTTGGCATTGGTGTCGAAATAGACGCGAATCTTGCGGTCGAGTACCACTGAGGACTCGGTTTCCACGCGCTGCGTCGTGCCATCAAAGCCCGTCACCTGACAAAACAGGCGATAAAGGGGCACCGAGGCATAGGCCAGACCGAACATACCCAACAGACCGGCCAGACACCACGCGGCAACCTTCTGATTACGGGTCAGCTTTTTCATCCGCCGTGCGCCGCCTGTACGCCTTGCGTCATACGGATGATGGAAACCAGAAACACCAGTACCACAAAGGCCAGGAGGCCCAGCCCGATGGCGATGTTGCGGCGCTTCTGGGCAGCCAGATAGGCCTTCTTGTCATCTTCGGGGGTGGTCAGAACGTCCTTGTCAACCATTGACTCAGGCTCCCATGAAGGCGTGATGGATCAACAGGGCGGCGAAAAGCGCCGTCAAGTACAGGATAGAAAAGGCAAACAGGTTGCGCGCCGCCAGCGCTTCCTTCTTGACGTCGTAAAGCGAATTTTCACCCCCTTCGGGATGATCACCCGCCCGCGACAGGAACAGACGCACGGCCAGAAAGATGAAAAAGGCCCCGCCCAGAACCGACACGACGGCGTAGATCATGCCGCCCATGCTGAACGCGATGGGCAGACAGGCCACCGGGGCCATGATCAGGCTGTAGATCAGGATTTGCAGGCGGGTCGATTTGGCACCCCTGGCCACCGGCATCATCGGGATACCGGCCTTGGCGTAATCTTCGGCGGTGTAGAGGGCCAGCGCCCAGCTATGCGGCGGGGTCCACAGAAAGATGATGGCGAACAGCACCCAGGCCTCCACAGGCGCGTGGCCCGTGGCGGCGGCCCAGCCGATCACCGGTGGAAAGGCCCCGGCCGCGCCCCCGATGACGATATTTTGCGGCGTGCGGCGCTTCAGAACAATCGTATAAAAAACAACATAGTAAAGGATGGTCAGGGCCAGAAGACCGGCAGCCACCGCATTTATGGCCAGCCACATCATGGCCACCGACAAAAAGGCCAGCACGCCGCCAAAGGCCATGGCGTCGGATTTGGTGACGCGGCCCGAAGCCACCGGACGACCGCGGGTGCGGCGCATCAGGGCATCGGTTTCGCCTTCGATGGCCATGTTCAGCGCACCGGCAGCCCCGGCCCCCAAGGCAATACACAGAACCGCGATAAAGGCCAGAAACGGGTCCATCTTTTGCGGCGCGACGACCAGACCGGTCAGGCCGGTGAACACCACCAGCGACATGACGCGCGGTTTCAGCAGTTGAAAATAGTCCGCCGGCAGGCCGCGCAGGGCCTTCTCCCCGTAGGCGGGGTGGCTCGGTTCGGACTTGGGCGTTGTCATATTCACCGGCTTTGGGGTCACGGGCTCAGGGTTCACAGTGGGTACTCGTAAAATAAAGGGGATGACGACCTCCGGCCTTCATCCCCCATACTATAGCCTGCCGCCCGTTGGGGCGAAACGCTTAGTGATGGCCGTCTTCGTCCTTGATCACCGGCAATTCGGAGAACTGGTGATAGGGCGGCGGAGACGACAGGGTCCATTCGAGCGTGGTCGCCCCCTCACCCCACGGATTGGCCTCAGCCTTGCGGCGACGGATGACCGACTCGACGATCATGACCAGGAAGACCAGGACACCGATAGCGGTGATAACATAACCGATCGACGAAATCTGGTTCCAGTAGGTGTAGCCTTCCGGATAATCGACGTAACGGCGCGGCATCCCCTGAAGGCCCAGGAAGTGCTGCGGGAAGAAGACGACATTGACGCCGACGAACATCAGCCAGAAGTGAATCTGACCCAGCAGCTCGTTGTACTTGATGCCGAACATCTTCTCATACCAGTAGTAGAAGCCGCAGAAGATGGCGAACACCGCCCCCAGCGACAGCACGTAGTGGAAGTGCGCCACGACGTAGTAGGTGTCGTGCAGGCTGTAGTCGATACCGGCGTTGGAGAGAACCACGCCCGTAACGCCACCGACGGTGAACAGGAAGATGAAGCCGATGGCCCACAGCATGGGCACTTTAAAGTCCAGCGAGCCGCCCCACATGGTGGCGATCCACGAGAAGATCTTCACACCCGTCGGCACCGCGATGACCATGGTCGCCATCACGAAATAGGCCCGCAGGTTGAAGCCCATGCCAACCGTGTACATGTGGTGGGCCCACACGATGAAGCCGACGAAGCCGATGGCAACCATGGCGTAGGCCATGGCGAGATAGCCGAAGACGGGCTTTTTCGAGAAAGTCGAAACCACGTGGCTGATGATACCGAAGCCCGGCAGGATGAGGATATACACTTCCGGGTGGCCGAAGAACCAGAACAGGTGCTGGTACATGACCGGATCCCCGCCGCCCGCCGGATCGAAGAAGGCGGTGCCGAAGTTACGGTCGGTCAGCAGCATGGTGATGGCACCGGCGAAGACCGGCAGCGACAGCAGCAGCAGGAAGGCGGTGACCAGCACCGACCACGCAAACAGCGGCATACGGTGCAGCGTCATGCCCGGCGCGCGCATGTTAAAGATGGTGGTGATGAAGTTGATCGCCCCCAGGATCGACGACGCGCCCGACAGGTGGAACGAGAAAATGATCAGGTCAAAGGCCGCACCGGGGCTGCCCTTATTGGCCGACATCGGCGGATACATGGTCCAGCCGCCGCCGAAACCGTGCTCCGACGCGCCGCCCGGTCCGCCCGGCACGAAGATCGACACCATCAGCAGGATGAAGGAGGCAACCAGCAGCCAGAAGGAGATGTTGTTGAGACGCGGGAAGGCCATGTCCGGCGCACCGATCATGATCGGCACAAACCAGTTGCCAAAGCCCCCGATCATGGCCGGCATGACCATGAAGAAGATCATCAGAACGGCGTGAGCGGTGACGACCGAGTTATAGCCGTGCTTGCCTTCGAAGACATTGAGCTGATCGAGCAGCGAGCCCGGTACGAAGACCTGAAGGCCGGGTTCATAAAGCTCCCAGCGGATCAGGCCCGACAGCGCGCCGCCCAGAAGACCGGCGAAGATGGCGAAGATCAGGTAGAGCGTGCCGATGTCCTTATGGTTGGTGGACAGGAACCAGCGCGCGAAGAAGCCGGGTTTGTGGTCGTGATCGTCGTGATGATGATCGTGAACGACAGAAGCATTCGATGCCATGACGAGCGTCTCTCTTACCTGAATTATTGAACGGCGGGAGCCGCGGCCGAGGCCGCTGCGTCCGCTTCTGCCGGGGCTGCGGCCGAAGCCGTCGCCGATGCGTCTGCCGAAGCGGCAGCGTTTGCCGCCGCCTGCTGGGCTGCCGCTGCGGCCGCCGCTTCTTCGGCGGCGATCATGGCCTTGGTCTTGCCACCCGCCTTGATGATGTAGGCGTCGAATTCCTTTTCGCTGACCACGCGAATGGCGATCGGCATATAGGCGTGATCGACGCCACACAGTTCCGAGCACTGACCGTAGTAGATGCCGGGCTTTTCGGCCTTGAACCAGGTCGAGTTCAGACGACCGGGAATGGCGTCGGTCTTCAGACCAAAGGCCGGCAGGGCGAAGGAGTGGATGACGTCATAGCCGGTGACCTGCACCTGAACGACCTTGTTGACCGGCACGATCAGCTCATTATCGACGCCAAGCAGGAAGGGCACCTTGGCCGCGTGCGCGGTCTTCAGTTCGCGCGCTTCGGGCAACAGGCGCGATTCGACGCCTTCGACCCCCAGTTCCGGATAATCGTAAGCCCAGTACCACTGATAGCCCGTAGCCTTCACCACGACATCCGGGGTCGGCATGTCGTTATATTTGCGCAGCAGCGAGAAGGAAAAGAAGGCGATGAAGACAAGGATCAGGACCGGGATAACCGTCCACAGAATCTCGATGGCCGTATTGTGCGAGAAGCTGGCCGGCTTCGGATTGGCGCGCTTGTTGTAGCGCAGCACGATCCAGATCAGCAGCGCCAGCACGAACAGCACGATAACCGTGATGATCGGCAGCAAGATGATGTCGTGAAACCAGATGGCGTCGTGTTTCAGCGGGGCGGCGCCCGGCTGAAGACCGAGCGACTTGTCGGTCGGTTGCCCCAGTTTTTCCTGAGCCCAGACGGCTCCGGCCCCCAATGCTCCTGCAAGGGCAGTCATCACGGCGGCGGTCCCTGCCATCAGCCTTCGGATGCGCATTCCTTCAATCCCTAACTGTGGGTGCCCGGCGCGCCTGCCTTCTCGTGAGCAGGAGTTTCCGCGCAGTCCCGTTTAATCCTCGGTATTCGGGCGCGACAATGGGTCCCAATGGGACACATGGTCTCACCCCGTTCTTCCCCATTAATGCCATATTTGCAAAATGCAAAGGCCTAAAAGCAAGGCAACACCACTGTCTGCAAAGACAGTTGCGTTCTGGTACGGCTCAGGGACGAATATGGCTTTTACACAGGCCGCACCTGCGCGCTTTTGTCGCGCCCCCTCACCCCTTCAGGGCCACGCGCGCGAAACTCGGGTTCATAGTCTCTGTTCAAGCGCCGCACGGCGTCCTACATAGGGGGCAGTGTTTCATTTGGTATGTGCTTATGTCCGCCTCCCCCCTTGCCGTCGCCCTGCCCGACTCGCTGCGTGATCTCGACCTTTCCGCCTGTCAGACGATTCTGGAAGAGGCCCTGAACGGGGCCGACGATGGGGAAATCTATTTCGAAACGCGCGAAAGCGAATCACTGGTCTTTGACGACGGGCGGCTGAAACATTCGACCTATGGCGCCGATCAGGGCTTCGGTCTGCGCGTCGTGGCCGGGGAGACGGTCGGCTTTGCCAATGCCGCGGAGCTGTCGGTCGCGGCCGTGCGGCGCGCCGCCGCCGCCGCCGTGCTGGCCAAGCAAGGGCAAGCGGTCAGTCTGAGCCTGTCCACGGCCCCGGCGCGCTCCAACAGCCATCATTATGGTGACCACGATCCCATCGGGTCGATGCCGTTCGCCGACAAGATCGCGCTGCTGGAAGCCATTAATGACTATGCCCGCAGCCGGCACTCGGGTGTGGTGCAGGTCTCGGCCTCGGTCGCCGCCGATCAGCGCCACATCACCATCCTGCGGGCGGGTGGCGAGGTCTATCACGACTACCGCCCGCTGGTGCGCCTGTCGGTCGGGGTATCGGTTGAAAAGGACGGCCACCGCGAAAGCGCGTCGGCGGGTGGCGGCGGACGCATCGCGCTCGACCGGCTCAGCGATCCGGCATACTGGCAGGCGCAGGTCGATGAGGCCCTGCGCCAGGCCCTGATCAGCCTGGAGGCCAAACCGGCCCCGACAGGGGAGATGGATATTGTGCTGGGGCCCGGCTGGCCCGGCGTGCTGCTGCATGAGGCGGTGGGCCACGGCCTTGAGGGCGATTTCAACCGCAAGGGCACCTCGGCCTTTTCCGGCAAGATGGGCCAGCAGGTGGCCGCCAAGGGCGTCACCGTGGTCGATGACGGCACGGTTGCCGATGCGCGCGGCTCGCTCAATATGGACGACGAAGGCACGCCGACCCACGCCACGACGCTGATCGAGGAAGGTATTCTGGTCGGTTACATGCACGACCGGCTCTCGGCGCGTCAGATGGGGGTGGCCCCGACCGGCAATGGCCGGCGTCAGTCCTATGCCCATCCGCCCCTGCCCCGCATGACCAATACCTTCATGAAGGGCGGTCAGGACAGGCTGTCCGACATGATCGCTTCGACCAAACGCGGCCTCTATGCGGTCAATTTCGGCGGCGGTCAGGTCGATATCACCAATGGCAAGTTTGTCTTTCAGTGCACCGAGGCCTATCTGATCGAAGACGGTCAGGTGACGGCCCCGGTCAAGGGCGCATCGCTGATCGGTGACGGCCCGGCGGTTATGCGTCAGGTCGAAATGATCGGCGATGATTTCAAATTCGATCCCGGCGTCGGCACCTGCGGCAAGGCGGGTCAAAGCCTGCCGGTCGGCATCGGCCAGCCCAGCCTGAAGATCGGCGGCCTGACGGTAGGGGGCACGGCGGCATAACCGTGATCCGTCACGGGTATGGTAAAGCCTTGTTATACTTTGCCTATTGCTCACTTTACGCACGGGTGAACTTGTCATTTGGCGCTTAAGGCGGCATATTATCCGCTCAAGGCGCAATATCGCGCCGGTTTTTCTGCAAGCGTGATGGGGTCTTATGCGGCTGTTGTGGCTGACATCGGTGTGTGCGCTGGCTTTATTGCCGGTTCAGGCGACTGCGGCGGACACGCTGAGCACGGCGGCCAGCTATATGGCCTCAGACTTTGTCGGTAAGCCGGTGCAATCGGCCGCCGACGCGCTGAAATACATTCCCAACTTCATCGTCACCGGATCGGGCGGGTCTTCCAATCTGCTGATCGACGGTCAGCGCCCGTCGGACACCAATGACGCCCTGACGCGTCTGCCGCTGAACCAGATTGAGCGCATCGAACGCATCGCCGCCGGCAACGGCAATTATGACATGCAGGGCCATAGCGAGCTGATCAACATCGTGCGCAAGTCGATGTCGAAGCCCGTTATTACCATCCACTCCTCGGCCAACATCTATCCGGACGGCAAGATCAAACCGCAGGTCGGCTTCACGTGGCAGAAGAACCAGAACGGCCGCAATCTCGAAGCCGGTCTGAGCCTCTATCAGAACCATGACGAAGGCACTGGCCATGGCGACAAATACACCACCTATGCCGATGGCACGACGCGGCATCAGGCGCTTGATTCCAAGGGGCAGAGCGAAGGGGCTGAGGTGCGCGCCGCCTGGGGTGGCCCGGCCAGTGGCGGCCGCCTCGATGTCAATGGGGCCATGCGCTACAACCGCTCGGCCTTTGATGCCGTCTATGAAAACGGCGTCACCGAGTACGAGCAGCGCCAGAACGCCAATCTGACGCAGGAAGTGTCCGGGCGTTACGAAAAGGCGCTGAACAAAAGGTTCAAGCTGAACCTCAACCTGTGGGGCAAGCGCAATGTCAGCGACAGCCGCACCGACCATCAGAAGCCGGACGAGGTTTCGACCTACAGCGAGGACAAGGATACCCGCGAAGGGTCGCTGGCGGCGCAGGCCACGTGGCACTATTCCAAGGCCCTGATGCTTCAGGCCGGGGCCGAGAGTCGCTTCAACCGCTTCGACGCCGAAAGCCTGTCTGTCGGTTCGTGGCTGGACGAAAACACAAGTCCGGAAACCGGCCGCACGCGCGGCGAGGAACAGCGCGGATCGCTCTACGTCTCAGGCAACTGGCGGCCGAACGAGACGCTGAGCATCGACAGCGGGCTGGCCGTCGAAAGCATGACCTTCCGCCATCGCGGCACCTATGCGGCCGAGCGCAGCTATGAATACCCCAAGCCGCGCCTCAGCCTGCAATGGAAGCCGGACAAGGTGTTTCAGGTGCGCCTCAGCCGTGCCCGCGAAGTCGGCTATATGGGGTACTGGGACTTTGTGTCGATTGCCGAGTGGCAGTATGAACGCCCCGATCAATTGCTCTATCCGCTCAACCTTGTCCCCTATCGTCAGTGGTCGAACGAATTCAGCGTCGATTATCGCTTCTGGGAAAAGGGCCAGTTGGCGCTCAGCTTTGAACGCAACGACATCGACGATGCCGTCGAGCGCGTGCCCCTCTATACCCAGAAAGGGAATATTGAGGACATCATTGGCAATGTCGGCGATGGCGCCAATCAGCAGATTTCGACGCGCCTCAGCGTGCCGATAGATGACTATCTCGAAAACGGTATGATCCGGCTGAATGCCACCTGGTACGATTCCGAAATCACCGATCCGATAACGGGGCTGAAACGCCGCATCTCCGGGCAGACGCCGCGCACCTTGTCATTGAGCTTCAATCAGGACCGACCGGGTATGTCGTGGGGCTGGTCGGTGGACAGCGGCTGGAACAATACCAGCTGGCGCGCCAGAGAAATCAGTCAGTCCGAAGGCTCGCCGTGGGTCAGCCTCTATGCCGAGTTCAAGCCGTCGCCCAAGCTGTCGGTACGCACGGAATTGCAGAACCTCGGTGCCCGGACTACGCGCTATGACGTGACGCGCTATGAAGGTCTGCGGTCGGGTAGCGCGCTGTCCTATGAGGAATCGACGCAGCGTGACTCCGAACCAAAGCTCTACCTGCGCATCCGGAACGAGCTTTAAGCCCCTCACATTCAAAAGAAAAGCCCCGGAGGTAGGCACCGCCGGGGCTTTTTGTTTATCGTCAGGATCAGTGACCCGTCTTAGGCGTATCGTCCACCGTATCCGACGCCCCGTGCGCCCAGCCCTTGAGGACGAAGGACAACAGGAACAGGACACCGCCGAGGATGATACCCGCCCAGCCGATGGTGTTGAAGGTCTTGAGCGACGCCTGAAGCGCGGCGCTTGGGTCAAGCACCTGACCACCCACCGTCTCGGTCGAGGCGAAGGTCGCCACAAAGGCCGCCAGATACTGCGCGCCAGACGTGCCGAGGAACCAGATGGCCATCATGGTCGAAACCAGCACGGTCGGCGACAGCTTGGTCTGCTGCGACAGGCCGACCGGCGACACGGCCAGCTCCCCCCAGGTGTGGAACATATAGGTCAGGAACAGGCAGAACAGCGGCACGCGGAAGTCCGCGCCGGCCAGCGGGGCCGACCACACCAGCACAAAGAAGCCCATACCGGCCATGACCAGACCGAAGGCGAACTTCTTGACCGGGTCCGGGTCCTTGCCGCGCTTGGCGAGGAAGGTGAAGATACCGGCAAAGATCGGCGCGAAGACCAGAATGAAGAAGGGATTGAAGCTCTGGGTGTTCGAGGCATTGAAGCCCATGTCGATCCACAAGGCCCCTTCGGGCACGCCGCCCATGGCCGTCACCTGCCCCGGTGTGGCCAGAAGCAGCGCCCCCAGACGGATGGGTTCAGCGATCAGGTCCAGCGTGGTGTTGCGCTCAGCAAACAGGCTGAGCGAGGAACCGGCTTGCTCAAACAGGGTCCAGAAGACGACCGACGACAGGGTCAGCACCATGGCCAGCCCCAGACGGAAGTTTTCAACGCGGCTGAACTTGGTGAACATCTGGGTAAAGACATAGCCGAGGATCAGCACCGTCGCCACGCCCAGCGCATAACCGACGATAGTGTTGCGCTGAATGACGAAATAGATCAGCGGCACGGCGGCAAAACCCAGCAGATAGACCAGATTTTCCTTCGAGATGACGCCCGCGACCTTCTGTTTCAGCGCGGCGGGGTTCGGAGCTTCGCCCTTGCCCTCCAGCAGTTTCTTGCCGAAGATAAAGCACAAAAGGCCAATCAGCATACCTACGCCGGCCAGACCGAAACCGGCCCACCAGCCGACGCGCTCGCCCAGATAGCCGCACAGGATGGCGGCCCAGAACGAGCCCATATTGATGCCGAAATAATAGAGCTGGAAGCCCGAATCCCGGCGCGGGTCCTTCTCACGATAGAGCTGCCCGACCAGAGACGAGATATTCGGCTTGAGGAAGCCCACGCCCATGGCGATCAGGGCAATCGACAGGAAGAAGGCGTGTTCGGCCCACGGCGTCTCTGTGGCCTTGCTCTTGGTGAAGCTGCCCTTTTCGAGGATTTCCGGCAAGGGGGCGCCGGCGGGCAGGCCCTTGATCTGATAGCCGCCATCGGGGGTGGCGCCGACCTCATAGCTGGCATTCCCCACTTCCAGACGCGGCGCGTCGCCGGAATTGGTGGTACGCACCTCAAAGCCGTAGGTCTGACCCTGATAGTGCAGGAACTCCTGCGTCGGCTTGCCCTCAAAGGCCATGCCGAAGTGACCGAGCACCAACAGCACCCCGCCAAACACGATGGCCTTGCGCGTACCGATCAGCCGGTCCGCCACCAGACCGCCGATCAGCGGCAACAGATAGACCAGGGTGGTGTAGGAACCGTACTGCGCACTGGCCTTGTCGTCCGGAAACAGGAAGTGGCGCGTCAGATAATAGATGAGCAGCGCCCGCATCCCGTAATAGGAAAAGCGCTCCCACATTTCCGCGAAGAAACAGACGATCAGGCCACGCGGATGGTGGCGCATCTGCACAATGACCGGAATGGCCGTCAGCAGGGTAACGAGAAGCCCTGCGGCGATAACGATATTGATCATGTAAACTTGCCCCGTAAGGCCTGTGCCGGGGCACCATTCGGGCCGCAATCGGACAGCAGACAGTTAATTTGCGGCGATAGGAGCAGCAAATGCACCGGTTGGCAAGCGCACTTCCGTTTCAGGGGAAACGGTATACGGTTTTAATAGGCTTCTTCTGTGTACAATTTGCGAAGGTCGCCCGCCCACGGGCCCTGATATTTTTCGATCAGACGCTCGGCCGGGGTGACGCCGCTCTCCGCGATTTCAAACAGTTCGCTGAGATAGCCGGTTTCATCGACCAGCCCGCCGGACAGACGCTGGCGGCGCTTTAAGCCCTCCCGCGCGATAGTCAGGGTATCGAGCGCCCAGTCCTTCACCGGACGACCGGCGATCTCGCCTTTCAGGCCGGTTTTGGCCGCCATGCCGCGCAGGGTATCGTGGTCTTCGATGCGCCAGCCCTTGACCAGATCCCAGGCGGCTTCCAGCGCCGCCTGATCATAGAGGAGCCCCGCCCACAGGGCCGGCAGGGCGCAGATGCGGGACCACGGGCCACCATCGGCCCCACGCATTTCGAGGTACTTTTTGAGGCGCACTTCAGGGAACAGCGTCGTCAGGTGATCGGCCCAGTCGTCCATCGTCGGGCGCTCTCCCGGCAGGGCGGGCAGCTTACCGTCCATAAAGTCACGGAACGACTGCCCCGAGGCGTCGATATAACCGCCATTGGGCGCGCCCTTGCGTTTGACGAAATACATAGGGACATCAAGGGCGTATTGGGCATATTTTTCATAGCCGAAGCCGTCTTCGAAGACGAAACCCAGCATCCCCGTGCGGTCGGCATCGGTGTCGGTCCACACATTGGCGCGCGCCGACAAAAAGCCGTTGAGCTTGCCTTCCGTGAAAGGCGAATTGGCGAACAGCGCCGTGGCGATAGGTTGCAGGGCCAGAGAGGTGCGGAATTTCAGCACCATATCGTCTTCGGACGAAAAATCGAGATTGGCCTGAATGGTCGAGGTGCGCAGCATCATATCGAGGCCAAGCGTGCCGACCTTCGGCATATAGGCGCGCATGATATTGTAGCGGCCCTTGGGCATGACCGGCGTTTCGGCCCGCGTCCACAGGGGCGAGAAACCGACGCCCAGGAAGCCCAGCCCCAGTTCAGAGGCCACGGCCTTGACCTCCTCAAGGTGCTGACCCGTTTCGCTGCAAATCTCGTGAATGGTCGAAAGCGGCGCGCCCGACAGTTCGAACTGCCCGCCGGGTTCCAGCGACACCGACGCGCCATCACGTTCGAGCGCGATCAGGTGTTCGCCCTCATAGACGCCGCTCCAGCCAAAGCGCATCAGCCCTTTCAGCAGGGCTTCAATGCCGTCTGGACCTGCATATTCGGGACGGCGCAGATCGCTCAGGTGAAAGACGAACTTCTCGTGCTCGGCCCCGATGCGCCAGCGCTCGGACGGTTTTTCGCCCGACGTAAAATAGTCGGTAAGCTGCGAAAACGATTGAATGGGTTCCGAAATCTTGACCACGCGCCCCATCCCTAAAGTAACAGGCTCAATTGCAATTCACGGGTATATGGGCGTAAGGGCCCAGCGGCACAAGCGAATAACTCTAAACTATTTCCAATCACCCTTTACGGCCTGATACAGGGTCAGGGCCGAGATGGCCGCCGTGTCGGCGCGAAGGATGCGCGGCCCCAGATTGACGGCCACGGCGCTCGGCAGGGCACTCAGGGTCTGGCGCTCGACCGCGTCGAACCCGCCTTCCGGGCCGATCAGGATGGACACCGCCCCTTCGCCCAGCCCACTCAGAGCCTCCAGCATGGGCGGGATGGTGCGTTCACCTGCTTCGTGGGTGGAATCCTCGTCGCCATAGATCAGGGTTTCAGTCGCTGATGTCAGATAGGCGTCCAGTTTGACGGGGTTAAGAACCTGCGGCACGTCGAGGCGCTCGGTCTGCTCCGCCGCCTCCTGCGCGATCAGTTGCAGACGCGCGACATTGGTGTGGTCGGCATTGGTGCGGCGCGTGATCAACAGTTGAATCTCACCCGCCCCCAGCTCGGTCGCTTTCTCGATAATCGTCTCCAGCCGGGCGCGTTTCACCAGCGCAATCAACAGCTTCGGGGCATGTCCTGCGGCCGGTTGCGCGCGCGTCTGCACGATCAGTTCGACATGGACGTGCTTTTTGCTCACGCTCTGCAAACGGCCGCGCCATTCGCCATCGCGGCCATTAAAGACGCTGATCTCATCGCCCTCCCCCAGCCGCATCACGGCGGCGACATAGCGCGCCTGATCGGGATTGAGCGGGAAGATCAGCCCTTCGGCAAAGGGCGGCGTGGTTTCGGCAATAAACAGTCGGATCATGAGGCTGTCATACTGCCTCACGCTTCCGCCGCCAAGCGACGAATAGTCTTGTCCTTCGGCATCCCTCAGGGCAGGATGGTTAACGACCGGGGGTTTGGGCATGGATGTCATCGTCAATTTTATCGCCGCCTATATCGACGCCGCGTGGCTCGATTACGTGCTGATTATCGGCGGGCTGGGCCTGCTGTTTGTCGGGGGCGAGAGCCTGATCCGGGGCGCGGTCAGCCTCGCGCTGAACCTGCGCCTGTCGCGTCTTGTGATCGGCCTTACCGTTGTCGGCATGGGCACGTCGGCCCCGGAACTGATGGTGTCGGTGCAGTCGGCGCTCAAAGGCTCGCCTGATCTGGCCGTGGGCAATGTCGTTGGCTCCAACATCGCCAATATTCTTTTGATTATGGGCGTTGGCGCCCTGCTTTCGCCGATGGCTGCGAAGGGGCTCAGCCTGAAACGGGATGCCCTGATCATGTTTGCCGTCACGGCGGGTCTTCTGTGGCTGGGCCTTCAGGGGATCATCACACGCAATCGCGGCTGGATGATGCTGGCCCTGCTCGCCGCCTATCTGATGGGTGTCTATGTCTGGGAAAAGGTCATAGTGGGTAAGGATACGGCCCCGGCGGAGACTTCGACGGAAAGCGCAGGTTCGCCCCTTGTGGCGCTGATCTGGGTGGCCTTGGGGCTGCTGATGCTGGTCAGCGGGGCCGATGCGCTGGTGCGCGGGGCCGAAAACGTCGCCCGCGGTTTTGGTATTTCGGAGGCCGTGATCGGCCTGACTCTGGTGGCGGTCGGCACGTCCCTGCCCGAACTGACCGTGACGATTATCGCCGCCTTCCGCCGTCAGGGTGAGGTCAGCCTCGGCAATCTGATCGGCAGCAACATCTTTAATATACAGGGCATTTTAGGGGTGACGGCCTGCATCGCCCCCTTGCGCATAGCGCCTCAAATGGCACAGATAGACATGCCGGTCGCCTTAGGCGTAGCCGCTCTGGCCCTGCTGATCATCCTGTTCGCTCAAAAGGTAGGGCGGCTGAGCGGCCTTCTGTTCCTCGGCCTCTATGCCGCCTATATGGCGTGGCTATTTGTGGGCCCCCAGAGCCTGCCCTAAACGCGCCGCGATAAAGGCGTCGATGGCGTCGGTATAGGGACCGGGCACGCCGACCATCTTGTTGATTTCGCCGTGGCTCTTGTCTTCCTTCTGCACCGGGGCCGGCTTGCCCAGTTTGCGCAGAGCCCGGCTGAAGGTGTCGGCCTGATCGCAGGGCCGGTCCTTGCGCTGGGTCGAACAGACCATCATCATGGGTACGGCCTGTGGCGTCAGACGCTCCAGCGGTGAGGCTTGCGCCCAGCGCTTCGGATCGCTGCCAAAGGCGTTGGTATAGAGCGGCAGCACGCGCTTTTGCGTCATCGTGGCCCGCAGGTCGAGCGTCGCCGAGTCCAGCACCACCGTCCCGGCCCACAGTCGCCCGCCTCTGGCCGTCACCACCGAGGGATCGGCAGACGTCAGAGCCACCAGTTGCGCCCCGGCGCTGTGCCCCATCAGGATCAGACGCGAGGCATCCCCGCCCCAGGTGGCGGCATTCTTTTGAACATAGACCAGCGCCGCCGCCACGTCCTCGGCCTGCGCATAGGCATCCGCCTGCGGCAACAGGCGATAGTTGACGCTGACGACGATGTAGCCCTGGAGCAGCCAGTGCTTGACCTTGTTCTCGACCACGCCGCTATTGGCCTTGTCACCGGTCCGCCAGCCGCCGCCATGGACCATGACGATCATCGGCGCGTTGCGGGCATTGACCGGACTGTAAACATCCATCGCCTGCAAAGGGTCCGCCCCGTAACTGACGGTCTGCTTTTGGGTTCCGGGCAGGACGGCCTTATACACACGCGCCCCCTCTTCCGCTGACTCACCGTCCTGAAGCCGCTCCATATAGCGCGCTTTCAAACGCTCGCGTAGCGGCCCCTCCGCATGGGCCGGCACAGACGCCAGCATCAGAAGGCTCAGCAGGACAGGGGTCAGGCGCATGGCAAATCTCCGTTATGTCAGCGCTGATACGCCCGGTACGCGCCGGACCCTGCGGCAGTAGCGAAATTTCCGCTTCGTGTTAGGCTGGCAAAAAAAGGAAACACCATGAAGACAATGCCCGCCCTTATTGCCGCCCTCACCTTGTCCGCCTGCGCCACACCACCGCCAGCGTCTGCGCCATCGCTGGACGGGTTTTACGACGCCGTTCACCATTGGCAGAACAAGAACGGCAAGTCCTATGCCCGCTATGTTGACGACGACGTGACGGCCATCGCCGACAATCTGCTCCTGCTGCAACGGGATAATGGCGGCTGGATCGAGAACCGCGACCCGGCGCGCATCCTGTCCGAGGCGGAAAAGACGGCGGCGCTGAAGGAAAAGAGCGACCCGGCATTCAGCTTCGACAACCGCAACATCTATACGCAGGTCGAGTATCTGATGGCGGCCTATGAACGGACACGGAGATCAGACTACCGTACCGCGGCCTTGCGTGGTCTTGACCTGATCCTGTCGCAGCAGATCAAAAGCTGCGGCGGCTGGCCCCACACCGTGCCGGCCAGAAGCAGCTTTCATGACAAGATCACCATGGCCGATGAGGTGACATCGGGCAATCTGCGCCTGCTGCGTCGCATCAGCACAGGCGAATATCCCTTTGACTCTGTGAGCAAAGATTTACGCAGGAAGGCCGCATCGGCGGTGGCCGCTGGCGACGCCTGCCTGCTCAGGCTGCAAATCCGTCAGAACGGGCAGCTCACCGGCTGGGCCGGTCAGTACGATCCCGTGACCTTGCAGCCTGTCAAAGGGCGCAGCTTTGAACTGGTGTCGATTGTCTCTCAGGAAAGCGTGGAAAATACCCGCTATCTGATGTCCATTCCAAACCCCTCGCCTGAGGTGATTGCTGCGGTCGAGGGCGCGGTGGCGTGGATGAAGCGCTCGGCCATAACCGGCAAGCGGCTGGAGACCTTTGCCCTGCCCGCCCCGGTCAAGTACGACTTTCACACGGCAACCACTGATAACCGGCTGGTTGATGATCCCTCGGCGCCGCCTCTGTGGGCGCGATTCTATGATATCAGCGACAATTCGGTGATCCTGGCCAACCGCGACGGCGTGCGGGTCGCTACCTATGCCGACATCCACCCGGAACGGCGCTCAGGCTATGGCTGGTATGGTCAGTGGCCAAAAGAATTGATCACCGAATTGTATCCGATGTGGTCAAAGTGCCATTGCCGTATCGAGATTATCCCACTTATGCCGGAACAGAAGAATACGTGGGAGAAAATCGCCAAGGACATGAAGTCGAGAAACCCAAACTAACGGGTGCAGGGGCCGTGCCCCTGCCTACTTCTTTTCGGCCAGAATATCGTCCAGATAGGCCTTCTTGCCGTCGATGCGCTCAAGGCGCGGATAGCGCAGGCCGCCCTTGTAGTCGAGCGTCACCGTCTTATAGGTCTTGCCGCGTTTGATCAGCAGTTCGACCGGCTTACCGTTTGACTTGGCGGCGTCGGCAATGGCGGTTTTAATCCCATCGGCTTCATAGGCGGTGCCGTTGACGGCGACCACGCTCATACCCTGCCCCAGTCCGGCCTTGAAGGCCGGGCTGTCCCAGAAGACGCTGCCGATATCGCCCGTGGCGGTCAGTGACAGCCCCAGCGAATAGCTCAGGTCCGTTACCTTGGTCTTCTTTTCGCGCGCCTTGAACCAGTCGGTCGGCGTGTCGCTATAGGTCAGCTTGTACCCCCCGCGCTCCAGCCCGTCGAGGAAGGTGCCCTTTGAGGTCTCATTCACGCGCGTCTTGAGGAAGGTGTCCCAGTCATAGGCATAGACGCTGTTGAGCGCCGCCACCACGTCTTTGAACTCATAGGTTTCCGGCGTCCACGAGCCGTCCTTGATGCCAAAGAACAGGCCGGCGAAATCGTCCAGCGACTTCTTGTTGTTGGTCTTTTCACGGATCAGCGTATCGGCGTCGAGCCAGATCAGAAGCCCAACATTGTAATAGTCTTCGTTGCGCTGCTGGCTCAGCCAGTTCTTCGGCTGACGCGCCGACAGAATCGGATCATTGGTGGTATCGAGCACCGGACGCCACTGCGAACCGGAGAAGTTATCGTACTGCGCGGCGATCAGCGCGATGGCCTGCTTGGCCTGCTCCGGCGTGTAGAGGCCCGAGCGCGCCGACAGGACATAGCCCCAGAACTGCGTCTGGCCCTCATAGACCCACAGCAGGCTGTTGCGCATGGGGGTGTGGAAGTCGGGATTATAAAGGTCGGCACCGCGACGGAACTTGCCGTCCCAGGAATGGGTGTATTCGTGCGCCAGCAGGTCGCGCCCGACATAGTTGGTCTTCCACTCGGTGAAATAGGTGGAGTCGTGGCCATTTTCGGACGAGCGGTGATGCTCAAGCCCGATATCGCCCAGTTCTTCCGACAGGTGGACGAGGAAGTCGTAATGGTCGTAGTGCTGCGATTTGAAGACCTTGACCGCCTGCGCCACCATCCTCCTGTGAATGGCAATCTGCTCATCGGTGGCCGCCAGATCGCCGGGCTTGTCGGCAAAGACGTGCATGCGCACCGGCACCTTGGGATCGGCGCTGAGGTCGAAGGTCTTGCTGAACTTACCGGCAAACATCGGCGAGTCGATGAAGTGCTCATAGGGCAGCGGCTTGAAGGTGACGGTGCCGTCGGCATTTTTTGAGGCCACATCGAGCGCCGCCGCATAATCCCAGCCTTCCGGCAGTTTCAGCGTCAGTTCGACCGGCACGCGCGTCACCGCATAGCCTGCCGGATACATGGACAGGTTTTCCCATTGCAGGTTGGCCATAACGTCGGTGACGACCACGCGGCCGGCGGCCGTGGTCATGGGGGTCAGGAAGTCGAACTCAGCCACCACTTCCTTCGCACCGGCGGGCACGTCGATATGAAAGGCCGTCACTTCAACGGGATCGCGCAGCCAGCTCAGGTTCTGACCGCCCGCCGAAAAGCGCACATTGGCGATCTTGTCGGTCTGCGGGCGCGGGGCGTGCTTGCCGGGCAGCCAGCGCGGCATGATCAGGGTGAAGGGACCGGATTTGGCCACCGGAATGACCTGCCGCACGCGCATGACGCGCTGCTGCGTATCGGTGGCATCGACATAGACTTTCAGCGTGCCGGGATAATCGACCTGCGCCGACACCGGCAGGGGCGGCGGCAGAGGCGCCGACACCTGAGCCGAAACCGGAACCGAAAACAGAGCCGCCGCCAAAACCGCCGCGCTGACCATCATGCCTTTTTTCATGGACGCTACCTTTCTCATGTCGCAGCGACATTAAAGAGGCCCGACGCGCCCTGTAAAGTCATAATTGTTTCAAACGAAAGCTTGTCTCAGATGGAGCCGTTTGGGACAAAGAAAGCGGGTACGGGAAACCGGGATGGGAGGGATTGGATATGTGGCCATTTGGCAATAAGACTCTGCTCGATGCCGACACCACGGCATGGCACGTGGACAATTTCGAATGGTTGCTGAAGGTCCTTCGAACTGAAAATGACTTCGCCAAGACAAGGCTGATCCTGCCGCGTCCCGGCTTTTTTGACAGTCACGGCCTAAAAGGGGACGCCCTTGCCCAAAGCCTTTTCAATCAAGTCAAAGCCTACTGCGGCATGGCTGATTGGCCTGTTGAACTCATAAGCGAAGGGGTAGCCCCTAAGCGCAACCGTGATCTGATTCAGGTTCCAGACCGCAATCTTGGCTTTTCAGGCACTTTTGCTACCGATGGCAATGCTGCGGTTATCACCTATGATCCCGCCTTACTTGACACCCCGCACGACTTCATCACCACCATGGCGCACGAACTGGCGCACTACCTGCTTACCACTGTGCCGGATGAACGGGCCTGCGACGACGCGCATGAAGAACATCTGACCGATTTGACGGCGGTGTTTCTGGGATTCGGTGTCTTTCTAGCCAACAGTGCCTTTACGTTTGAGCAATGGCGAGACGAAGGCCTCGGTGCATCACAAGGCTGGAGCTACAAGCGCAGCGGTTACCTGTCGGAGACTGAACTGGTTTTCGCTACGGCCTTGTTTCTGACCCTGAGCGGTAAAGACAGTGCCGAAGCCGAGACCTCTCTCAAACCCCATTTGGCAAAACAATTGCGTCAGGCCATAAAAGAACTCAGCAAGTCCGACCTCAGCGCTCTGCGAGTCCTGACAAGGTCTCAATAAACGCGCCACCCGTCAGGGTTTTGTGCACCGGACATTTGGCAGCGATGTCGTACAGTCTTTGCCGCTGCTCGTCGCTGAGTTGCTCGCCGATAATCGTCACCGACTTGCGGAAGATATCGGCCTTGCCCGACGAGTGACCGGCGACCTTTTCGTGGGTCAGCTCCACCCGCACATCCTGCAAGGGCCAGTTCTTCTGTCTGGCGTACCAGCGCACGGTCATGGCCGTGCATTCGCCCAGCGCCGCCGTCAGATAGTCATAGGGCGACGGGGCAAGGTTCATCCCGCCCTGCGATTCAGGTTCGTCGCCGCTCAGGCGGTGACCGCTGACCTCGATAGCCACGCTGAAATCGGAGATATGGGTCTCTTCGACCCGTGCAGAGATTATATCTGACATCATTCGACCGGCAGCGGGATGAATTCGATCTCGTCGCCCGGCACCTTGGGGAAGCGCCCTTCGCGCCAGTCGGCCTTGGCCTGCTCGATGCGCTCTTTGCGCGACGAGACGAAGTTCCAGTAGATGTGGCGCTCGGTAAAGGGCTCGCCGCCGATCAGGGCCAGTTGCGCCTCGGCGTCGGTCGTGACGCTGACCGTCGCACCGGCGTTGAGAATGACCATGTGCGAGGCTTCGACCGGCGTGCCATTGACCGCCGCGCGGCCCGACACGACGTAGAGCGCGCGCTCAGCCACATGATCCGGCAGGACCAGCGCCTGCCCGGCGCTCAGGCGCGCCTCCAGATACAGCGTCTCGGCATAGGTCTTGACTGGAGACGTCACGCCATAGGCCGTGCCCATCATCACGCGCACCGGCACACCTTCGACCGTCAGTGCCGGAATCTCTTCGGCGTCGTAATGAAAAAAGGCAGCGTCGATCTCTTCATCGGCCTCCGGCAGGGCGTGCCACAATTGCAGCCCGTGCAGTTGCCGCGTGGTGTCAATGCCCTCCAGCGGCTCGCGTTCGGAATGGACGATGCCCCTGCCCGCCACCATCAGATTGATGGCCCCCGGTGTGATGACCTGATCCGATCCCAGCGAGTCGCGGTGGTGGATATGGCCTTCAAACAGATAGGTGACGGTGGCCAGGTTGATATGCGGGTGCGGGCGGACATTGGTGCCCTTGCCCGGCTCAAACACCGCCGGCCCCATGTGATCAAAGAAGATCCACGGCCCGACCATGCGGTGTTTGGCATAGGGCAGGATGCGCTTGACGGTAAAACCGCCCAAGTCCTTTTCGCGCGGCGGAATAAGAAGTGCGATGGCGTCGGTCATGAAGGCTCCCGATGGCTGATTTGCCACAAGGCTTACGCTCTTTCCCTGCATGGGTCATGCAAAATCGTGTGACGCCTACTCCGCCTGAAAATCGACTGTGGCCGCCGTCAGGCCCAATGACACCAGCCTCAGATGCCCGCGGCCGCGCTCCCCTGTGGATTGTACGATCACCTGCGCCCAGCCGTTGAACAGGCGGCGTTGCCACGGGGCTACCGGGGTCGTGACCCGCAGGCTGCCCCAGCGCGAGCCGCCCACCGACTGATCATACAGGGCCTGCACGCCACCGGCCGGCGTCGTCATGACGTAGCTCAGGCTGTTGCGATCCTTGAGTTGTGAGGCGTCAAGCCGGATGATCCACGCGCCGTCCATCGCCTGCGCCGTTACCGCCTGCCCGTTGACATAAAGGTGCTGATCCGGGGCCAGTTGTCCGACAAAGAGCACGGCCTGTTCGCCCGCGCTTATCACCGGGCGGGCAAATTCACCCCTCAACACAAGGCCTTTGGTCAGGGGCGGCTGAGCCTCCGGGGGCAACCACTGCGCCGGATCACGCCAGTTTGTGGTGTCGGCCGTCTCGGCCACAGCGCGTGACGTGTCGGTCAGATCGTCTCCAGCCAGACTGCGCCAGTTCGACAGGCTTACATAGCGATGGCGCTCCGCCGGACGGTCCACTTCGTGAGACCCCGGATCGCCGTTGCCCATGCCGATCAGCCGGATCGGCCCCGATACCTCAAAATCTATGCGGTTATCCGCCGTGGGCACAGGACGCCCCTTTTTGTCGGTCACCTGAACCCAGACCACCGAAATGTCGCTGCCGTCGGCTTTCAGTGCCGTCTTGTCGGGCCGCGCGACCACCGCCGCCGGTGCGGCCGTGGTGCTGACGTTTTGTACGGCGACCTGCCGCCCCTTCTGATAGGCCCTGGCCGTCAGGGTGCCGGGCGCATAGGGTACGCGCCACCTCAGGTGCGAATAGCGCGGCATCGCCTGACGCCCCAGCGACTTGCTATTGAGGAACAGTTCGACCGCGTCGCCATTGCTATAGACGCGGACGTCGATCGGCTGACCTTCGCGCCCGGCCCAGTTCCAGTGCGGCAGGATGTGCACCATCGGCTGATCGGTCCACACGGATTTCAGATAATAGGCCGTGTCCTTAAGCACACCCGTCGTATCCACCATGCCGAATTGCGACGATATGGCCGGCCAGCCAAACGGCGTGGTTTCCCCACGATAATCGAACCCCGTCCACACAAACATGCCCGACATCCACGGGCGCGCCATGACGCGGGTCCAACCTTCTTCGATGCTGAGGCTGCTGCCCGGCCGGCCCTGACGGTCATAGGCATTGAGGTGCACCCTTGCCGGGTCGTCGAAATAGATGCCGCGCGTCGTCAGGGTCGAGCCTTCCTCGGTCATGATGGCCGGCTTTTCCGGATGTTGGGCGTGGAAGCCATCGACGTCGTGCTGAGCGCCATAGTTGAAACCGATGACATCCGCGCCGACCGAGGTGCCCTTGCCCGAACCGCTGGTGGCGACCGTGGTGCGCCGCGTCGGATCGAGCCGCCTGACGAAATCCTGCATTTCAAGCGCCAGCCGCGTGCCGATGTCCTTCCATTCCAGCGCCCACTCCTCATTGCCCACCGACCACAGGATGACGCTGGGGTGGTTGCGGTCGCGACGGATCAGGCGCTCAAGCTGGTGCGTTATTTCCGGGCTGGTCCCCATCATGCGGTGTTCGTCGATGACCAGCATCCCCAGACGGTCAGCTTCATCGAGAAGCTCCGGCGTCGGCGGATGATGCGAGGCGCGGTAGGCATTGACGCCAAAGGATTTGAGCTGTTTCAGCCGCCAGATTTTCAGGCCATCCGGCAGGGCGACGCCAACACCGGCATGGTCCTGATGGTTATTGGTGCCCTGAAGTTTGACGGCCTTGCCATTGAGGAAAAAGCCCTTGTCCGGATCAAAGGTGACGGTACGCACGCCAAATCGGGTGTCGTAGCGGTCCACGACCTGCCCGTCGCGCAACAGGCTTGTGCGCAGGGTATAGAGATACGGGTCTTCCAGAGACCACAGATGCGCCTCAGACAGCGTCAGGGTGGCGGCAAACACCCCGTCCGATACGGCGTTCACCGACCGGTCGGCCTGCGTTGTTTGCGCCACGACCTGCCTGCGGGCGTCCACCACCTCATGACGGATGGCAAAGCCCCGCTCGCTTTTGAAGGCATTCTGCACCGTCAGGTCGATGTCGAGCCGGGCATTCGCTCCCTCAACGGTCGATCGGACGAAGGTGCCCCACTGCGCCACGTGCAACGGATCGGTCTTGGTCAGCCAGACGTGCCGGTAAATGCCCGCCCCTTCGTAATACCAGCCCTCTTCGACCGTCGCGTCGGCGCGCACCGCGATTAGGTTTTCGCCGCCGAAATTGACGTA
The DNA here is from genome assembly GCF_046503825.1 of Asticcacaulis sp. W401b. Classification (NCBI taxonomy): domain Bacteria; kingdom Pseudomonadati; phylum Pseudomonadota; class Alphaproteobacteria; order Caulobacterales; family Caulobacteraceae; genus Asticcacaulis; species Asticcacaulis sp. W401b. The sequence goes on from NZ_JBKFEE010000019.1 coordinate 43,346, forward strand.
ATCGGTGATGTCGTGACTAAACCCCGAATAGCCGCTGGGTTCGGTGCCAAGGTAGTGCCCGTTGATCCACACCACGCTGTTGCGATAGACGCCATCGAATTCCAGCGAAATCCGACGCCCCTTGTCCGAGGCCGGAATCGTGAGGGTTTTGCGATACCAGCCGACGCTGTTTTCCGGGAAAGGGTGCCCGATGGCCTTGGAGCCGTGGTTGGCACTGCCGCGTTGATCAAACGGCAGTTCGACCGCCCAGTCGTGCGGCAGATCGACCTTGCGCCAGCTGACATCGCTGAAGTCCGGATTGGCCGGACCGTCGCCATAGCCCGCCTTAGCGAAGAAAAAGGGCCGCAGACCATAGCCAAAGTCGCGCTGGGCCTCATCGGCATGGCCGTAGGCAAAACGCCAGTCCTTGTCGATATTGAGGCGCTCACGCGGGGTCTGGGCCACAGCGGGCAGGATCAGCCCGCATATCAGCAGCAGCGCCGCCAGCACCCCCCTGAGAAGCCTGCCCGTGTATGTCTGTTTGCGCATGTCGTCCCCTGCCTGTGTTCTGTGTTTGCTGCGTTATTATATTATAATAAACCTCGCTTCAATACGCCGCTGGAGTCACAGGCAGCCAAGAGGGGCCGCGCAAAGCCTCCACGGCTATTTCTGGTAAAATCTTCGGATCACGACTGGACAAGCGTCCTCAAAACAATATTATTGTCCGACAATAAAAAGGGAGAAGCGCGTGCTGGACAGACGTGACCTGTTGAAATCCGTGAGCCTGCTGGGGGCTGTGTCCTATGGTGTTTCCGCACCTGCAAAGGCTACGGATCGCGCCGCGCCTTCTCCGGCTCCGGCCAGCGGACCGTCGCCCCGCGAAGTGCTTTCGCTGAACAAGGGCTGGCGCTTTTTCGAAGGCGACATTCCCTTCCCCAAGATACTGGGGCACGGCTGGTCCTACGCCAATGCCAAGGCCGGATCGGCCTGGGGCGCGGCGGCGGCCTCCTATGACGACACGGAGTGGACGCATGTCACTCTGCCGCACGACTTTGCCAGTTTCCAAGTGCCGGATGAGCGCGAAAATCTGGCGCAGGGGTATCGCAAGCGCGGCATCGGCTGGTATCGCAACCTGCTGAGGTTCGACGAAAGTGACCGCGGCAAACATATCGAGCTGCAACTGGACGGCATCTCGACCCACGCCACCCTCTGGCTCAATGGCACGCTGATCAATCGCAACTGGTCGGGCTATAATTCCATCTATGTCGATATCACGCCCTATCTGTCCTACGGCGCGGCGCTCAATTCACTGGTGGTGCGCGTCGATGCCGACGCCATGCAGGGCTGGTGGTACGAAGGGGCGGGCATTTACCGCAATACGTGGATCGTCAAGCGTCACCCGCTGCATATTGAGACCGATGGCGTCTTTGCCCACCCCGTAAAGGCCGGCGATCAGTGGCAGATTCCGGTCGAGGTGACACTGAACAACACCACCGACCGGCCGCAATCGGCGGAGATCGTCTCGTCGCTGGTCGATGCGACGGGCCGTGTCGTCAGCACCTGTCGCGTGACCGCGCAAATCCCGCCGATGCAGACCAGTGTCACGACCGGTCGCATGAATGTCGGCAACCCGACCCTCTGGGATATCGACTCCCCTTACCTGTATCAGGTGCGCACACAGCTTATCCAGCAGGGGCGTGTCCTTGACGAGGTGGTGACCCCCGCCGGGTTCCGCACCCAGAGCTTTGATCCGGACAAGGGCTTCTTCCTCAATGGTCGGACGGTCAAGCTGAAGGGCGTGTGCATCCATCAGGACCACGCCGGGGTCGGCGTCGCCGTACCGCCGGGGCTTCTGGAATATCGCCTGCATCGCCTCAAAGAGCTGGGCTGCAACGCCATCCGCTGTTCGCACAATGCGCAGGACAAGGCGTTTTATGCCCTGTGCGATCGCATGGGCTTTCTGGTGATGGACGAAAACCGCGTCTTCAACCCCTCGCCCATCCATATGGCCGAGCTGGAGTGGCTGGTGCGCCGCGATCGCAACCACCCCTCGATCATCCTGTGGTCCGTCTTCAACGAAGAACCGATGCAGGGGACGGAACAGGGCTATCAGATGGTCCGGCGCATGGTGGCCAAGGTCAAGTCGCTCGACACCACCCGCCCGGTGACGGCGGCCATGAATGACGGTCTGTTTACGCCCGTCAATGTGTCTCAGGCCGTCGATGTGGTCGGTTTCAACTATCAGTATCAGAATTACGACGCCTTTCATAAGGCGCACCCGACCCTGCCCATCACCTCGTCCGAAGACTGCTCCGCCTTCATGACGCGCGGGGAATACAAGACGATAAAGGATAAGCACATTATCGCCTCCTATGACGATGACGCCGCCGACTGGGGCACCACGCAGCGCGTCGGCTGGAAAGCCATAGCCGCGCGGCCTTTTGTGGCGGGCACCTTCGTGTGGACCGGTTTCGACTATCACGGCGAGCCGACGCCGCATCAGTGGCCGTCCAACTCGTCCTTCTTCGGCATTATGGACCTGTGCGGCTTCGCCAAGACCGCCTTCTGGATGCGGCAGGCCATGTGGTGCAGCGATCCGGTGCTGCATCTGGCCCCGCACTGGAACTGGGCCGGACAGGAGGGGCAGGACATCCTCGTCATGGCTCTGCACAATATGGACGAGGTGGAACTGTTCCTGAATGGCCGGTCGCTGGGGCGTCAGGCGGGGGACCGTTACGTGATGAACCGCTGGAGCGTCGCCTATGCACCGGGAAAGCTGAGCGCCATTGGCTATCGCGGCGGCAAGGCGGTCAAGCGCTTTGAGGTCGAAACCACGGGCACGCCGGTACAACTGAAACTGACCCCCTTCCGCCCGCTGATGAAGGGGGATGGCATAGATGCCCAGCCCTTCACGGTCGAAGCGCTGGATGCGAAGGGCCGGCACGTGCCGACCGCCCAGCACAGCGTGCGCTTTACGGTCGAAGGCGGCGACATTATCGGGCTTGGCAACGGCAATCCCAATGATATCAGCTCGGAAAAAGGCGACACGCGCGCCCTGTTCAACGGGCTGGCGCAGGTGATCGTCCAGACGCGCGAAGGCCAGTCCGACCCGCTCGTTCTAAAGGCCGTGGCGGAGGGTCTGAAGCCCGCAACGCTCAGGATCGACGTGCAGGCGGCGCAGCCCTGGCCCTATCAGGCCGTGTCCGAAAGCGTGCAGATCACCGAAAACTGGCGGCGCGCCCCCGAACAGGCGGGGCCGCTCAATCCCGATCTGCGCCCAAAGGATAATGACATGAATTCGTGGGGCTGGTTCCGCGCGGGCGTGCCCTTCGCTGCGCTCGACCGCGACACGGAGGTCCTGTGCGCCGTCGAGGTCGAAGCCTATGCCCGGGTGCGAAAGAGCGGCGGTGTCATCGAGTGTCTGGGCCTGCTGGGCCCGGCCACCCTATATATCAACGGTCAGAAGGTGGCTGAAAAAACCAGCGACGACAGCGCGCCCCTGAGCGCCCCCTTCCCCAAGGGGGCCGGGAAACACTGGGTCAGCCTGATTTTCCGGGCCCGTCGCGGACAGCCGTTCGGCTTTACCGATGTGGTGCGTATCCGCGCCTGAGGCCCGCCTGTTCGCCACTGGTGCGGCGGAGCGCGGGAAGAACAATACAAAGGAGGAAATAATGAGGATCGGCAGACGACATTTTCTGATGGCGGGGGCCTGCGCGCTGGCGGCCCCGGCGGTCGCTGTAGCTGCGACGCAGACCGATGAGCAGAGGTCAGCGGCCAAGCTGTCCAATGCCGATCCGGCGCTGGCCCCTGAGCTTTTGTTGCCTGAGAAGGACCTTGCGTGGTGGCGTGACGCCAAGTTCGGCATCTTTGTGCACTGGGGGCTCTATGCCATTCCGGGGCGCGGCGAATGGCACATGTTCAATGACAAGGTGCCGCCGGGCGAATACCGCAAGCTGGCGGAGCAGTTCGATCCGCAGGCCTATGATCCGGACCAGTGGGCCGCCTTGGCCAAACAGGCCGGGGCCCGCTACATGGTGATGACGGCCCGCCACCACGACGGCTTCGCCCTGTGGGACAGCCCGTCCAGCTTCCAGCAATTTGACGCTATGCACGCCAGGGCGCACCGCGATCTGATCCGGCCCTATGTGAACGCCGTGCGGCGCGCCGGGCTGAAGGTCGGGCTCTATTATTCGCCGCTCGACTGGCGCTTTCCCGCCTATTTCCACCCGCGCGAACTGCCGGAAAACGCCCGGTTGCTGAAAATGCAGACCTATGATCAGGTCAGTGAACTGATGAAAAACTACGGCAAGATCGACGTCCTGTGGTGGGACGGCGGCTGGCTGGCGCACAAGGGGACCGATGCCGACGCGGCGTGGTTCTGGGAGCCGGCCAAACTCAATGGCATGGTGCGCAAATACCAGCCCAAGATCCTGATCAATCCGCGTTCGGGCTGGATCGGCGATTTCGACACCGAAGAAGGCCACGGCACTATCTCAGGGCCGATCCGGGCGCGTCCGTGGGAAAAGACCTTCGCCCTCGGCTCGGCCTGGGGCTACACGCCGGATAATTACGCCATGTCGTGGCAAAAGGTCGTCCCCTTCATCGTCAACGCCGCCGTGCGCAATGGCAATGCCCTGATCAATGTCGGACCGGACACGCAAGGGCGTATCCCGCCCGCTCAGGCCGAAACGCTCAGGGGTATCGGCCAATGGATGAGCAAATACGGCTATACGATTCAGGACACCCGCCCCGGACCGCTTCAGCCGCGCGACGGCGTTTTCGGCACAACCTTCCGTAAAAACAAGGTGTTTGTGCATATCTTCTCATGGCCCGAAGACCGCCTGACCCTGAGCGATTTCCCCAAAACCGTGCAGACAGCGGTCAGTGTGACGGGCGGCAAGGTCGTCTGGTCGCAGCAGGACGGCACGCTGACGCTTCGGGTCGTTGAGGGGTCGCGCGGCGACCCGCTCACCGTTATCGAACTGACCTGTGCTTAAATCAAATAAAGCGGCGTCCGGATATTCCGGACGCCGTTCTAAATTTTTGTTTTATCGAGATACTTTATCAAAAACCGCTCACACTTTTGACATACCGCGCCAGAAGTTCCCTGCGCTCTAACCGCGGAAGGTGATTTCAAACGCGTTGGCCATGGGCGAAGCCCCCTGAGGCACCTTGATCACCAGTGCCCCCGCCTCCTGCTGTAACCGGCAGGGTTTGGACGTGCCCAGCAAGCGCACCTGCTTCACCTGACGCGCCTGTTTGGCGTTTTTACCGAGCGCCTGAATGGCGAGGCGGCCTTCGGGTTTGCCCAGCGAAATCGCATACAGGGTCTTGCCGCGCGTCGTGAAGCGAATGTCCTGTGCCGTGTAGGCCGTACCTTCCTGAAACGCCCCTTCGGCGGCCTCGGTCGGGCCTTCGCCGAATTGCGTCCACGGGCGGGTGCCGTGAATGGCCTCGCCATTGACCTTCATCCATGCGCTCAGATCGGCCAGCAGGGTTTGCGATTCCGGCGGCAGGCTGCCGTCGGGATACTGCACCACATTCATCAGCAGATTGCCGTTCTTGCTGACGATGTCGCACAGCATATGGATCACTTCGGTGCTGGTCTTGTACTTGAACCCATCCGAATAGAACCAGTCGCCGTTGGACGTACAGGTCTGCCACGGATAGGGATTGATACCTTTCAGCACGCCGCGTTCGACGTCCTGCACAAACGCCTCTTTGTAGAATTCACCGGAGCCGAAATCCTTGCCATTATAGACGGCTTCGTTGCGGCCGGCGCGCGCCACGCTCTTGTTGTACATGTGCGCGACCAGACTGCGGCCGACCACACCGAAGGGCAGGCCGCCGTCGGAATAGAGCAGGTCCGGTTCATAGCTGTCGATCAGGTCCTGGATACGGTTGTACCATATCTGATGGAAGGCCGGGTCCTTGGTGTACCAGGTGTCCGCCGTGCCGCGATAGGGCTCGTTATGGGCCGGATGATAGAGGTCGGCGTATTGCGGGTCAGCCCCGTCATAGGCGACGCCGTTTTCCGGCCAGGTCTGATTATACAGATGGCTGGGGTGGAACCAGTTGTGGCTGGCGCCCAGATGCTCGGAGACACCGAACCGCAGGCCACGCTTGCGCGCCGCCGCCGCCCATTCGCCGACAATATCGCGTTTGGGCCCCATGGCGACCGCGTTCCATTTGTGGTGCTTCGACTTCCACAGGTCGAAATTGTCGTGATGGACGCCCATGCTGACAAAGTATTTGGCACCGGCGGCCGCATAGAGGTCCATCAAGCCTTCAGGGTCGAACTTTTCGGCCTTCCACAGGGGGATTATGTCCTTATAGCCAAACTTTGACGGCTGGCCGTAGGTCTTGACGTGGTGCGTATTGTGAAAGTGGCCGGGGATATAGAGGTTACGCGCGTACCAGTCCCCGACGCGCGGCACGGCCTGCGGGCCCCAGTGCGACCAGATACCGAACTTGGCATCGCGGAACCAGTCGGGCGCCTGATAGGTCTTCAGCGACTCAGGCGTCGGCTGAAACGGCCCCTTGGCGACGGGCAGATCGTAGCGGACCGGCGGTTTGGGCTGACAGGCATCGCCATCAGCAGCCGCCGTGGCCTTGGAGGCCGCAAAACCAGCCCCGGCAACCGCACCCCACGCCCCCATCAATGGCACACCGCCCAACAGGCTGCGTTTGGTTAGTTTCACCATGATCTTTTCCTTTGTGTCCCTGTTAGCGGTTGCTAAATTTATACAAAACAGACGTTTATAGGCACGATCTAGATCATTATGATTTCTGGCAGAAACATAATGATCTGGATTTTTGTTTAGCCCCTCGCCGGGCGGCGGCTGCGCCGCCTTGGCCGCCGCCTCAATGCCGGCTTGAGCGGAATGATTCCATTAGAAATCATTCCGCTC